>NZ_JANIJY010000001.1:0-453334 GCF_024580695.1 Brevibacterium sp. 91QC2O2 | reverse complement strand
GCGAGGAAACCAACCTGCTCTACGGCACCGCCTTCAGCCCCGAAGACGGCAACGGAATCCAACACGGATGGGGTGGAAGAAGACGCTAGACACGCCGACGCTGTACACACATTCTTGCCGCTAACCCGAAATTCCTGGATCAGAGGGCACAAAAAACCCGACACCGGAAACCGATGTCGGGTGATTTTGTCGGGTTGACAGGATTTGAACCTGCGACCCCTTGACCCCCAGTCAAGTGCGCTACCAAGCTGCGCCACAACCCGTTGCATGCCGTTTCTCATCGGCTGAGCAACGTTGATAACTCTATACCGACTCTGCGGCCGAATGCAAAACGGAATCGGTCGTAGGGGGATTTTGTGGCGCATCCCACTCATCCCACACAAGGTGGTAGGTTTGTGGCAGTCGGACGGGCGGGCGTGGGACACGCAGACGACCATCGCGGGTTCCGACGTGGAGTCCGCGGTGCCGTTATGCTTGTGTTATCAACCCGTTCACGGGCTGCACGTACTACTTATGTCAGGAGACACAATGGCCACCTTGGAGTATCCGGCCGCACTCCGGTATTCGCGCGATCACGAATGGGCCGCGGGGACCGATGGTGACGGAGCCGCGCGCGTGGGGATCACCGCGTTCGCACAGGATTCCCTCGGTGACGTGGTCTTCGTCGAGGCCCCCGCTGTGGGTGATTCCGTCACGGCCGGTGAACAGTGCGGTGAGGTCGAAAGCACCAAGAGCGTCTCGGATCTGATCTCGCCGGTCACCGGGACCGTCGTCGAGGTCAACGAATCCCTAGGCGACAGTCCGGAAGTCATCAACTCCGACCCGTATGGTGAGGGATGGATCTTCACCGTCTCGCTCGAAGGAGACGGGGCCTTGGGCGATCTACTCGACTCCGCGGCGTATGCGGATTTCGTTGCGAATGAGGTGGCATGATGTCGCAGAACACTCCCGATGGTCGGCCCAACCCGGCGCCGGCGACTTCGGCTCAGCAGGTCCAGGCGACTGGCGCACAGGGACAGACGGTACCTGGTGTGGTGAACCCGCAGACGGGTGAGATCCATCCCGTGTCGAACCTGGAGCACATTGAGGACTCAGACGCCCTTTTGGTCGTGGTCTCCGGCCCCGACGCCGGCGCCCAGATCCTATTGGACACGGATACCATCACGGTGGGTCGCAGCCCCAACGCCGACATCTTCCTCGACGATGTGACGGTCTCGCGTAACCATGCGGAATTCGTTCGCACCCCCTCCGGGTTCATCCTGCGCGATGTCGGCTCGCTCAACGGCACCTATGTGGGTCGGCAGTTGATCGATTCGATCGAACTGCAGAACGGCGCGGACGTGCAGATCGGCAAGTTCCGGATGGTCTTCCAGCAGCGACCGCGCCAGAACTGACCAGCGGGCGTCCCCGGGGCGTCCGGCACCAAGGTTTCGCAGAACAGGGGATCATGTCCGATATCCAGCTCGAAGTAGTGGGTGTGCGGGTGGAGATGCCGGCCAATCAGCCGATCCTCCTCCTCAAGGCGACCCATGCCCCGCGCTTCCTGCCGATTTGGATCGGCACGGCGGAGGCCCAGGCCGTCAGCATCGTGCTGCGCGGGCTCGAACCGCCCCGGCCGTTGAGCCACAATCTCATGCTCGAGATCTTCCGGGCCTACGACGATGCACCCGAGCGAGTGGTGATCACGGCTCAGGAACAGCACGTGTTCCACGCCGCCATCCACACCAGTATGGGCAAGGTCCTCGACGCGCGGCCCTCGGACGCCGTTCCCCTGGCCCTCCTGGCCCAGTGTCCTGTCTATACCACGGGCGACCTCCTGGACTCCGCCGGCATCGACGCCCCGCAGCCGGATGAGGAGGAAGTCGCCCAGTTCAGGGACTTCCTCGACCACGTGTCTCCGGAGGATTTCGAGAATGGAGACGGCTGAGGCCGTCCGCACCGGGCACCCGGTGCCACACCCAGGGGCGGGGGCGGTTCGCAATGTGAACCGCCCCCGCCCCTCGTCATGCAGACCGCTACATTGAATGGCGGTACACCAACCCGGTCGACGGAGATCCGCCGGCCGCATCTACAGAGGAGCACGCGCGTGAACCTGGATTCGCGGCAATACACGCAAGTGGACGGCGATGCGACCGCCACAGAAGAGACCATCGCAGGGCTCGACGCCTGGCGCGCGATGAATCCCCTGCAGCAACCCACCTATCTCGACGAAGAGGAACTCGCCGGAGTCCGCACGCAGTTGAGCGCCCTGCCCCCGCTGATCTTCGCGGGCGAGGCCGACCGCCTCAAGGCGCAAATCGGCCAGGCGGCCGCCGGCAACGCCTTCCTGCTGGCCGGCGGGGACTGCGCGGAGGCCTTCGAAGACGCGACCGCCGACAAGATCCGCCGTCGCGTCCAGACGGTCCTGCAGATGGCAGCGGTGCTGACCTACGGTGGTTCGATGCCCGTGGTCAAGATGGGCCGGATGGCCGGCCAGTTCGCCAAGCCCCGCTCGGCCGACACCGAGACCCGCGACGGTGTGACCCTGCCCAGCTACCGCGGCGATATCGTCAACAACCACGCGTTCACCGCCGAAGCCAGGCGGCACGATCCGCACCGGCTGCTGCGCGCCTACCAGACCTCGGCGGCCACGCTCAATCTCATCCGGGCCTTCACCACTGGCGGTTTCGCCGATCTGCGCAGGGTCCACTCCTGGAACAGGGGCTTCCTGGCCTCGAACACCAACTACCAGCGCTATGAGGCGATCGCCGGCGAGATCGACGGTGCGCTGAAGTTCATGGAGGCCTGCGGGGCGGACTTCTCCACCCTGGCCACCACCGAGTTCTTCGCCTCCCATGAGGCCCTGTTGCTGGAGTACGAACGGGCACTGACCCGGATCGACTCGCGCACGGGGGAACCCTACGATGTGTCGGGACATTTCCTGTGGATCGGCGAGCGGACCCGGCAGCCGGATTCGGCGCACGTGGACTTCCTGTCCCGAGTGAAGAACCCGATCGGCGTGAAACTGGGTCCCACCGCAACCGCCGACGAGGTCCGGTTCCTGGCCGACAAGCTCGATCCCGAACACGAACCGGGCCGCCTGACCTTCATCACCCGAATGGGTGCCGGTGCCATCAGGGAGCGCCTGCCGAAGCTGTTGATGCAGGTCGCAGGTGACCTGCCGCAGGTCGCCTGGGTCTCCGATCCGATGCACGGGAACACGATCACCTCGAACACGGGCTACAAGACCCGCCGATTCGAGGACGTGATGGACGAGGTCGCCGGATTCTTCGATTCGCACCGCGAGGCCGGCACCGTCCCGGCGGGTCTGCACATCGAGCTGACCGGTGACGATGTCACCGAGGTGCTCGGCGGCGGGGCACAGATCGACGAAGAGGGCCTGCGCCGCAGGTACGAGACCCTGGTCGATCCGCGGTTGAACCACGATCAGTCCTTGGAGATGGCCTTCCAGGTCGCCGAGAGCCTGCGCGCCCACCGCCAGGGATGAGCCCGGCCCCGGGCGAGGATTCCGGGCGGCGGGAATCGTCGCAGAACAGGCAGGGGGTATGAGCGGAGGCAATCCGCCCATACCCCTGCCTGTTACTTTTCGTCCTTCTTCCCGGACTTCGCGTCCGGCTTCTTCTTCTCGGGCTTCTTGTCCGTGGCGGAATCCTTGGACTTCTCCGCCTTCTTGCCCTTGGACACCCGGAGCAGGATCAGATCGTCCTTGTCCTTGCGGCTGCCCGGCCTGGGGTAGGAATTGACCACATCGCCCTTTTTCACGGTATCGCTGTAGACATCGTCGCGCCCCACTCGGAAGCCCAGCCGTGTTAGCTTGCCCATTGCGGCCTTGAAGGACATCCCGGCCACCTGGGGCACTGCGACGGGCTCCCCGCCCTTGGACACCGTCACACTGATCTTGGTCCCCGGTTTGAGCGTGGTCCCGGCTTCGGTGCGCTGTGAGATCACCGTGTCCTTGTCCACGGAGGAGGAGTACGCACGCGAGACCTTCCCCAGTGCCAGTCCGGCCTTCTTCAGTTTCTTCTGTGCGGCCGACTGTCCCAGTCCGGTGACGTCGGGGACCTTGACGGGTTTGGGACCATCGGAGACGACCAGGAGCACAGCGGACCCCGGCGCCACGGACTTACCCCCGCCGGGCTCGCTGTCGACCACCCTGCCCTTGGCGACCTTGGCGTTATAGCGCTTCTGCGTGCTGGTGCGCAATCCCACCTGCCGCAACGACTGCTGGGCGACCGTCAGTTCGGCACCGGCGGCGATGTGCGGCACGGTTGTCATGGGTGGGGTGGTGGTGGCCTCTGCAGTGGGCGCCTGCTCGTCGCCGCGACCGTGTGCCACACTGGCGATCGCGCCCCAGGTTCCGAGCACCAGGACCAGTGCGGCGGCCACCAGGGCCACCAGGCCCTTACGTCGCCTCCGGTAGATCGGACCGCTGGGCACCGCACCGGTGCCTGACTGTTCGCCGGCCGCAGCCGGTTCTGACCGCGCGGTGGGGGTCCCGGCTGCTGCAGCACCGACTTCGGCTTCGCCGACCGGCGCACTCGGGGCGCGCTGCGCCCGCTCGGTCGGTGCGGGCGACTCCGTTCGCACCGGCGCCGGTGGCACGGGTGTCGGCTGTGCGGCGGTGCCGGGCGCTGACGTCTCCACCACCTCGCGGGCGGGATGAGCGCCGGCGGCCGGTGCGCTGGTGCGCGGTTGGCTGCCCTGGACCTGCCCGCCGGGGGCGATCTGCCTGGCGGATGCACTGGTCTGGGGACCCGTGGAACGCGAGGTGCGCTGCGCCGCGGCACGGGCGCGCTCCGCGGCCACGGATCGGGTGGAGGGCCCCGTCGCATGGGTTCGGCCATGAACGGAACCGGATGCTTCGGCTGCGGGTCCTGCGCCCAGGTCCAGCTGCCTGTCGGTCAGCCGGGCGCGCAGCTCTCCCAGGGCCGCCCGGACCGTCGTGGCGGAGTCCGGGCGGTCGGCCCTGTCCGGCGCGGTCAGCCAGAGGACGATCTCGTCAAGGCCGGAGTGCAGACCTGGGACCAGTACGCTGGGTGCCGGCACCCGGTCGTGGACGTGCCGATAGGCGACCTGGATCGGTACCTCGTCGGTATACGGCTGGGTGCCCGTGAGCATCTCGTAGAGCATGATGCCGACGGTGTAGAGATCGGTGCGCTCATCGGCCCCGGTGCGGGTGACGAGCTCCGGGGCCACATAGCCGACGGTCCCGATCAGCGTCTTGGTCGTCGTCTCGGTCGTCACCGCACGGGCCAGGCCGAAGTCCGTGAGCTTGATCTGCCCGTCGGTGCCCAGGAGCACATTGTCCGGCTTGAGGTCACGGTGGATCATCCCGGCGCCGTGCACGGCTTCGAGTGCGGCGAGGATGGAGTCGGTCACGACGATCGCCTGACGTGGGGTCAGGGTCCCCGTGCGCTTGAGCTCTTGGCGTAGGGTGACCGACTCCAAGTACTCCATCACGAGGTAGACCACGGCGCCATCGCGGCCCTGGTCGGTGACGCGGATCAGATTCGGGCTGTGCAGGCGCGAGGCGTTGGCGGCCTCCCGCTCGAAGCGCTCGACGAAGCTCTGATCGGCTGCCAGATGCGCGTGCATGACCTTGACGCCCACAGTCGAACCCGTGCGCAGATCGGTGCCACGGTAGACCATGGCCATTCCGCCGCGGGCCACCGCCGCATCGATTCGGTAGCGGTCGTTGAGGATATCGCCGAGCAGCTGATCGCGCAGTTGCTTCACAGACTCTCACCGTCCGCGGGCGTGCTCAGAATGGGCGCGGTCATCACGGGCCCGGACGGAACCGCGTGCAGCCAGGTGTTCTGCCGCTTCAGCCGGTCCCTGGCGATCTGCACACCGCGGACAAAGGCGCGGGTGTCATCGGCCATCCCGTGTTCGGCCACACTGGCCGCGCCCTGATAGTAGGCGGCCAGTGCGAGCTTCTCATCGGGCGCACCCGCCAGCACGTGGTGCAGGATCGCCAGACCCGCGGTGATGTTGTCGAGGGGGTCGAGGATGTTCAGCTGCCGCCCGCACAGACTGCCGGCCCAATCCCCGGCGGCCGGGGTGACCTGCATGATGCCAAGCGCGTTGACCGGCGCCACGGTGTGGTGGCGCAGCCCCGATTCCTGAGAGGCCACCGCAATCGCCAGATCCGCGGGGACTTCGAAATCGGGTGCAAGGCGGGCGATAGTCTCCCTGACCCACTGTTTGTCCGGCTGGGGTTCGGCCAGCAGCAGGGACTTGTTGATCCGGGCCGCGCGGAGCACCCTGGCCGGATAGGGCCGTCCGCCGACGCTCTCGGGAACGCTGGGCAAGTGCTCTGGCACCCGTGGGGCGATTCGCGATGAGCTGGCGCCGGTGCCCGTGAGGCTGAGCACCTCCCCGGTGACCAGGAGGTCTGCCTCGCCCAGCGCATTGGCCCGCCGCAGCACCTCCCGGCTGATCCGATGGGCAGCTGCGATCGAGGCCAGGGTATCGCCCGGCCGGACCCGGTAACCCGCGGGGTCGGCAGGGGCGTCGTTCTTCTCCGGCAGTGACAGGATCTGTCCCGGCCGCACATAGACCGGCCCGTGCAGGTCGTTGAGTTCGATCAGCGCCGGTGCGGAAACGCCGTGTCGTGCGGCGATGCTCAGGACATCGTCGTCGGTGCGCACCCGATAGGTCCGGCCACCGTGGCTGACCGGCACGGCGGCAGTGGTAGTGCCGCGTGTGAAACCGGGGCAATCGTCGGGCTGCTGGGGAATATCGATCTCCGGTACCGCAGTCGAGGCGGCCGGCTCGTCGGTCGGGCCCCCGTCCGGCTGCTCGTCGGCCGTGGCCGACTGCGCGGTGGGGACCTCCCCGGTCGTCTGGACATGGGCCATCATGAGCGGCGCGTGCGCATCGGTGCCACCACCGGGGCGGCTGGATCCGGCCGTCCTGGTCGGCCTACGGCGAATGAAGCTCATGTGACCTGCAGTTCTAAGGGGAAGTGACGCCTTTAGCCCCTTCAGACTACTGCCTGAGCCCACAGCCCACGGAGCGGGCCCACCGGTTCGGCGTGTCGCAATGCGGCTCCGCCGAGTACCCTTAAGGGGTGAGTAGTGCAGAGGAAAAAGTAGACGGATGGCTGACATACTCCCAGGTGGGCGAACTCATGGGGGAATCCGTGAATCGTGTGCGCCGGCTGGTGGAGGACAGGACGCTGGTCGCGCTCAAGCGCGGTAAGCCCAAGGAGTACTACGTGCCGGAGCTGTTCATGGACGGCTCGGCGCCGTTGGGCTCGTTGCGGGGAACGCTCATCACCCTGGGTGATTCGGGCTTCAGTGACGAGGAGGCGGTCGTGTGGTTGTTCACCGATGATCCGTCCCTGCCCGGGCGACCGATCGATGCGCTGCGCGCCGGCCGAAAGACCGAGGTCCGCCGCAGGGCCCAGGCGCTGGCCTTCTAACCGGACCGACCCACAGGGCACGGGAGGGGCTCAGACCTCGCGGCGGACCAGTTGCCGTGCGTATGTGCGCAGCAGACGGTCGTCCGCGGGGTCGAGTCCCAGTAGGTCGAGTGCGGCCATCGCGGAATCGTATTCCGCATCGATCCGAGCCTCGAGCGCCCCCAGCGCACCGGAGTCCCGCAACAGCGCGGTCATCCGGGACAGCTCCTGCGGTGTGAGATCCGATCCGCCCAGCCGTGCGAGGAACCAGTCGGACTCCTGCCGGTCCAGGGCCTCGAGTGCCAGGCCCACCAAGACGGTCTTCTTACCCTCCACCAGATCATCGCCGGCGGGCTTGCCCGTCACGGCAGGGTCTCCGAAGATGCCCAGCACGTCGTCGCGCATCTGGAACGCCCGGCCCAGCGGAAGACCGAAGCCGCTGAGCCCCTCGAGCAGTTCCGCCGGGGCGCCCGCCAGCGCCGCGCCTAGGACGAAGGGCTGTTCGACCGAGTACTTGGCGGACTTGAGCGTGAGCACCTCCAGTGCGGCGGCCTCGATATCGGCAGCGGCCACCGGCGTGGCCTCCAGGCGTAGGTCAAGGTACTGCCCCAGCATGACCTCCTGGCGGAACTCATCGTGAGCGGCCAGGACCCTCGCATTGCCCAGGGTGGGCAGTCCGGATGCCGCATAGAGCTGTTCGCTCAGGCTCAGGCACAGATCCCCGGCGATCACGGCGGCGGATACCCCATAGCGTTCGGAGGAGCCGCCGGCCCCGGCCGCACGGTGTTCGGAGCGGAACTCCGCGTGCACGGCGGGCATGCCCCTGCGGGTCTCCGAACCGTCGATGATGTCGTCGTGGATGAGAGCGGCAGCATGGAAGAGCTCCACGGAAGCCGC
Source organism: Brevibacterium sp. 91QC2O2 (assembly GCF_024580695.1). Lineage (NCBI taxonomy): Bacteria > Bacillati > Actinomycetota > Actinomycetes > Micrococcales > Brevibacteriaceae > Brevibacterium > Brevibacterium sp. 91QC2O2. The sequence goes on along the minus strand of NZ_JANIJY010000001.1, from coordinate 445,032 downwards.
GATTCGCTCGATGCCGGGCGTCGTGGCGCTCGACCCCTGCCCGATTTCGAAACCCCACCAGGTGGCCAGGGCCCGCGTCCGTTTGCCCCCGGCAGTCATCCGCACGATCGGCTCCATCAACCGGGGTGCATGCGAGGACAGGGCCCGCAGCGCCTTCGCACGCTCCTCCATCACCTGGTCAATGGCCGCGTTGACGGCGGAGACGATCTTCACGGCCGGACTCAGCATGCGGTATTCAGCTCCTTGGCGGGTGTATCGGGTGGTGTGCGGGGTGCGCACCGATTCCCCAGCCTACCGGTTTAGGTTGGTGGCATGAGCAGGAAGCAGTTGGCGCGCAGCGGCGGGGACCTGCGTGCCCTGGGAACGGACGACACCGGATGTGTAATCCTGCATTTGGACATGGATTCCTTCTTCGTCTCCGTCGAATTGCTGGCCCGTCCGGAACTGGTCGGCCTGCCCGTCATCGTGGGCGGCCGGTCCGGCCGCGGGGTGGTGACCTCGGCCAGTTACGAGGCGCGTGAGTACGGTGTGCACGCGGCGATGCCGATGGCCAGGGCGATCCGCCTGTGTCCCATGGCCCACGTCATAGAGCCATCCCATGGGAAGTACCGGGAGTACTCCAGGGCTGTGTTCGACGTCGTGTCCGAAGTCACTCCGGATGTCGCCCAGGTCAGCGTGGACGAGGCCTATATCGACGTGTCAGGGGCAATCCGCCGGCTGGGGTCGCCTGCGCGCATCGCCTGGGAACTGCGCCGCAGGATCAGAGCTGTGACCGGGCTCAATGCATCGGTGGGCATCGCCACGACCATGGTCGTGGCGAAGATGGCATCGGCCCGTGCGAAGCCCAATGGCCAATTGGTCGTGCCACTCGACCAGGTCTCCGCGTTCACCGCACCCATGCCGGTCGAAGCACTGCCGGGGGTGGGCGGGCGGACCCAGCAGATACTGGCCGGCTACGGTATCACGACGATCGGCCGCCTGGCCGAATGCGATCCCGGATGGGCCCAGCGCGTGCTGGGCTCGGCGGGTCGGACCCTGGTCGGATACGCCCGGGGGCACGATGAGCGCACCGTGCACATGCGGGCGAAGGACCATTCGATCAGCGCGGAGCACACCTTCGAGCAGGACGTCTACGATCCCACGGTGCTGGTGCGCGAACTGCTGCGGCTGGCCGATACGGTGGCCTCGCGTCTGCGGGCCGAGGGCAAGGTCGCATCGGGGGTCGGCCTGAAGTACCGCACGGGCGAGTTCAAAACCTCCAGTCGCCAGGTCACCCTGCCCGCGCCCAGCGATGTGGCCGCGGAACTGCACCGGGCTCTGCTGCCGAGCCTGCAGGCCCTGCACACGGCGAACCGGGACGGGGTGCGCCTGCTGGGGTTACGGGCCGGAGGGCTGCTCGACGCGCAGATCGCAGGGCGCCAGGAGACGCTGTTCGACCCCGAGGTGGAACCGGCGTCCGGGCAGGCGGCGTCCATGCGTCCGGGTCGGGCGGCGCCTGGGGCCAACAGGCAGGCCGAGGTGGCGGCGGATCTGGTGCGCAAGCGTTTCGGCAGGGCGGCGATCGCCCCGGCTTCCTTACTGGGGCGGGACCCGGAGATGTCCGAGAGCACCGGGGAATCCCGGAGCGGGGAGGGGAGCGAATGAGGGAATTTGCACAGAGGAGGATCGCAATATCCTGCGAATGTTGGGTGACTGCGTTAGAAAGGTCACCCCGGCTAGTCGCCGGGTGCGACAACGACTAGAATGACAGGAGTTTTCAAACAGGCCTGTAGGGGGTTCGGGATGCCACTTTCTGATCACGAGCAAGAACTGCTCGACGAACTGGAGAAGCAGCTGTACCGCGAGGACCCTCGGTTCGTCCAGCACATCTCCGCAGCGCCGAAGGAGGCGGGCGGTTCGCTGAGTGCGAAGCACTTCGTCGCCGGTGTGCTCGTCCTGGTCGCCGGGGTCGCCATCGCGGTCGGTTCGTTGTTCTCCTTGCCGGCACCGTGGAACGTCGTCGTCGGCGTGCTGGGCTTCGCGATCATGGTGTTCGGGGGTTATTGGGCGGTGACCGGAACGAAACGGGGCCCGGCACAGACCACCGGTTCCGGTGCCTCCAAGCCGGCCAAGCCGGCCGGCAGCGCCGGGGGCTTCATGAAGAACATGGAGGACCGCTGGGACAAGCGCCAGGAACGCTGATCACGGGATTCGTCCGGTTCTGGGGCCCTACCCGCTGAAACCGGGCGAAGACCGGGGCTTCATTCCAAGCGCGGACCGCCGCAACACCAGAAAGGTGTTGCGGCGGTCCGCGCTTTTCCGCTGTTTCCCACGCCCCCGTCTGCGGCCCGTCACAGCCGCAGCCATTCCGCCCGGAAGCGGGTGGGCCAACCGGCGGCACTGCGCAGGCCCGCCCTGACTCCTGCCACCGCAACACGAGCAGTCGAGCGGTCCATGACCTTCTCAGTGCTGTCCCTGCCATAGCGGGAGACCTCCACTGCGGCACCGATCCGTTCGACCGCGCGGGTTGCAGCTTGGTCGCTCCCGGTCAGGTCGCACAGGATACCTGTGGCACCGGCTACCGTACCCGCAGGGTCCGCCGGCCGGCCATAATCGGCGAGGAGGGCCATCAACTCGCTCCACACGGCCTCCGGGTCGACGGGATCGCGCAGGCGGCGCGCCCGCCGGATACTGCGGATGGTCCGCGGTGCCAGCACCAGGACCAACAGCACCAGCACCGCGGCCAGGCAGGGGAGCAGCCACGCTGGGAGCCCGGCAGAAGTGTCCGGTTCGGCCGCCTCGGCGGGTCCGGTGGAGTCGGCGGGTCCGGCCTCCTCGGTCACTGCGGGGGCGGACTCATCCCCACCGGCGGACTCGCTGGCCTGCGCGGTGGGTGTTGGGGTGGCTTCGTCCCGTTGCCCCGTGTCCCCGGGTTGGGCCCCGGTCCACGGTGGGGGAGTCTCCCCGGTGCCCGGAGTCGGTTCGAACCGGACCCAGCCGGAACCGGGGAAGTACAGTTCCGGCCAAGCGTGGGCGTTGCGGTCGGTGATGGTGTAGGAACCGTCGTCGTCGGGCTGCCCGGGCGTGTAACCCACGGCGATCCTGGCCGGAATGCCCTCGACCCGCGCCAACACGGCCATCGTCGCGGAGAACTGCACACAGTAGCCACGCTTATCGCGCAGGAAGTCCGCAATGGCCGAATCGCTGGCCTGGGCCGGAGCATCGAGGGAATAGGTGAAGTCGTCCGAGCGCAGGTACGCCTGGATTCGGGCGGCCTTCTCCCAGGCGGAGTCCGCGTCCTTGGTCACTCGCGTGGCCGTTCTGGTGACGGATTCCGGCAGTGAATCGGGCAGGGACAGTTCACTGGCGAACCGGGTGCGGTCCGCGGTGCCCGCGGCGGCCAGCTCCTGCGGCTCGGGGGTGGCGGTCCGGGAGTCCACCGTATAGGTCTGATCGGCGCGCAGCCCGGTGTGTCCCACGATGGCAAGGGTCTTCGGATCGTAGATCCAGTCCTCCCCTGCGCCCTCCACAGCCACGGGGGAGTAGACGGTCGGCAGGTAGTTTCCGGTCAGGGCCCGCACTGTGAACGTCGTGCGGGATGCCGTGGTTTGCTCGGCCGGTGTCGATTCCGGTTCGGGCAGCCCTGCTGTCACCGCATTGTCGTTGCGCAGGGTGAAGTCCTCGGGCGACCAGGTGCGCCCGTCGAAGTCGGCCACAGCGGTCATCCGCACGGGCTCGGGGGTCTTGGCGTCGGTCGTATAGTTCAGCAGCGGGGTGTCGTCCTGTCGTGCCAGATCCTTGCGCAGGTCGAGGAAGGGGTTGGCGACCTTGAGATCGCCGGTGCCCAGCCTGTTGCGGTGGGTATCGGGGACATCGGGCAGTAGAATCGGCAGGCCCACGCCCAGCAGCAGAGCCAGGGCTCCGGCTCCCAGCGCTGTCAGCGGCACGCGGATGCGCCCCACATATCCGGTCAACAGCACGAGGACGAAGGCGACGCCCGCGCCGACGAAGTGCCAGGTTGAGACCAGCCCGCCCGCGAGGAAGACCGGGACCAGCCAGGCCAGGAGGACGATGAAGGCGGCGGGTTTCGGGACGCGCAGGTCGGTGGCACACCAGTCGAGCACGATGACGAGGACTGCGAAGCCCAGCACGACCATGGTCGTGAACCCCGCAGTCGTGGCGGTCGGCGCAACGGTGTGGAAGACCTGTTCGCGGCCCTCGGAGATCTGGTCGACAACGGCCCCGTAGGCGGCGGGACCCGGCAGGATCCCGCCGGCCAGTAGATGGGGTGTGCACAGATAGGGCAGAGCCACAAGCGCCACCACGAGCTGCACGAGAGGGGCCAGCCGCAGTCGGGCCACAGCGGGTATGAGACGGACGAGGCCACCACTGACGACGATGAGCCCCACCATGATCAGTGCGGGGGAGCGCCATCCGGGATCGGAGAAGATCGCGCCGGTGGGCAGGACCGCAAGGCCTGCGGCACAGAGGACGAGCAGGCAGCGCAGCAGCGTTTCGACGGCACGGTTCACCGGCCCCACCTCCGATCCAGATGCCACGGCAGGACCGGAGCATCGACCTCGCCCAGCCGGGTGGCGTCGATGTGTCCGGTGAGGTCGGCCGTGGACCACACCTGACAGGAGGTCTGTCTGGGCAACCACTGCGCGAAGTGATCGTGCACGGTGGGGGAGTCGGAGAGGACGAGGATGCGTTCGGGTGCCGGGCGGCCTGCACCCCCGCACAGTTCCGCCGGCCAGTCCTCGAGCCCGCGCGGCTCCCAGAGGGCCAGGAACCGGTCGAACGCTGCCTCTTCGCCGGGGGCGAATTGGTGGATGGGGCCGTCGGAGTCCGTGGCGACGGCGGTCACGGCCACCCCCGTATTCAGCAGCGTTCTGCCGAGTGCGGCGAATTGGGCGAGCACCGCCTCGGTGGCCGGGTCGGCATGGGACAGGTCGAAAGCGGCGGTCAGCAGGGGGTCCTCCTCCCTGGCCTCGACCCGCACCATGAGCTCGCCGGTCCGGGCGCTCGAGGTCCAGTGGACGTGGCGCAGATCATCGCCGGGCACGTATTCGCGGGTATGGAAGTCGCGGCCTCCTGTGCCGCGGGTCAACCGGGCGCCGTGGGATACCGCGGGGTCACCACCGAAGGTGGCGGGGGCGTGGACGGCGAGGTCTGCGGGTGCGACTGCCACCTCGAAGGGGCCCGCGAGGCGTGCCGATCGTGTGATCAGGCCGAAGGCGCCGGAGAACACCGTGGAGATCCTGCGCAATCCCGAGGCTCCACGGTGCAGGGGATGGAACTCGGCGTCGACGGCCGCCCACCCCCGTCCGGCCAGACCCGGGACACCCGCGCTTAGCTGCGCGCCGAAGCCCTTGACCGGCTCGAGGGCGAGGACGAAGGCGGGCGCGGGCAGTGGCAGGGGGTTGTGCACATGGACGCGGATGTGGGCGGTCGAGCCCGCGCGCACGACCGGAGGGGAGGACGCCGACCCGACGAGTTCGGCTTCGGCGGTGACGCGTCCGGCCAACAGCCAGACGCCGAGTCCAGAGCAGACGACGAGTCCCAGCAGCAGGATGCCCAGGGGCAACAGGCCCGGTAGACCGAATCGATAGGCTGCGATGATGCAGGCGATACCCAGCGCGGTGAAGACGATTCCGGATGTGCTCAGGCGCATCGTAGCCTCAGCCCTCGACGGGAACGGTCGCGACCAGGTGCGAGACGAATTCCGAGGCGGCCCTGGCGTCTCGACTGCGCATCACCAGGCGGTGCGCCAACACCGGCTCGGCCAGGGACTGTACATCGTCGGGGGTGACGAAGTCGCGGCCGGCCAACACCGCATGGGCCTGGGCCGCATGGAGGAGCTGTTGGCCGGCCCGCGGTGATGCGCCCAGCAGGACGTCCCCGCCGCGCCGAGTGGCCGCCAGCAGGGAAACGACGTAGCCGCGCAGTGCCGGGGAGGTGTGGAGCAGACGCACCGCCTCACGGGCGGCGACCAGGTCGTCGAGCGCTGCCACTGGAGCCAGTGAGTCGAGCGCGCGGTGGGCGCTGCCCCCGCCCAACATCTCGACTTCCTCCTGGGCATCCGGATATCCCATCGAGGTGCGGATCATGAAACGGTCGCGCTGTGCCTCCGGCAGGGCGTAGGTGCCCTCCATATCGATCGGATTCTGGGTGGCGACGACCATGAAGGGGTCGGGCATCAGGTAGGTCGTGCCGTCGATCGAGGCCTGGCCCTCCGCCATGCACTCGAGCATTGCGGACTGCGTCTTGGGTGAGGCCCGGTTGATCTCGTCGGCGATGACGATATTGGAGAACACCGCTCCTGGTCGGAACTCGAAGTGCCGGGTCTCCTGATTGAAAAGATTGACGCCCAGGACGTCCGAGGGCAGCAGGTCGGGGGTGAACTGGATCCGCCTGACGGTTCCACCGACCGATCGGCCCAGGGCCTTGGCGACCAGGGTCTTGCCCACGCCGGGCACATCCTCCAGGAGCAGGTGTCCTCCCGCGAACAGGGCGACGACGCTCAGTGTCACCGCCCTGTCCTTGCCGGTGACGACTTGGGCCATTCTGGTCCGGATACCGCGGGCCAGGTCTGTCAGCCCCGCGGTGTCGACGGTGGTGTTGGGATCAGCGCTCATGAGCCCGATCCTCCCATATCGGCCTGGGGAAGTGCCTGGACGCTGCCGGAGGCCCGATCCCACGGCCCTCCTCCACTTTCCACCAAAGTGGTGCCCCACCGGCTCGGTCCTGCCGCGCAAGAGGGCCGGAAGAGCCCTGAGAATACACGATCTGCAGTGCGCGGCGCGCGGGCGGTCCACCGGCCACCACCTCGTCTGACCTGGGGAGATGATGCATAACACGCCCGCCTGAGGGTGAATCGGGGGGATCGTGGTGGAAAGTGGAGTAGAGTGGAGCCGATCGGAGCGACAGGGAGTTCCGAGAGGGGTGAGACGGCATGTTCTTGGGTACGCATATGCAGCGGCTCGACGACAAGGGCCGGCTCATTCTGCCCGCCAAGTTCCGCAGGGAGCTGGCGGACGGGCTGGTCATCACCCGTGGGCAGGAACGCTGTCTCACACTGTTCTCCGCGGGGGAGTTCGAGTCCGTCCACCAGAGAATGCGGCAGGCTCCGATGACCAGTAAGGAGGCACGTGATTACCTGCGTGTGTTTCTATCCGGTGCAGCGGCAGAACAGCTGGACAAGCAGGGCCGGTTCACGGTTCCGCAGATCCTGCGCAGGTATGCGTCGCTCGGCCGCGATATCGCGGTGATCGGGGTGGGCGATCACGCCGAGATCTGGGATGCGCCCACCTGGGAGGCCTACCTGGCCTCTTCGGAGGACGGCTTCGCGGACAGAACAGACGAGGTGATACCCGGCGTCTTCTGAGGTTGCTGGATCCAGATCCTTGCCCGCCCGCAGGGTTTTGGGGTACTTCCCCGGTCCCAAAGCCCACGGTGGTCCTGACTCACTTCCCCGGTGGCAGGCCCGACCGAACGGGCGGTCAAGGTTCTGGACGCAGCAGCACCGGTGTACGCCGGTTGGAAGACGATACGAGGTTATGGAAGGGAACGGAATGACCGATGACGCCGCCTACCCGCATGTCCCCGTCCTCCTGGACCGCTGTGTGGAACTTCTCACGGTGGGCATCGATGCGGTCCGCGCGACCGGCTCGGTGCCCTGCGTGCTCGACCTGACCCTGGGCATGGGGGGACACAGCGAGGGAATCCTCGCCTCAGCCCCGGACGTCCGGGTCATCGGCATCGACCGTGACGAACACGCGATCGCCATCGCGTCCCGCCGCCTGGCCGGGTTCGAAGACCGCTTCACGGCCGTCCACGCCGATGACGATGAACTGCCCGCGGTCCTGGAATCCCTGGGGGTCGGCGCCCTGGCCGGCGCCCTGTTCGATCTGGGTGTGTCCTCTCTGCAGCTCGACGACGACGAACGCGGGTTCTCCTATGCCCGCGATACCGCACTGGACATGCGAATGGACAGGACCAACCCGCTGACCGCGGCGGAGGTCCTCAACACCTACCCCGAGGCCGAGCTGCGGCGGATCCTGCGCGAATACGGCGAGGAGCGCCAGGCGGCGCGCATCGCTCGGGTGGTCGTCGCGGACCGGGTCCAGCGGCCCTGGACGTCGACTGCGCAACTGGCGGAGATGCTCACCCGGGTCATCCCCGAACCGGCTGGCAAGCGCAAGCGCTCTCATCCCGCGAAGCGGACCTTCCAGGCCCTGCGCATCGAGGTCAACGATGAGCTGGGCATCCTCGAGCGCGCTCTGCCCGCGGCCCTCGATGCGTTGGCGATCGGCGGAGTCGCGGTGGTGGAGTCCTATCAGTCACTCGAGGACACGATCGTCAAACGGGTCTTCCGCGCCGGGACCACGACACAGGCGCCTCCGGACCTGCCGGTCGTCCCGGAATCGATGAAACCGTGGCTTGAGGAGATCGTGCGCGGTGCGCAGAAGGCCGATACCGCCGAAATCGAAGCCAATCCTCGAGCAGCGAGCGTGCGGCTGCGCGCAGTGGCCAAGACCGCGGAGCGTCGTTCATGAGCCAGGCGACGCAGACCCGGAGACGAACCGAGGGACCCCATGCGCCACGGCTGCGGCTGATAGTCCCGCAGATCGCCCGGCGCCGGGTGCCCACCCCATTCATCGTGGTGGCGATTCTGCTGCTGGGCCTGTTCGGCTCCCTTGTGGCCAATATCTACATCGCCCATACGAGTTTCAAGGCCGAGGAACTGCAGAAGACGAACACCCGTCTGGTGGAAGATCGCAACCGGCTCTCGGAGGACATCTCGTATCGGTCGAGCCCGCAGAACATCGAACGCGCGGCCAAAGCACAGGGCCTGGTCCGCGATGTCAATCCACGCTATCTGTACCTGTCCACCGGTGAAGTCGAACAGAACCCGGTCGTCCCGCCGGTGGCGGACAGGACCACCAAAGTCCCGGGTCCCAGAGCTGACACCCGCGAGGACGTCAGACCCAATCTGCGATCGAATGACCGGCTTCCCGCGGTCGGCACAGACGATTCGGATCTGCCGGCTCCGGCGATCCGGAATCCACGATGAACGACGACGGTAACGAGGGGGACCCAAGGGATGGCTCCACAGTCCCGGAACCCGGGCAACCGGTCCGATAGGTCGCGCGGTGGGCGCGCGGGCGCTCAGCGGCCAAAGGCCGGATCCGATCGACAGCGGACCGGCCAGGCCGGTGATGCACGGAGTGCTCGGCAGACGTCGACCGGCGCCGCGGGCACACCATCGCGTGCGACTTCCCGCGGCCGGGGTGCACCATCCAAACAGCGGTCCTCGGGTTCGAAGGCCGCCGGACGCAAAGCACCGGCGCAGCAGGCCCCCAAACGTCCTGCGGGCCCGCGGCGTCCCGCCCCGGTACGCGCGCCCGCGGATCCGCGGCGCCGCGTGCTGTGGATCCTGATCGCGGTGCTGTGCATTCTGGCGCTGCTGACGTGGAAGCTCTTCACCATCCAGGGGATGGACACGGCCGCCCTGGCACAGAAGGCACTGGCCAGCCGGCTGTCCGTCAAACCCATCCCGGCCCATCGCGGCGTGATTCTGGGATCCGACGGGCGGGTGCTGGCCGACAACGCCGACCGGTACCGGCTGGTGGCCGACCAGGTCAACGTCAAGGGGTACGAGAAGAAGAACCGCGATGCCAAGGGCAAGGTCGTCTCGACCGAGCCCCTGGGCGCCTGGGGTGCTGCCAAGGCGTTGGCGGGCCCCCTCCAGACCGATGCCGGCATTCTGTACAAGCGGCTCGACGGTGACAGGCGCTGGTCGCCTATCGCCGACGGGCTGACCTCCGAGGTGTGGAACAGGATCGACGCGCTGCACATCCCCGGGTTGACGGTCGAACAGTACTCGGTGCGGACCTATCCCGATGGCGCTCTGGCGGGCAACATCGTGGGATTCGTCGGCTCCGATGGCGCGCCCCTGGCCGGGCTGGAGCTGCAGTACCGCGATATGCTCGCCGGCGTGGACGGCGAGCAGCGCTATGAGCGCGGCCGCTCCGGCGACGAGATCCCACTGGGGGAGAACCAGAACGTCCCGGCCGTCGACGGCACCGGGGTGCGGACCACCCTCAACCTGCCCATCCAGTACTACGCGCAGAAGGCGATCGCCCAGGCGGTCAAGGAACGCCAGGCCGAATGGGGCACCGTGACGATGTTCGAGGCGAAGACGGGCCGGATCATAGCCGCGGCGGAGGCGCCGAGCGTGGATCCGAACAATCCGGGCAGGGTAGGGTCCGACGATCGTGGCTCGCGGATCTTCAACGCCTCGTTCGAACCGGGTTCCACCGCCAAGATGGTTACCGCGGCGGCTCTGCTCGAAGAGGGCAAGGTCACTCCGGAGACCCGGTTCACCGTGCCGTACAAGTGGAAGGCCCCCAACGACGAGGAGTTCAAGGATTCGCATGAGCACAAGACCGAGAAGCTGACGTTCGCGGGCATCATGATGGACTCTTCGAACACCGGAACCGTGATGGCCGGCCAACAGCTGAGCGAGCAGCAGCGCTACGACTATTTACACCGCTTCGGGTTCGGAACGAAGAGCGCGCTGGCCTTCCCGGGTCAGGCCTCGGGTATTCTGCACAAGCCGTCCGCCTGGGACGGCCGCACCAAGTACACTGTGCTGTTCGGTCAGGGCGTGGCGAGTACCTCGCTGCAGAACGCCGAGGTGATCGCGACGATCGCCAATGGGGGCAAGAAAATGGTTCCGCAGCTGGTCAGCGGCACGGTCGACGACGACGGCAAGGTCACCGAGATCGCACCGAAGGTGGAATCCCAGGTGATCAGCGAGAAGTCCGCCGACTCGCTCATGCGGATCCTCGAGTCGGTGGTTGCCGACGGCACCGGCGAGGCCGGCAAGATTCCGGGCTACCGGGTGGCCGGGAAGACGGGTACGGCCCAGGCGCCGACCGAGGACGGTTCCGGCTACAAGGGCTATACGGCCAGCTTCGCCGGAGCCGTGCCGGCGGAGGACCCGCAACTGGCGGTATCGGTGACACTGCAGCGGCCCAAGAAGGGCTACTACGGCGGAACCGCCGCCGCTCCGGTATTCTCGGACGTCGCGGGCTATGCCCTGCGTCAGCTGGGGGTACCCCCGTCGACGAGCAAACCCGAACTGCCCAAGAGGAAGTGGAAATAGCACATGCGCTTAAGCGAACTGCCGCTCGGCCCGGCCGAGGTGCGCGGGCCGGACACGGTCGATGTCACCGGGGTGTCCCTGGACTCGCGCAGTGTGGCCCCGGGGTGGATGTACGCGGCCCTGCCCGGCGCGAACGTCCACGGTGCGGTCTTCGTCGCCGATCTCTTCACCGCGGGGGTGCGCTGCATCCTCACCGATTCCGCCGGGCTGGACATCATCGAGGCGGCCGGGGAGGTCCCCGCCGATGCCACCATCGTGTGCGTGGGGGATCCCCGGGCACGCCTGGGGGCGATCGCCGCGGCGGTCTACGGCACCGAACCAGGACGACCGACCCTGCTGGGCGTCACCGGGACCAATGGCAAGACCACGACGACGTTCCTGCTCGAGGCCCTGCTCGCCGCCATCGACGGACCGCGCACCACCGGGGTCATCGGGACCGTCGCCACCCGTATCGCAGGGGATTCGGTGCCCGCTGTGCGGACCACTCCGGAAGCTCCCGATCTGCACCGGCTGTTCGCCGACATGCGCAGCGCCGGTGTGCGCACCTGTGCGATGGAGGTCTCCTCCCACGCCCTGGTGCAGCACCGGGTCGACGGGGCGCACTTCGCAGTAGCAGGATTCACCAATCTGACTCAGGACCACCTCGACTTCCACAAGACGATGGAAGCCTACTTCGAGGCAAAGGCGCAGCTGTTCACCCCGGAATTCGCCGACCGCGGAGTGATCTACCTGGCCGACGCCTGGGCTCAGCGTCTGGCGGACACCGCGCCGATCCCGCTGCTCACGGTCTCGGCGGACCCGGACGACGCCCCCGATGTACTGCTGGTGGCCGGGACGGCGGGCCGGTTCGAACTCCACGGTGCGCCGTTCGAGCCAATCGGCGGGGTCCTGGCGGCACACAGCCCGCTGCCGGGGGACTTCAACACCGCGAACACCGCGCTTGCCCTGACGATGCTGGCCGCCGGCGGATGGCCGGTGGAGGAGTTGGCCCGGGTCGCTCCCACGTTCACCGCAACGGTCCCCGGCCGGATGGAGGTCATCCGGCAGCGCGGCCCGTTGGCCGTCGTCGACTACTCCCATACCCCCGATGCCCTGGTCAAGGCGCTCTCGGGTCTGCGGGCGGATCATCCGGAGGGCCCCCTGGTCATCGTGTGCGGTGCGGGCGGAGCGCGCGACCAGGGCAAGCGGCCCAAAATGGGTGCCGCAGCCGCACAATATGCGGATGTGGTGATCATCACCGATGACAATCCCCGCACGGAGGACCCCTCCGAGATCCGTGGCGCGGTTCGCGCCGGTGCCGAGGACTACGTGGCGTGCCACCCGGCGCGCACCGTTGAAATCCGCGAGATCGCGGACCGCCGGGCCGCCATCCTAGCCGGGGTGGAGGCAGCCGGAACCGCCGGAGCACTGCTGGTGGCGGGCAAGGGGCATGAGACCGGCCAAGAGGTCAACGGAGTGAAACATCACTTCGACGACCGTGAAGAGACCCGCAAGGCGCTGCCCAAGGCGAACTTGGGTACCGAACCGAGTATTGTTTTGAAGTGATATGAAGGAATTTTCTGCGCTCGAAATAGCAACCGCCATCGGCGGCCAACTGCACGCGATCGCCGGCTCGACCCCGCTGTCGGGCGGCGTCGTGACCGACTCGCGCGAGGTGACCCCCGGAGACATCTACGTGGCCCGCAAGGGGGAGAACGTCGACGGGATCGAATTCGCGCCCGCGGCCCGGACCGCCGGGGCGGCGCTCATCATCGCCGAGGCGATCCCCAGCGTCGACGGCGAGATCCTGCCCAGCATCGTCGTATCCGACGCCACCGAGGCGTTGGGCCGGCTGGCCCGGTACAACGTCACGGCGCTGCGGGAGGCCGGGGAGCTGACCGTCGTGGCGATCACCGGCAGCGCCGGCAAGACGACGGTCAAGGACTTGGTCGGTGACCTGCTCAGCGCACAGGGTGAGACGATCTGGCCGCCGAACTCCTTCAACAACGAGGTCGGGGTGCCGCTGACCGCGCTGCGCGCCACGCCCGATACGCGCTTCCTGGTCCTCGAGATGGGTGCCCGGTCGATCGGCAACCTCGCCTATCTGACCTCGTTGATCCGGCCCGATATCGCCGTGGAACTCAATGTGGGTTCGGCCCATGCCGGGGTCTTCGGCTCGATCGAGAACACGGCGCGGGCCAAGAGTGAACTCGTCGCCTCGCTGATCGCGGGTGGAACGGCCGTGCTCAATGCCGACGACCAGCGGGTCGCCGCCATGACCTCGGTGCTGGCCGAAGGGGTGGAGACCGCCTGGTTCTCCACCTCGGGGGTGACGGATAAGACCCCGTTGATCTGGGCGGAGGACGTCACCACCCACGCTTCGGGGCGCACCAGCTTCACCCTGCACCTACCGCAGGAGGAGCCCGCCGCGGTCGAATTGGCACTGTTGGGCTCCCACCACGTCGCCAATGCCCTGGCCGCCGCGAGTGTGGCGTGGCTGTGCGGCGTTGGCGCGCGGACCATCGTGTCCACTCTGTCCACCTCGGGCGCCGCCAGCCGCTGGCGGATGGAGCTCGTCGACAACCCCAACGGTGTCACGGTCCTCAACGACGCCTACAACGCGAACCCCGAATCCATGCGTGCGGCGTTGAAGACGCTGGCTGCGATGGGCAGGGGGGATGAGGACAACCCACCGCGGCGCACCATCGCGGTGCTCGGCGAAATGCTCGAGCTCGGTGACGAGTCGCGTCAAGCGCACTCGGACATCGGCGAGCTCGTCGTCCGGCTCAATATCTCGAAGACCATCGCCGTCGGCGATGGGGCCAAGCCGATCTACCAGTCGGCCAACCTCGAGGGCTCCTGGGGCTCGGAGGCAGCATGGGTTCCCACCGTCACGGAGGCCAGGGAAATGCTCCAGCACGAACTCAAGGCGGGGGACATCGTCTTGTTCAAATCATCGCGTGACGCCGGCCTGCGCTTCCTCGGCGATGAGATCTCGGGGGTGTCCGGCGCATGATCGCCGTAGTCGTGGCCAGCGTTCTGGCCTTCCTCTTCACGATCTTCGGGACCCCGGCGTTCATCCGGGTGCTCGTCAAACGCGGCTACGGTCAGTTCGTCCGCGATGACGGTCCCAAGACCCACCTGGTCAAGCGCGGCACCCCGACCATGGGCGGGGTGGTGATCATCGCCTCGGCCGTGGTCGCCTACTTCCTGGCGCACCTCGTCACCATGGCCGCGCCCACGCCCTCGGGCATGTTGGTGCTGTGGCTGGCAGTCGGCCTGGCCGGCGTCGGCTTCCTCGACGACTACAAGAAGATCGCGAAGAAGAACTCCCTGGGCCTGAGTCCGAAGGCGAAGATCGCGGGGCAGGGCTTCGTCGGCATCACCTTCGCCATCGGTGCGCTGCTGTTCCCGAACGAATACGGCCGCACCCCCGCCTCGTCGGCCATCTCCTTCGTTCGCGATCTACCGATCGACCTGGCCTTCACCGGTGCGGCGATCGTGACCTTCATCCTGTTCATCCTGTGGGCCAACCTCATCGTCACGGCGGTGTCCAATGCCGTGAACCTGACCGATGGGCTCGACGGCCTGGCAGCCGGTTCGGCCGTCGTCGTCTTCTTGGGGTATGTCGTGATCAGTCTGTGGCAGTCGGTGAAGAACTGCGACCTGATGAGCCACGCCGAGGCCGGCTGCTACATCGTGCGCGATCCTCGCGACCTGGCGATGGTCGGTGCGGTCATGGCCGCCTCGTGCATCGGCTTCCTGTGGTGGAATGCCGCCCCTGCGAAGATCTTCATGGGCGATACCGGTTCCCTGGCCATCGGCGGTGCGATTGCGGGGCTGGCGGTCATGAGCCGCACCGAGATCCTGCTTGTCGTGATGGGCGGCCTGTTCGTCATCATCACCCTGTCGGTCATGCTCCAGGTTGGATCATACAAGCTCACGGGCAAACGGATCTTCCGGATGGCACCCCTGCAGCACCATTTCGAGCTCAAGGGCTGGGCCGAGGTGACGATCGTGATCCGCTTCTGGATCATCGCCGCCTGCTTCGTGGTGCTGGCCGTCGGGCTGTTCTACGCGGATTGGCTGGCTCGTTATGGCCGTTGAGCTGGTACCCGCGGGGGCGACTCCGGTGCCCTACCCCCTGGCCGAGCGGATCCCGGAGATCCTGGTGGGCCCGGATTCCGATCTCGACGGTCTGCGCGTCGTCGTCACGGGGCTTGGCGTGTCGGGGTATCCGATGGCCGTTCACCTGGCGGAACGCGGCGCCCGCGTGATCGTCGTCGACGGCGACACCCAACGCGATCTGAGTGAGCACATCCGGATCCTGGAGGTCTTCGACGTCGATATCCGGCGCGGTGTCGAGCACACGCGGACTCTGCCGGACTTCGACGGGCTCGCGCCCCAGCTGGTCTGCACCTCCCCGGGGTGGCGGCCCGATCAGCCGCTGTTGCTGGCGGCGCGCGCCGCCGGTGTCCCCGTGATCGGCGAGGTCGAGCTGGCCTGGCGGGTGCGCGGTGCGAACCAGGCGCCGTGGCTGGTCGTCACCGGCACCAACGGCAAGACCACGACCACGAGCCTGCTGGCCGCGATGCTGACCGCCGGGGGCTGCGAGGCCCGGGCCTGTGGCAATATCGGGGCGCCCCTGCTCGAAGCGGTCCTCGACCCGACCGCCGAGGTCCTGGCGATCGAACTCTCGAGCTTCCAACTGCACTGGGAACACTCCATGTGCGCGCATTCGGCGGTGGTGCTCAATCTTGCCGAGGACCACCTCGACTGGCACGGTGGCCTGGCCGCCTACGGCGCCGATAAGGCCAAGGTCTATGCCAATGTGGGCCACACCGCCGTCTACAACACCGCCGATCCGGCCACCCTGCACATGGTCGAGCAGGCCGAGGTGCTGCCCGGTGCCAGGGCGGTGGGCTTCACCGTCGGGGCACCCCTGGTCGGCCAGATAGGTCTGATCGAGGACATCCTCGTCGACCGGGCATTCACCCCGCACCGCTATTCGGCCGCAGCCGAGCTGGCAACGCTCGACGACGTGTCGGTGGCCCTCGGGGTCCCGGCCGACCATCTGGCACCGCACCATGTGGCCAATGTAGCGGCCGCCGCCGCATTGGCCCGCTCGTTCGGCGTCGAGCCCGCGGCCGTACGCGCCGGCCTGCTGGCCCACCATCCGGGGGACCACCGTGGCACCGTTGTGGGTACCGTCGACGGTGTGGCATTCATCGATGACTCGAAGGCGACCAATCCGCACGCGGCGGCCGCCGACCTCGCTGCGCGCGAGCGTCTGGTGTGGGTCGCCGGGGGACTGGCCAAGGGCGCGGACATGCACGACCTGGTGGCCGAGCACGCGGCCAGGCTGGCCGGCGTGGTGCTGATCGGCCGCGATCCGGCGCCCTTCGCCTCGGCCCTGGCCGAGAACGCACCCCGGGTCCCGGTCGTGCGCATCGATCCGGCGTCCCTGCCGGCGGATCCCGCGGATCCGGCCGCCAGGGGAACAGAGGTGATGCGCGCCGCCGTGCGCGCGGGCGCACAACTGGCAGGGCCCGGAATACCCGTCGTGCTGGCGCCGGCGGCGGCGAGTATGGACCAGTTCCTGAACTATGCGACCCGCGGCGACCTGTTCGCCGCAGCCGTGCGGGACCTGGAGGACTGAGCGGTGGCCTCCGGCACCCGTACTACGGCCCGGGGCACCGGTTCGGATTCGGCCCTGCGCCGTTTTATGAACCGGGCCCGGGTCGTCCTCGACCTGCCCCTGGCCACGTATTACATCCTGTTGCTCTCCGTGGTGACGCTGACCGGCTTGGGCCTGGTGATGGTGCTCTCGGCTTCGTCGATCAGCTTCTACGATGGCCGGGAGATCTCCTCGTTCTCCCTGTTCTTCAAACAGGCGGGATTCGCAGCAGGCGGCTTCGCGCTGCTCTTCCTCGCCTCCCGCCTGCCCAGCCGCTTCTTCTCCGCCGCAGCGCCCATTCTGCTGGTGGCCGCACTGGCCTTCCAGGCCCTACCGCTGATCCCAGCGCTGGGAGCCAGCGTGGGCGGAAACACCGGTTGGATCCGGATCGGCCCGCTGCAGGCGCAGCCCGTCGAGATCTCGAAACTCGCCATGGCCCTGTTCCTCGGACACTTCATGGCCGATCCCAAACGCGATTTCTACCGCTTCGGCCATGTGCTCCCGGGATTTGCCGCGCTGGCTGCGATGGTGGCCATCGTCTTGGCCGGAAAGGACCTTGGGTCCTGCATGATCCTGCTCGCGGTGATCCTGGCGACCCTGTTCGTCGGCGGTCTGCCCTGGCGCTGGCTGACCTCGCTGGTGAGCATCGCAGGGGTCCTGGTCGCCGTGTACGTCGTCGCCAACGACAACCGGCTGGGCCGGATCGAAGCCCTGTTCGCGCGGGGTTCGGGCGCCACCGACGCCGATTCGCAGTTCAGCCAGCACTGGCAGACCGACCACGGTCTCTACGCCCTGGCCTCCGGTGGCTGGTTCGGCACGGGTCTGGGCGGCAGCAGGGAGAAGTGGTCGTGGCTGCCAGAGGCGCACAACGACTTCATCTTCGCGATCATCGGCGAGGAGCTGGGTTTCTTCGGCTCCCTCATCGTGCTCCTGCTGTTCGCCCTGCTGGCCTATGGCTGCGTGAGACTGATCCTGCGCTCAACCGATCGCTTCGTCCAGGCCGCCACCGGTGGCATCTTCATGTGGTTCCTGGGACAGGCGGCGGTCAACCTGCTGGTCGTCACCGGTGTACTGCCCGTCATCGGCGTGCCACTGCCCTTCGTGTCATATGGCGGGTCCTCCCTCATCTCCACCCTGTTGGCCAGCGGTATCCTGCTGTCCTTCGCCCGCGCGGAACCCGGCGCAGCCGATGCGCTGCGCGCCCAGGGCACGCGCCTGCGTGCCTCCCTGTCGTTCTTCGCCCGTACCCCAGCCAGAAAGAAGTGATCTGACAATCGTGGTCTCAGTCCTGTTCGCCGGTGGCGGCACCACCGGCCATATCTCGCCCATGCTCGCAATAGCCAGGGAGCTGGTGCGGCGTGTGCCCAACGCCTCCGTGACCATGCTCGGCACCCCGGAGGGTTTGGAGACCCGCCTGGTCCCGCAGGCCGGATTCCCGCTGGAGACCATCGAGAAGGTGCCCGCGCCGCGCAAGCTCGGCGGTGCTGCGCTGCGCTTCCCGAAGCGCTTCAGCCACGCTGTGAAATCGGTCATCGGCATCATCGATGCGAACGATGTCGACGTGGTCGTCGGTGTGGGCGGCTACGTCGCCACACCCGCCTATCTGGCCGCCCGCAAACGTCACCTGCCGATCGTCATCCACGAGGCCAACGCGGTTCCCGGAATGGCCAACAAACTGGGGGCGAAGTTGACGGATTCGGCCAATATCGGCTTCACCTTCCCCGGCACACCCCTGGCCGGGCACGCCGTCGGCATGCCGATGCGCCCGGAGATCGAGGCCGCCGACAGGCATGAGTCGGCGGCCGTGGCAGAGGCCCGTACCCGCCTGGGCCTGCGTCCCGACCTGCCCACCGTCGTCATCACGGGCGGGTCCCTGGGAGCGGCGGCCATCAACGAGGCATGCGCTGCGGCCCACGCGTCCTTCACCGCAGCCGGGCTGCAGGTCCTGCACGTGACGGGAGCCGGCAAGGGCGAAGCGGTGCGCGCCGCGGCCGCCGGCGACCCCGCCTACCATGTCGTGGACTATGTCGATGGAATGGAGAACGCCTACTTGGCGGCCTCATTGATCGTGTGTAGATCCGGCGCGGGAACAGTGGCCGAGGTCACCACCGTCGGACTGCCCGCCGTCTACGTACCGCTGCCAATCGGCAACGGCGAGCAGGCGAAGAACGCCGCCGGACCGGTGGCAGCGGGCGGGGCGAGGCTGATCGACAACAGTGCCTTCAACGAGGATTTCGTCCGTGACGCAGTGGTGCCCCTGGCAGCCGATTCCGCCGCCCTGGCAGGGATGGAGGCCGCACTGGCGGCCATGGACTTCCCACGGCACGCGGACCGTGCCATGGTCGCGACCATCGCCCGTACCGCGGGCCTGACACTCGAAGGAGACGCATGAACCATGCACTCGACGTCGATCAGAATCAGGGGCCGGTGATTCCGGCCGAAGACCTGGGCCGGGTGCACTTCATCGGAATCGGCGGGGCCGGCATGTCCGGCATCGCCCGGGTCATGCTCGACCGCGGCATCACCGTCTCCGGCTCTGACGCTAAGGACTCATCCGTTGTCGCCGCTCTGCGCGCGCAGGGGGCGACCGTCTACATCGGCCATGCCGCCGAGCACATCGCCGGCGCGGACACAGTCGTCGTGTCCACGGCCATCCGCGAGTCGAACCCGGAGCTGGCGGCAGCCCGTGCCGCGGGTATCCGGGTCGTCCACCGGTCCCGGGCCCTGGCCGGTCTGATGGTGGGCAGGCGGGCCGTCGCGATCGCAGGGACGCACGGCAAGACCACCACGACCTCGATGACCACGGTGGCCCTGCAGTCGGCAGGGGCGGACCCGTCCTTCGTCATCGGCGGTGTGCTCAGCGCGACCGGGACGAACGCGCACGCCGGCTCGGGCGATGTGTTCGTGGCAGAAGCCGACGAATCCGACGGCTCGTTCCTGCTCTACGACCCGGTGATCGGGGTGATCACGAACGCCGAACCAGATCACCTGGACTTCTACGGCAGTTGGGAGAGGGTACGGGCGGCGTTCGTGGAGTTCTCCGCCAACGTCACGGCCGATTCCGGGGTGCTCATCGCCTGCGCCGACGATCCCGGCGCGGCCGGGATCGCAGAGGCCGCGGCCGCGGCCGGCGGCCGGGTCGTCACCTACGGACAGTCCGAGCACGCCTCGGCCCGGGTGGTCGAGCTGAGTCACGATGCGCAGGGCGCTACTTTCTCGGTGGCCTACGGCGGGCGGGTTCTCGGGCCCGTCTCCCTGGGCCAGCCGGGTCTGCACAATGTGCTCAACGCGACGGCGGCGCTCCTCGTGGCAGTCGAACTGGGGCTCGATGACGAACGCGCAGAAGCCGGCCTGATGGGCTTCTCGGGGACCCGACGGCGATTCGATCTGCGGGGAACCGCGAACGGCGTACGGGTTTTCGACGACTACGCCCACCACCCGACCGAACTGACCGCGGTATTGCGGGCGGCCAGGGAGATCGTCGCCGAGGACCGGCAAGTGCACGTGATCTTCCAGCCCCACCTGTTCAGCCGGACACGGGCCTTCAAACACGAGTTCGGCCAGGCCCTGGGCCTGGCCGACGATGTGGCGGTACTCGACGTCTATCCCGCACGTGAGGATCCGATCCCCGGGGTGACCGGTGACCTCATCGCCGCCGAGGTCCCCCTGCCGGAGGACAAGGTGGCCTTTCTGCCGGCTTTCCGCGACGCCGTTCCCTATATGGCCGGCAGGGTCCGTCCCGGGGACATCGTCATCACCGCCGGGGCCGGTGATGTCACCATGCTGGGGCCCGAGCTGTTGGTGGCACTGGGCACGGGCGAGTCGGTACCGAGCCGGGCCGCGACGGAGTCCTGACCCCGATGGGCCAGGGCAATGAGACTGCCGATCTCACCGAGGTCATCGCCACCCGCAGGGCCAGGCGGTCCCGTCCGTGGTGGATTACGGGCACAGTGCTCGTCGTCGTGCTCGGCTGCGGTCTGCTGGGCTGGTTCACCCCGGCGCTGGCGCTGCAGTCGGTCACGGTCACGGGCGCCAGTCTGACGGACGCGGGGGCGGTCGAGCAGGCGGTACTCCAGGACCATCGGGGAACGCCGTTGCCGCGCCTGCGCCTGGGTGCAATATCCGCGCAGCTGCACGAGCGGTTTCCCAAAACGTCCGAAGTGCGCC
Organism: Brevibacterium sp. 91QC2O2; assembly: GCF_024580695.1. Classification (NCBI taxonomy): domain Bacteria; kingdom Bacillati; phylum Actinomycetota; class Actinomycetes; order Micrococcales; family Brevibacteriaceae; genus Brevibacterium; species Brevibacterium sp. 91QC2O2. Next base: position 424,057 of record NZ_JANIJY010000001.1, on the reverse strand, counting down.
TGCGCTGGTCGGGCCCGCGCAGTCTGACGGTCGTCATCGTCGACCGGCAGCCCGCGCTGGCAGTGGCCCAGGGCAAACGGTGGCAGCGCTTCGACGAGTCCGGCAACGCCATCGACACGGTGAACCGGAAACCGGAACTGCCGCTCCTGCAGGCCGAGGGCACGGCGCCGGCGGAGAGCGTGCGCTCGGCCGTCGAACTCATCACCGGCCTGGACGACGCAGCGGCGCAGCGGGTGCGCACGATCCGTACGGATCGCTCGGGCACTCTATCGATCGTCTACGCCGCGACGGGGGAGGAACTGGCAGACCGCAGCACCTCGGCCACCGCGTCCGCCGCGCCTTCGGCCACACAGACCCAGCGGGCCCAGCCCGGGCGAGATGTCACGATCGTATTCGGGACCTCCGCGGATGTGCAGCGGAAGTTCCGCATCGCCCGCGCCCTCCTGCCAACGGGGGCGCAGCGGATCGACGTGAGCCTGCCCGAGAGACCAGTGACCGGCTGAACCCGCGGCATCCAGCCTCCGGGCGCGTCGGCGGCGGCGGGCGCGACGTTATAACCTGGGGCGGAAACGATTAAAGCGCCGCGACACTCCGGGCAGGTTCTTGCACCGGTGCGTCGGACACAATAACGTCATGGCAAAGGCCGTATCCCGGACGTCCCGCCCGTTGAACAGGTCTGCCGGACACTAGAGCATCGAAAGAGGAACCGACTTGGCTGAATTCCCGCAATCCGGAGCCGACATCAAGGTCGCCGGTACCGGCGGCGGTGGTGTGAACGCGGTCCAGCGCATGATCGAGGTCGGTCTGCGTGGAGTCGAGTTCATCGCCATCAACACCGATGCCCAGGCGTTGCTGCTATCGGAAGCTGACACCAAACTGGAGATCGGCCGCGATCTGACCCGCGGTCTGGGCGCCGGTGCCGACCCGGAGATCGGCCGGAAGGCCGCCGAGGACTCCGAAGACGCGATCAAGGAAGCGCTCGACGGTGCGGATATGGTCTTCGTCACCGCCGGTGAGGGCGGTGGTACCGGGACCGGTGCGGCCCCGGTGGTCGCCAGGATCGCGAAGTCCCTGGGCGCGCTGACGATCGGCGTGGTGACGCGACCGTTCACCTTCGAGGGCCGGCGCCGGTCGGCGCAGGCGGAATCGGGTATCGCCGCGCTGCGCGAAGAAGTCGATACCCTCATCGTCATCCCCAACGACCGTCTGTTGTCGATCTCGGATCGCAATGTCACGGTAATGGAGGCGTTCCAGTCCGCCGACGAGGTCCTACGCTCCGGTGTCCAGGGCATCACCGATCTGATCTCCACCCCCGGGATGATCAACCTGGACTTCGCCGATGTGAAGTCCGTGATGCAGGGCGCCGGTACCGCGTTGATGGGCATCGGTTCCGCAGTCGGCGACGACCGGGCGGTGCAGGCCGCGGAGTCCGCGATCGCATCGCCTCTGCTGGAGGCCAGCATCGAGGGTGCGCACGGGGTGCTGTTGTCGATCCAGGGTGGACCGGATCTGGGTCTGTTCGAGGTCAACGAGGCCGCTCGCCTGGTGCAGGAGGCAGCCCACCCGGAGGCCAATATCATCTTCGGTACGGTCATCGACCCGAACCTCGGCGACGAATGCCGGATCACGGTGATCGCAGCCGGCTTCGACAACAACGACAACACCATCAAATCGGTCCCGGCCGAACCCGCGGTTTCGACACCGGCGCCCGAGCCCAAGCAGTCCGCCGACACCGGGGCCGAACAGATCGCCCCTGTGACTCCGTTGCCGCAGCGCCAGCCTGCCGATGTGCCGGTCGAATTGCCGGAGGAACAGCGTACCTACAACGGGCGCGACGACATCGACGTGCCCGACTTCCTCAAGTAGGAGCGCGCGATGCTCGGTGGCAGGTTCGTGATTCCGGGGCGGTCGGTGGACGCACATGTGGCGTTCACCGACCGCCGCGGCGGTTTCAGCGAGGGCCCCTTTAGCAGCTTCAATCTGGCCCGGCACGTCGGAGACGTCGATTCGGCTGTGACGGCCAATCGGGCGGCTCTGGGGTCCGTGCTGGGGCTGCAGGCGGATCGGCTGAGCTTTACCTCACAGGTTCACGGCACCCGGGTCCACATGGTGGACCTCGACTCGTCAAGTGCCTCGGTGCCGGCCACGGTGGTCGAGGCCGACGCCCAGGTCACCGGTGAGGAACGGGTGGGCCTGGTCGTGATGGTCGCCGACTGCACCCCGGTGGTCCTGGCCGATCCCGACGCGGGCCTGGTGGCCGTAGCACATGCGGGACGGCGGGGCATGGCGGACGGAGTGGTCGGAGCGGTCCTCGAGGCCATGGAGCGCCGTGGCGCCACCCGGGTCTCGGCCATCGTCGGTCCGTCGATTTGTGGGCGCTGCTACGAGGTGCCCGACGAGCTGCGTCATGAGGTCGCCGCGCTCCATCCCGTGGCAGGGGCCATCACCTGGTCGGGCACCCCCGCACTCGATGTCTCCGCAGGAGTGGTCTCCCAGCTGGCGGACCGCGGGGTGCGCATCGTCCATTGGGACCGCAGCTGCACCTTCGAGGACCCGGATCTGTTCTCGTATCGCAGGGATGGCGCCACCGGCCGATTCGCCGGAATCGGCTGGCTGGCACCCCACCCGGATTGAGTCCGCGGTTGGCACACCTTGCGACACGCCTACGGATTACCGGGGCGTGTCGTTTGCATTGGGATAGTTTCGTAGGTGACAGCAGGGGGCCGAAGGGCCCGGTGGAGATCAGGAGAAAGCTATGTCTGCCTTCAAGAAGATCGGCAACTACTTCGGATTCGGTGAAGAGGGGTATGAGCAGGATGACGCCTACACTCCACGCGACCGCGACTACGATGAGCCGGCCTACGAATCGGGACCGCCGGAGGACGAACTGATGGACGAACCCCAGATCGATGCGGCGGTCACCCCGATTCGCGCCTCGATGCGACCCGTGGAGACGACACCCGTGGAACCCGTACACCGGATTCAGACCATTCATCCCCGCAGCTACAACGACGCCGTTGCCATCGGCGAGGCCTTCCGCGCGGGGATCCCCGTGATCATCAACCTCAGCGCCATGGACGATGTGAACTCCAAGCGCCTTGTCGACTTCGCGGCCGGACTGACCTTCGGCCTGCACGGTAATCTCGAGAAGGTGACGACCTCAGTGTTCCTTCTCACGCCCGAGGACTACGAGGTGGCCAACGGTACGGAGCCCGAACGGGAGCAGAAGGGTTTCTTCAACCAGAGCTGAGAGTTTCGTCTCCACCGCTGACCGACCGGCAGGCTACCATGGGGTGGTCTGCCGGTCGCTGTATGACCGGTGGCGAGAACTACGACGGAAGGCGTCATAACACGTGGGCATCGTCCTCTACATCCTGGGTTTCGCACTCAATCTCTACGGGTTCGTTCTGCTGGCCCGTGTCGTCATCGACCTGATCCAGGTCTTCGCCCGTGATTGGCGGCCGAGGGGCTTCCTGCTGGTGGTCTGCGAACTCGTCTATTCCCTGACTGATCCGCCCATCAATCTGCTGCGCAGGATCATCCCCCCGCTGCGGTTGGGCACCGTCGCCCTTGACCTGGGCTTCATCGTCCTGTATATGGTTGTGCAATTCCTCTCCGCGCTGCTGCTCAATGCGGGCCGGGCCATGATCGCCCTGGGCTGAAGTTCTCAGCGTTCTGTGCCTATGATGGACTCGTTGCAGGACCGCTGCTTCACGTCGTTTAATGTGATTGGCTGCAAGACAAGAACAACGGTCGTGCTGTACAGTGATGAAATTGTTAGGCATCTGCACTGACGTGCAGGGCAGTGGACTATTACTCAACCGAAGGTGGCCTCATGGCGCTTACGCCTGAAGACGTAGTGAACAAGCGGTTCCAGCACGTCAAGTTCCGCGAAGGATACGACCAGGACGAGGTCGACGATTTCCTCGACGAGGTCGTCGTCGAACTGCGTCGGCTCTATCAGGAGAACGACTCGCTGCGGCAGAAGCTCTCGGAAGCCGAGGCCAAGGCAGCCGAGCTCCAGAAGGACGGCGGAAAGGCCGCAGCGGCGCCTGCTGCGCCCAAGGTTGAGGATCCGCAGGCGACACAGGCGATGCCCGCGGCCAAGCCCGTCGAAGAGCCGAAGAAGGAAGCCGCACCGGCTTCGCCGGTCGTGGCCCCGCAGGCCCCGGCGGCGGCTCCAGCGGCCACGGCCCCGGCCAAGCCGGCTCCGGAACCGGCCAAGGAGGCCAAGGAGGAGCCGAAGGAAGAGGCCAAGTCGCAGCCTGCCAAGGCGGCAGAACCGAAGCAGGCAGAGGCTCCTGCACCGGCGGCGAACGCCGGCGGCGATGCAGCCGGGCTCATCGCACTGGCGCAGAAGGTCCACGACGAGCATGTGGCAGAGGGTAAGAAGACCCGTGACAAGCTCATCGCGGATGCTAAGACGGAGGCCTCCGGCATCGTCACGGCCGCGGAGAAGAAGCGCGACGATACGCTCAACCAGCTGGAGACCCAGAAGTCGAACCTCGAACGTGAGCTCGACGTGCTGCAGAACTTCGAGCGCCAGTACCGGACGCGTTTGAAGAGCTACCTGAGCGATCAGCTACGCGAACTGGAGAACTCCAGCTCCCTGGCCCCGGAGACCCTGGGCCAGGCGGGTAACGCAAAGCACTCGCTCTGACCTGTTCCAGGTTCTGGTTCGCAGGCGGGGCCGTCCTTCCCGAGGGAGGGGCGGCCCCGCCTGTATGGTTCACGGGGAGCGCACCGGTAGACTTGGGTGAGTGGTGGTAGACAAACAAGACGGCGCCCGGATCGGGCGTCCACGGATCTGGCTGTTCGCGGTGGCCCTGCTGGTGGTGCTGGCCGACCAGGCGACGAAGGCCCTGGCCGTCGCATTCCTGGCGGGGCGACCCAGAGTGCCGGTGCTCGGCGATCTGGCCGGGCTGACGTTCCTGCGCAACCCGGGTGCGGCACTGGGGCTGGGTTCGAACACGACCTGGCTGTTCGCGGTCATTGCGATCATCGTGTTCGCGGCCATCCTCATCTCGGTCCGCCGCCTGCGCTCGGTCACGTGGGGCGCGGGCCTGGGCCTGTTGTTGGGCGGACTGGTCGGTAATCTGATCGATCGGCTGTTCCGCGCACCCGGTGTCTTCCACGGGGCCGTCGTGGATTTCATCGATCTGTACTTCTTCGTGTGCAATGTCGCCGATATCGCCATCACGGGGGCAGCGGTCCTCATCATCATCGCGAGTCTCAAGGGGATCCCGTTCGGGGTCGCCACGCACTCCGATCACGCGCAGCAGGAGGTAGATCCGGTATGACGGAACGTTCTTTTCTGGTCCCCGACGGACTCGAGGGGGAGCGCGTCGATGCGGCTCTGAGCCGCCTGTTGGGGTTGTCCCGGACCGCGGTCGCCCAGATCGCACAGGCCGGGGGGATCGTCGTCGATGGCCGCCCTGCGGGCAAGTCGGACCGGCTGAGCTCCGGGGTGCGCATCGACGTGGAACTGCCAGAACCGAAGCCGGCCCCGCGCATTGTGGCCGAGCCGGTTCCGGGCATGCGGGTGATCTACGACGATGACGCCTTCGTCGTCGTCGACAAACCGGTGGGCGTCGCGGCACATGCTGCAGCCGGTTGGCACGGTCCCACCGTGATCGGCGGCTTGGCCGCCGCGGGATACCACATCGCCACCTCGGGTGCGCCCGAACGACAGGGGATCGTGCACCGACTCGACGTCGGGACCTCGGGTGTGATGGTCGTGGCCAAGGGCGAACACGCCTATTCCGTGCTCAAACACGCCTTCAAGGAGCGCACGGTCTCGAAGACCTACCATGCGCTGGTCCAGGGGCTGCCCGATCCGGTGATCGGCACGATCGAGGCCCCGATCGGGCGCAATCCGCGGCGCGACGGGCTCTATGCGGTGCGCACTGACGGCAAGCATGCGGTGACCCACTATGAACTGTTGGAGGCCTTTCGCTCTGCGAGCCTGCTCGAAGTGCACCTGGAAACCGGTCGGACCCACCAGATCCGTGTGCACATGTCGGCGACCAAGCACCCGTGCTGTGGCGATCTGCCCTATGGGGCCGATCCGGTGTTGGCCGCCCGCCTGGGATTGAACCGCCAGTGGCTACACGCCGTCCGGCTCGGTTTCACCCACCCGGAGACCGGGGAGTGGGTCGAATTCGAAAGCGAATATCCCGCGGACCTGCGACACGCCCTCGACGTGCTGCGCGATCCGCGGGCCTGATTTCTGCGAGGGGAAAATGGCAGACGATTTCGTCCACCTGCACGTCCATACGGAATACTCCATGCTGGACGGGGCCGCCCGCCTGGGCGACCTGATGAAGGCCGCCAATGAAATGGGCATGAAGGCCATGGCGACCACCGACCACGGTTATCTGTTCGGTGCCTTCGACTTCTGGAAACAGGCGACGGCCGCCGGGATCAAACCGATCATCGGGGTTGAGGCCTATGTCACCCCCGGTACCGCGCGCGGGGACAAGACCCGTGTGAAATGGCGGACCGATGAGTCCCAGCGCGGCGATGACGTCTCCGGCGGCGGCGCGTACACCCATATGACGCTGCTGTCGAAGAACAACACGGGTATGCACAATCTGTTCAAGGCCTCATCCCTGGCCTCCTTGGATTCGGTGTTCGCCAAATGGCCCAGGATCGACCGCGAACTGCTCGACACCTACAGTGAGGGGCTGATCGCCACGACAGGCTGCCCCTCGGGTGAGGTGCAGACCCGCCTGCGCCTGGGCCAGTACGAGGAGGCGCGCAAGGCGGCCGGGACGTACAGGGAGATCTTCGGGGCGGAGAACTACTTCTGCGAGATCATGGACCACGGGATCTCGATTGAACGCCGCGTGATGGGCGATCTGATCCGCCTGGCCCGTGAGCTGGACCTGCCCCTGGTGGCCACGAACGATCTGCACTACACCCACGAATCCGACGCCAAGGCGCACGAGGCCCTGCTGGCGATCCAGTCGGGCTCCAAGCTGATCGAGCCGACCTATGACCAGGGCGGTTCGCGCTTCGCCTTCAACGGGTCGGGCTACTATCTGAAGTCTCCGGCGGAGATGCGCGCGCTGTTCAAGGATTTCCCCGAAGCCTGCGACAATACCCTGCGAATCGCTGAGATGTGCGAGGTGTCCTTCGACACCACCGCCAACTACATGCCGAAGTTCCCCTGCCCACCGGGTGAGGACGAGACCTCATGGTTGATCAAAGAGGTCGATAAGGGCATGCACTACCGATTCCCGGACGGTGTGCCCGAGGACGCCAGGAAACAGGCCGACTACGAACTCGACGTCATCATCCAGATGGGATTCCCCGGTTACTTCCTGGTAGTCGCGGACTTCATCAACTGGTCGAAGGACAACGGGATCAGGGTGGGACCCGGCCGCGGTTCCGGTGCCGGATCCATGGTCGCCTATGCGATGCGCATTACGGAGCTCAACCCGCTCGAGCACGGCCTGTTCTTCGAACGGTTCCTCAACCCCGATCGCATTTCGATGCCCGACTTCGACGTGGACTTCGACGATCGGCGGCGCACCGAGGCGATCGATTATGTGACCCGGCGCTACGGCGCGGATTACGTCGCCCAGATCGTGACCTTCGGTACGATCAAGACGAAACAGGCCCTCAAGGACTCGGCCCGGGTGTTGGGCAAGCCCTTCAGCCTGGGCGAACGCCTGACGAAGGCCCTGCCCCCGGCGGACCAGGCCAAAGACATCCCGCTGAAGAACATCATCACCCCGGACGCGCCGCGCTACAACGAGGCGGGGGAATTCCGGGAGCTGTTGGAGACCGAACCGGAGGCCCGCGAGGTCTTCGATACGGCGCTGGGCCTGGAGGGCCTGAAGCGGCAGTGGGGTGTGCACGCAGCGGGGGTCATCATGTCCTCGGCGCCCGTCGACAGTGTCATCCCGATCATGCGCCGCTTCCAGGACGGCCAGGTGATCACCCAGTTCGAATACCCGATCGCCGAGGGCCTGGGCCTGATCAAGATGGACTTCCTGGGGTTGCGCAACCTCACGATCATCTCCGACGCCCTGTCCAACATCAAGCTCAACAGGGATTTCGACCTCGATCTGGAACATCTGCCGCTGGACGACCGGCCCTCTTACGAGCTGCTGGGCCGTGGCGATACGATCGGGGTCTTCCAGCTCGACGGCGGCGGGCTGCAGGCCCTGCTGCGGCTGATGAAGCCGGACAACTTCGACGACATCTCGGCGACCATCGCCCTGTACCGGCCCGGCCCGATGGGTGCGGATTCGCATACGAACTTCGCCCTGCGCAAGAACGGGCGCCAGGAGATCACTCCGATCCATCCGGAACTGGAGGAAGCGCTCAAGGACATTCTGGCGGAGTCGCACGGTCTGATCATCTACCAGGAGCAGGTGATGCAGATTGCGCAGAGGGTGGCCGGCTATTCCCTGGGCCAGGCCGATCTGTTGCGCCGCGCCATGGGTAAGAAGAAGAAGTCGATTCTGGACAAGGAATTCGGCCCCTTCTCCGAGGGGATGAAGGAACACGGCTACTCGATGGAGGCGGTCCAGGCCCTGTGGGACATTCTGGTGCCGTTCAGCCAGTACGCCTTCAACAAGGCCCATTCTGCAGCCTATGGGCTGGTCTCGTACTGGACCGCCTACCTCAAGTGCCACTATCCGGCCGAGTACATGGCGGCCCTGTTGACGAGTGTGGGAGACAACAAGGACAAGCTGGCGCTGTATCTCAACGAGTGCCGCAAGATGCACATCACGGTGCTCCAGCCCGATGTCAACGAATCCCAGCAGAACTTCGCCGCAGTCGGCGAGGACATCCGCTTCGGGATGGGCGCGGTGCGCAATGTCGGCTCCCACGTCGTCGAGGGAATCCGCCAGGCACGTGAGGAGAAGGGCGCGTTCACCAGCTTCTCGGACTTCCTGGACAAGGTGCCGCAGAACGTGTGCAATAAGCGCACCATCGAATCGCTCATCAAAGCAGGTGGGTTCGACTCGCTGGGTCATACCCGCCGTTCGCTCGTGGAGATCCACGAAGAGGCCGTCGATTCCGTCATCGGAGTCAAACGGCAGGAGGCCGCCGGACAGTTCGATCTGTTCGCCGGCCTCGGTGACGATGACGAGGACGAGGCCAACGCCTTCAGCGTTCCGGTGCCCGACCGTCCGGAGTGGGACAAGAAGGAGAAGCTGGCGTTCGAACGCGAGATGATCGGCCTCTACGTCTCCGACCACCCGCTCAATGGGCTCGAGGGCGTGCTGAGCCAGGAGGCGGATCTGCCGATCGTCGATCTGATGAACCCGGAGAACCACCGGCCCGACGGCTCCACCGTCAAGGTCTGCGGGATGATCACGACCCTGCAACGCCGCGTTTCGAAGAACTCGGGCAAGCCCTATGCGATCGTCACCGTCGAAGACCTCGAGGCCTCGATCGACATCATGTTCTTCGGCGATGTCTACGAGCCGGTTGCCAGCCTGCTGCAAAACGACCTGGTCATCACCGTCACCGGCGTCATCAGGAAATCGGATGAGCGCCCAACGGAGCTCATGGCGCGCTCCATGACGATTCCCGATGTCACCGATCCGGCCGATCGGCCCCTGTACGTGTCACTGCCCTTGGAACGCTGCACCCCGCAACTGGTGGAGCGCCTGGGCGATGTGCTGCGCGCCAACTCCGGTCCCACCGAGGTGCTGTTGAACCTGACCCAGCCGGGGCGGCGCACCGTGATGAGGCTGGACCGATCGGTCAGGGTGACCCCCGGCCCCAGCCTGTTCGGGGACCTCAAAGCACTGCTCGGCCCCCGCTGTTTGAGCACCCACGGCGGCCAGGGCGCCGCATAGAAAGGTAGACGATGTACGAGCTGAGACGAATCGATCTGCGCGGTATGCGCCTGGACCGGGCCACCCTGCGCCGGCATCTGCCGCGCGCCCAGGAGACCGGGCAAGCGGCCGCACAGGCGGTGCGGGGGACTCTGGACCGGGTCGCAGCCGAGGGCCGGGCGGCCGTACTCGACTTCACGGAGCGGTTCGACGGGGTCCGACCCAGCGCCCTGCGAGTCGCCGGGCAGCACATCGAGGCGGCAGTCGCCGGGCTCGACCCGGCGATCCGTTCCGCCCTGCGCGAGTCGATTCGACGCGCGCGGATCGTGGCGGAGGCCGATAGGCGGACAGCCGTGACGAGCGAGCTGGGGCCGGACTCGACGGTGACGACCCGGTGGCTGCCGGTGGATCGTGTGGGTCTCTATGTGCCCGGCGGTCTGGCCGTCTACCCCTCGACGGTTGTGATGAACGTGGTGCCGGCCCAGGCCGCCGGTGTCGGATCGCTGGCCATCGCCTCGCCACCGCAGGCCGATACCGGGTTGCCACACCCGACGGTGCTCGCAGCCGCAGGGCTGCTCGGGGTGGACGAGGTCTGGGCGATCGGCGGCGCCCAGGCCATCGCAGCGCTGACCTACGGGTTCTCCGACGGTGAGGAACTCGAACCCGTAGACCTGATCACGGGGCCGGGCAACGCCTATGTCGCCGCGGCCAAGGCCCAGGTCCAGGGGACTGTCGGCATCGATGCGGTGGCCGGTCCCACGGAGATCATCGTGTTCGCCGATTCCACCGCCGATCCGCGTTATGTGGCGGCCGACATGATCAGCCAGGCCGAACACGATCCGAATGCCGCGGCCGTGCTGGTCACCGCGGAGGAATCCGTGGCAGCGGCCGTCTCCGCGCATATCGCGGAGCAGGCACCGGCGGCTCGGCACGCCGACCGGATCGCCCAGGCGCTGGCCGGCAGCCAGTCTGCGATCGTCCTGACCGACGACAGGGAAGCCGCCCTGACGGTTCTCAATGCCTACGCCGGCGAGCACGTCGAGCTACAGGTCGCCGATGCGGCTGCGGCCGCCGTGGCGCTGCGCAACGGCGGTTCGGTCTTCATCGGCCCGTATTCCCCCGTGGCCCTGGGCGATTACTGCTCCGGGTCGAACCACGTTCTGCCCACCATGGGCACGGCGGCGTTCTCCTCGGCACTGGGAGTGCAGTCGTTCCTCAAGGGCAGCCAGATCATCGATTACTCCCGGGCCGGTCTGGAGCAGGTCGCGGCCGGCATCGAGGCCCTGGCGGAGGCGGAGAACCTACCCGCACACGGCAGGGCCGTGTCAATCCGGTTCGCCTGAGAGGGCGAACCGCCAGCAACGAGTCAAGCAACCTACCCAAGTGAGGGACCATGCGCTGCCCATTCTGCCGCCACCCCGATTCCCGTGTCGTCGATTCCCGCACGACCGATGACGGCGGGTCGATCCGCAGGCGCCGGCAGTGTCCGAAATGCGGGCGACGGTTCACCACGATCGAGGCGACCAGCCTATCGGTCATCAAGCGCTCGGGCGTGACCGAGGAGTTCTCCCGTCAGAAGGTCGTCGCAGGAGTCCGCAAGGCATGCCAAGGGCGGCCCGTGAGCGAAGACGACCTGGCGAAGCTCGCACAGCGCGTCGAGGAGAAGATCCGCTCCCGTGGAATCGCGGAGATCGAAGCCGATGAGGTGGGCCTGGCGATCCTGGAGCCCCTGAGGGAACTGGACAATGTCGCCTATCTGCGCTTCGCAAGTGTTTATAAGGGCTTCGACTCACTGGAGGACTTCGAAGCGGAGATCGCAGGGCTGCGCCACGATCATGAGCTGCGCTCGGCCGAGGGTGAACAGAGCGCGAATGCGGAAACATCCTGAAATGTATGTATGATGGTGCTGTGCACGTGACGTGCACCCGCCGCGGGCGGCATCGGAGGGGAAGCCGACGCCGCCCGCGGTTTTTCACGCCGCGAGCGCTGCGCTGGTGAAGCCGACTTCGTCGAGTACCGACTCAGCGGTGTCGAGGATGCCCAGTCGGGCAGTCGAGCGGCTCAGCGCGACATAGAGTTCGCCGACCCCGGAGACGTCTCCTGACGGGGCGATGAGTCCCGGTTCGACGATGACGACGGAATCGAACTCCAGTCCCTTGGCCGCGGTGGGGTCGAGGACCGCCACCGTATGGTCCAGGCCGCTGGTGCCCATCCCGTAGTCGAGTCCGCTGCCGGTGAGCGCCTCCTCGACCCGCCGCAGATGGACGGCAGGGACGATAAGAGCCACCTTGCCGCCGGATACGGCCGCTGTCTCGGCGGCGATGAGTTCGGGCAGACGATGGGCGATCGCCGCGATGTCGGGCAACCGCAGCCGCCATGGATCGGACTCACCCCGGCGAACCGGGGTGGGCAGGCTCAGCTGCGGGAAGAAGTGCCGCAGTAGCGCGTTTGCGGGTTCGAGGATCCGGCCCGGGGTGCGGTAGGAGACCGTGAGCTCGACGAGCTCGAAGCGCTTTCCCACATGGGGCGAGAGGACACTGCTCCAGGTCCGGTCGACGTCGACGTGTCTGGCCTGGGCCAGGTCGCCCACCAGAGTCGCCGATTTCGACGGCACACGGCGGAACAACAACCGCAGTTGCATGGGGGAGAGCTCCTGGGCCTCATCGGCCACCAGATGTCCGAAGGCCCATTCGCGGTCCTCGAGCGCGCGTTCGGCTACGGTGCCGCGGTCGGTGGACTCGCGCTGCCTGGCTGCCAGCTGGGACGCGGACAGCCAGGCGCCGGTGCCGGTGTTCTCCAGCACCGCGGCGGCGTATTCGTCCTCGTCCCCGCCACCGGTCCGCCGCGGAGGGGTATAAGTGCCGATGAGTTCCGCGATCTCGTCGAGCAGCGGTACGTCTTCGACGGTAATGGGTGCTCCCGATTCCCGACGGATCAGAGCCATTTCCGTGAGTTCGAGGATGCCGTCGGCGGCAGCGACGAGCTTCGCCGGTTTGCTCAGCAGCGCATCGAGCACCCCACGGGGCGTCAGGGGCAGCCAGCACAGGTTGATGGCGATCTTGACCGCCTGCGACATGCGCAGATCGTCGTAAATCTCCTGGCGCTTCTCCGCGCTCAACTCGCCCAGGGACTTCGGCGCGGCCAGCTGACCGGCCAGGGCGTCGACGACGGCGGAGGCGAAGACGTCACGGGACTCGTTGTGGTGGATCGAGTGGAAGCGGGCGGCGCGCATTGCCGAGCGGACGATCTTCGGCGTCAGCGACACCGACTTGCGCCCGACAGCCAGACGCTGTGGTTCGCGCGGGACGCGCTCATATCCCGCGACGGCGCGCTCGATGACCTCGACCATGCGCAGATCGCCTTTGACGCGCGAGGCCCTGGGCGCGTCCAGTAGTGTCGTGTCCACTCCGGGGTAGAGCTGGCCCGGGGTCAGGAGGACGGCGCCGGTCTCGCCCAGGCTGGGCAGGACCTGCTCGATGTAACGGAGGAACGTGGGGGAGGGGCCCACGATGAGCACGCCGGAGTTCTCGATCCGCTTGCGGTGCTGGTAGAGCAGATAAGCGGCGCGGTGCAGGGCGACGGCCGTCTTTCCCGTACCGGGGCCGCCCTGCACGACCACGACGCGGTCCAGCGGCTTGCGGATGATCGCATCCTGTTCGGCCTGGATCGTCGCGACGATATCGGACATGCGCCCGGTCCGGCCGGCTTCGAGCGCGGCGATCAGCGCACCCTCGCCCTGCAGGTGGGTGCCACCGGTGGCGGCCAGCGCTTGGGCGTTGAGGACATCGTCCTCGATGCTGACCACCCGTCGTGAGCGCGTGCCCAGGTGGCGGCGCAACACGATGTCTCCCGGGTCCACCGCGGTGGCCCGATAGAACGGCTCGCTGGCGGGTGCCCGCCAGTCCATCAGCAACTGTCGATGCTGGGCATCGGAGATACCGATGCGTCCGATATAGGTCGTCGTGGAATCGAGGGTGTCGATCCGGCCGAAGCACAGACCCTCCTCGGCTCCGCGCAACCGCAGCAGCTGGTCTTCGTACAGGGTGGCGAAGGCGTCGCGCTCACTGCGGTTCTGCCTATTGCCCCCGACCTCTGTGATGCGTACCTTGGCCAGTTCGCGCGTGGCCTCGGCCCGCAGTTCGTCGACCCGGGAGTACAGCTTGTCCAGATTGTGCTGTTCGAGCTCACGTTCGTTGTTTTCGCCCACCATTGCCCTTTCCAATCGGCCTACAAGTCTATCCTGTGGGTCAAGGGGGCGGTGGAGCGTTCCAACTGTTTCAGTTCGCCCTGTTTCAGTTCGCGCCGCAGTATCGGTCCAGGTCCCCTCCGGTGAGAACGGCGGCCTGGGCCGGCCCCCTGCGCAGGGCCTTGGCAATCGCGATCAGATCGGGTTCCTCCATGGTGGCCAGCGCCACTACGTTGCCCCACCTGCGGCCCCTGATCTGTCCGGGATCGGCTGCCAGTGCGACGTGGGCGAAGCGGGAGCGCATTCGCAGGACCTCGGAGCGCAGGGCATCGTGTGGGGGCCGGTCCGCGATGTTCGCCAGGTAGACGCCGGTCGGCTTGAGTGCGCGGGCGCATGCGGAGAAGAAGGCGTCGTCGGCCAGGGCAGGGGGTGTGGTGTCCCCTGCGAAGGCGTCTCGGACGACCACATCGAGGCTGCCGGGGGCGAACGTCGCGATCTCCGCGGCCCCGTCGCCCGGGCGCAGCGCCAGGCGGGGTGCCCGGGGCAGGTCGAACCATTCGCGGACCAGAGTCAGTAGTTTCGCATCGATGTCGACCGCCGTCTGCCTGGCCTGTGGATAACGGGCGGCGGCCCAACGCGGCAGGGCGCATGCGGCCGCGCCGATATGGACCATCCTGGGGTGGTCTGTGCCCAGTTGGACCTCCAGAATGCGCGACATCCAGTCGAGGTATTCGAAGTCGAGTCGGGTCGGCTCCCCGATGGTCACGGGTGAGGAGGGGACGCCGTTGACCCAGAGTACCCAGCTGTTGGGCTCGCCCGCGACCGGCTCAAGTCGCGCGGTACCGGTGTCGATGTCGAATTCTCTGATGTCCTGTGTCCGTGTGCGCTTGCGTCCCATGGGTGAAAGCCTACCGACCGTGTGGCACAGGTTGGTCGACCGGCGCATCAGCACCTGTGGACACCGGGCCGGGAATCCACAGGCCCTGGGAGGGCTATGGCCAGGCGGTGGCCGACGGGGGACGGTATGGGTATGGAAACCCATGATGCAGTCATCCGCAGCCAGGCCGATATCGTCGGCGCCATCCCCCACATCCTGGGCTACGAGCCGGAGGACAGCCTGGTTCTGGCCGCCGTCGTCGGCACGACGGGGCGCTCCCGACTGGGACCCGTGATGCGCCTGGATATGGACTTCGTCCAGGCCGACCGGATCCGCGGGCGGGACTACGGCCGGATCGTCGAACTGTTGGAATCGGGCCCGGACATCGTCGAGGTGATTCCCGTTCTGTTCAGCGAGGACGTGGCCCGGGCGTATGGCGGCGACGATGGGCCCTTGGAGTCTCCGAGGCTGTTCGCCCATTTCGCCCGTCCCATTCAGGGGCTGTGCGATGAGCTCGTGCGCTCCGGTTATGAGGTCTACTCACCCCTGTGGGTCGGGGCGGAGCACATCGGCTCGCTGCTCCCGCCGGGTATCCTGCAGACCCGGCAGGCGGCCCGCAGCAGTACGGCGGCAACCGAGATGATCGTACGCGGTTCCCAGGCGGGGCGGACCTTCGATGATGTCGTGGCCCTGCCGCCGCCGGATTCGGATCTGCTGGAGGACCTCGCACACTGGCGCGCGGTGCGGCCGGAACCACCGGAGCTGTTGGAGGCGCTGGTGGCACAATTGGGACGGCTGGCCACCGCCCTGGCGAAAGGGGGAGAAGTCCGGGAGCCGACCGGGTTCGTGTCCGCACAGGTGGTGTTGGCGGTCGAATGGATGGTTTCTACCAAGGTCACCCGTGACGGACTGGAGATGTTGCTGTGCCTGGACCACCCCGATCTGCCGGTGCAGGAGCTGGCGGGCCTGGACGGGGTCGAACTGCTGGCCCGCGGCCTACCCGTGTTCGCCTCTCACACGGCCGCTGCGCACCTGCCAGGGCTCTCAGCCCGAAAGCCCGACGCGGTACGGCTGTCAGCTGCGGTCGAAATCTTGCGGACGGTGCTGGTGCACTGTCGTGAATCCGCCGTCCCGCGGGTCCTGGGTGTCATCGCCTGGTTCGAATGGGCCAGGGGAGCAGGGTCCTTCGCAGACCACTATGCGGCCCTGGCGTTGCGGGCGGACCCGGGGGAATCCCTGGCCCGGTTGGTGTCCACTGCGGTCCAGGCCGGCCTGAGTCCGTGTTGGATGAGTCCGGGGAAGTGGAACCGTCGTATATGAGACTCCTCACATGCTGACTGGGGAGGAGTGTGGCAGGAGTCCCGGAAATCCGGGCGGAGCCGATTCGCGGGCGTGGGAATATCGTGGCAGAATGCGGTGTTGACCCGGTTGCGTCCCGCGACAGGCAGGCCTATGTCCAGAAGCCCCGCGGAACTCGACCAGGGTCTTCGTGTTTCCCGAACGCACAGGGACCGTCCGCAGAAAAGTTGAAAGGTGCACTCTTGCCGACCAAGAAGGATTCGAGCGCTGCAGCCGAAACCACCGCCACCGTGAAGGCGCCCGCAAAGAAGTCCACCACGACCAAGGCGGCGGGTACCGCAGAGAAGGCACCCGCAGCGAAGAAGACGACAACGCGCAGGACCACGACGAAGTCGACTGCGGGCAAGACCACGGCCAAGTCGACTGCGGGCAAGACCGCGGCCAAGTCGACTAAGACGACGACCAAGGCGAAGTCGACCACACGCAAGACCACCAAGACCGCAGCGGGGAAGTCCACGACCGCGAAGGGCGGCAGGGGGCGGCGTAAGAAGGACGATCTGGACTTGGTCGAGCTCGCTCCCACTGTCGAGGCGGAGCCGGAAGGTGTGCCCGACGAGAAGACCGAGACGAAGAACGCCGTCGAAGCACGACGCAATCAGTCGGTGAAGGACAAGGGCGGATTCGTCGTCTCCGACGCCGACGACGACGATCAGCCGGCCCAGCAGGTTGCCACGGCAGGGGCCACGGCGGACCCTGTCAAGGACTACCTCAAGCAGATCGGCAAGGTTGCGCTGCTCAATGCGGCGGAAGAGGTCGACCTGGCCAAGCGGATCGAAGCGGGAATGTACGCCGAGCATCTGCTGGGCGAGGGCAAGGTCACCGAGGCCCGCGATCAGCGCGACTACAAGTGGATCATCCACGACGGCCGGATCGCCAAGAACCACCTGCTGGAGGCCAATCTGCGACTGGTCGTTTCGCTGGCCAAACGCTATACGGGTCGCGGCATGCTGTTCCTGGATCTGATCCAGGAGGGCAATCTGGGCCTGATCCGCGCAGTGGAGAAGTTCGACTACACCAAGGGCTTCAAGTTCTCCACCTACGCCACCTGGTGGATCCGCCAGGCGATCACCCGTGCGATGGCCGATCAGGCCAGGACGATCCGCATCCCCGTGCACATGGTCGAGGTCATCAACAAGCTCGCCCGCGTGCAGCGTCAGATGCTGCAGGACCTGGGGCGCGAACCCACTCCCGAAGAGCTGGCCAAGGAACTCGATATGACGCCAGAACGCGTCGTCGAGGTGCAGAAGTACGGACGTGAGCCGATCTCATTACACACCCCGCTGGGTGAGGACGGCGATTCGGAGTTCGGCGATCTGATCGAGGACTCGGAGGCAGTGGTCCCCGCTGACTCGGTCAGCTTCACCCTGTTGCAGGAGCAGCTGCACTCGGTCCTGGACACGCTTTCCGAGCGCGAGGCCGGTGTCGTTTCGATGCGCTTCGGACTCAACGACGGGCAGCCCAAGACCCTCGACGAGATCGGCAAGGTCTACGGGGTGACCCGTGAGCGGATCCGCCAGATCGAGTCGAAGACCATGGCCAAGCTGCGCCACCCATCCCGCTCGCAGGTGCTGCGGGACTACCTGGACTGAGTGAGCCGGCGCACCGGCGATGCGGCCCCGGAACTTTCAGGAGTTCCGGGGCCGTCTGCTGTTCGGAGTCGAATTCAACGAGTCTGGATGACGGAGAACGCCGCGTTCTGATTGTCGATGAACTGTCCGATCCGTCCAAAGGCGGTATCCGCCGGCCGGGCCAACAGTGCACCGCCGGCCGACTCCACTAGGCGAGCTGTGTGGTCGACGTCGTCGACTGCGATGTAGCTGCGCCAATGGGAGGGGATACGGGCACCGGCGATGTCGAGCATCCCGGCCTGGGCCCCCGGGTCCGGCAACGAGATCTCCTGATACTTCGAACTGTTCGGATCCGATGAGGGCGTGAACGTCCAGCCAAAGACCGAGGAATAGAACGGGGCGACGGAGGCATCCTGGGTCTGAAGCTGGAAGAGCGCTGCCGCGCCCGGTCCGTGATAGCCGTCGAAGCCCAGATCATCGGGGTACTCCAGCACCCCGAAGCCGGTTCCGGTGGGATCTGCCAGCAGTGCGATGGTGGCGCCGTCGGTAGGTAGGGGCATGGCCGCGAAGACCTGGCCCTTGGCAGTCGTCGTCCGTTCGAGGAAATCGGCGGTGTCCGCGACCCTGAAGTACACGGACCAGAAGGCGGGCTGCCCCTCCGGGGCCTCACTCGGTTGCGGGCTGATGCCGGCGACCGGATGGCCCGCCACCTCGGCCCGGTGGCCCATGCCCATGATCCCCGGGATGGAGAATTCCCAGCCGAACACCGTGCCGTAGAAGTCGATTGCGGCCTGCGGGTCGGGCGCACTCAGCTCGATCCAGCATGGTTGATTGGGTAGCAGTGCCGGCATGGGTCATCCTCCAACGGTGTGGACACTCTGGCGGCGTCCAATTCAACTTTCCGGGCCAACTCTACCCGCGCTACCGGTCGGCCAGGAATTCCGCTGTGCCGGCGGTCAGGGCGTGTGCATAGCGCAGGCGCCCGGCCGCGGTGGTCATTGTCTTGGCCTCCTGTGGGTTGCGCATCTCCGCGCACTCGACGATGACGGCGGGAACTCGGGCGTTCTCCAGCCCGGCCAGATCCGTGCGGATCGATACGGCGTCCTTGCCATATGCCCGGTTGGGTGTGAATCCCTGGGCCTTGAGTGCCTTCACCATGGACGTCGCCAGCCGTCGGTTGGCCTTCGCATTCTTCCCCGACGGACTGGCGATGACGTGGAAGCCCTTCGTCCTGGTGGAGTCGCTGCCGTTGGCGTGCACGCTGACCAGCACATCGGCTCCATCGGCGAAACGGCCGCGGCGGTCCACGCAGGGTCCCACACCGGTGTCGTTCTTGCGTGAGAGCTTCACGGTCGCACCCGCATCGCGCAACTGGGTGCGTACGAGCTGCGCGACCTGCCAGTTGAATCGATGCTCGGAATAGCCGGCGTCGGTCGCGGTGCCGGTGGTATTGCACGGTTTCGTTCCCCCGCGTCCGTCGGGGACGGGGGCGTTGGCCCGCGCCGGGTGTTTGGCGTTACCGCCGTTGTGGCCGGGGTCCAGCGCCACCGTAGCCTGGTTCAGCGCCTCCCGCTGGGCCGCGGTGAGCTCGGAGTCGTTCGGACCCGGCACGGCCGTCGGGGCGGAGCCCGTGCGCGCACTCGGTCCGATGAGGCCCGTGCCGGAGCTGCTCGGGGAGGCGGTGGGCTCGGACGAGGTACCCGTCGGGCTGCAGGCTGAGGCCGTGAGGACCAGGGCCATAAGGGCGGCGGAGGTGATGAGTCGGCGCATGGTGTCATACTAGCGGGCCCGCTACGGGCTATCGAACACGTATACGTATAAAATGGGGGCACTGCTGTCAATGAGAGGGAAGACTGTGGCGACCAAAGCGGGGGAGTCCTACGGGGCCAGGCAGCTCCAGGTGCTTGAAGGCCTGGATGCGGTGCGCAAGCGTCCTGGCATGTACATCGGCTCAACGGACTCACGGGGTCTGATGCACTGCCTGTGGGAAATCATCGACAACTCCGTTGACGAGGCACTGGCCGGATACGGAACCGATATCGACATCACGCTGCATCCGGATTCCTCGGTCACGGTGGCCGACCACGGTAGGGGCATCCCGGTCGACGTCGAGCCGAAGACGGGCCTGAGCGGCGTGGAACTCGTGATGACGAAGCTGCATGCCGGCGGTAAGTTCGGCGGCGGTTCGTACGCCGCGGTCGGCGGACTGCACGGCGTGGGGGCTTCGGTCGTCAATGCCCTGTCCGCACGGCTGGACGTCCGTGTGACTCGTGGTTCGAAGGTGTACCAGTTGTCCTTCAAACGCGGCCACCCCGGCCGCTTCGAGGATTCCGCCGGAGTCTCGCCGGAGAACCCGTTCACCCCGTTCACCGGAGTTGCCGAACTCGCTGTGGTGGGCAAGGCCAAGCGCGGTGTCACGGGAACGGAGATCCGCTACTGGGCGGACCGGCAGATCTTCCTCGCCGATGCGGCCTTCGACTACACCGGCCTGATAGATCGTGCCAGGCAAACGGCATTCCTGGTCCCCGGGCTCCGCCTGCGGATCGTGGACCGGTCGGGCCGCGGAGTGGATGCCGAGGGTGTTCCGATCGCCGAACGCACAGAGGATTTCCGCTTCGACGGGGGCATTTCGGCATTCGTGGACTATCTGTCTCACGGTGCCGCACTGACCGATGTGTGGCGGCTGCAGGGCGAATCGACGTTCACCGAAACCGTGCCGGTGCTGGGTCCCGACGGCGATATGGTGTCCACCGACGTCGAAAGGGATGTGCGTGTGGACGTGGCGTTGCGCTGGTCGAACGACTACGACACCAGGGTCAAGAGCTTCGTCAACATCATCGCGACGCCGAAGGGCGGTACGCATGTGGCGGGGTTCGAGTCGGCCCTGCTGAAGACCGTGCGGAAAGCCGTCGAGGCCAATGCCCGCAAGCTCAAGGTCGGCAAGGACAAGGTGGAGAAGGACGACGTGCTGGCCGGACTGACCGCGGTCGTCACGGTAGCTCTGGCCGAGCCCCAGTTCGAGGGCCAGACCAAGGAGGTGCTGGGCACCGCCGCGGTCAGGCAGATCGTCGCGAAGACCGTCGAACGCGAACTGAGTGCGCTCTTGGATTCCACAAAGGGTCCTGAACGCAAGCAGGCGGGGACTCTGCTGGAGAAGGTGGTCGCAGAGATGAAGGCGCGGATCTCCGCGCGCACCCACAAGGAGAACCAACGCCGGAAGACGGCCCTGGAATCCTCATCCCTGCCGGCCAAGCTCTACGATTGCCGGGCCACCGATGTGAAGGCCTCGGAACTGTTCATCGTCGAGGGCGATTCCGCCATGGGAACGGCCAGGGCTGCCCGCAATTCGGAGAACCAGGCCCTGTTCCCGATCCGCGGCAAGATACTCAACGTCCAGAAGGCCAGCGTGGCCGATATGCTCGGCAATGCCGAATGCGCGGCGCTCATCCAGGTGGTGGGAGCCGGTTCGGGGCGCACCTTCGAACTTGCGCAGGCACGCTACGGCAAGGTCATCATCATGACGGATGCGGACGTCGACGGCGCGCACATCCGAACTCTGCTGCTGACGCTGTTCTTCCGCTATATGCGGCCGTTGGTCGAAGCCGGACGGGTGTTTGCGGCGGTACCTCCGCTGCACCGGGTCGAGATCGTCAACCGGGGCAAGGCCAACGATGTGGAGTACACGTATTCGGAGGCCGAACTACATTCGCTGATCAAGAAGCTCGACAAGCGGGGCAAGTCCTATAAGACACCGCAGCGCTATAAGGGCCTGGGGGAAATGGACGCCGACCAACTGGCGGAGACCACGATGGAGCCCCAGCATCGGCTGCTGCGCCGGGTGACGATGGCCGATGCGGAAGCCGCGGAGAAGACCTTCGGACTGCTGATGGGCTCCGAGGTCGCACCGCGCAAGCAGTTCATCGTCTCCGGTGCCGCAGTGCTCGACGCCGAGCGCATCGACGCCTGATCCGACTCAGACCCCGGCGGTGGAAGCGCGCAGCCTGCGCACCCTGATCAGGGTCAGGGCATCGCTGGTCTCACCGGGGTGGACTCCCGCGGTCAGGTCGATCGCTTCGGCCAGGACCTCGTCGCCGACCAATGCCCTGGCTCTGTCGTC
Organism: Brevibacterium sp. 91QC2O2; assembly: GCF_024580695.1. NCBI lineage: Bacteria > Bacillati > Actinomycetota > Actinomycetes > Micrococcales > Brevibacteriaceae > Brevibacterium > Brevibacterium sp. 91QC2O2. Next base: position 402,147 of record NZ_JANIJY010000001.1, on the reverse strand, counting down.
TGCCATCAACTCGATGAGAGTGGAGACCGCCGACAGCGCGGTAGCCGTGGCGGGCAGCAGGGGCAGGGCGCGGTGCCAGGCCGCAAAGGGCATGACGAACAGATCGTGGTGGTAGCGCAGATGTGACATCTCGTGGGCGACCACGGCGTGGCGTTGTGCATCGTCGAGCCGTTCGATCAGCCCGGTGGACAGGACCGTGGTGCCCTCGCCCGGCACGCAGTACGCCATGGGGACGTCCGAGCGCAACACTCGGGTTCCGGGGTCCCGGGTGGAGGGACTGGTCAACAGTCCGACGAGGTCGGCGTGTTTGCGGCGGGCCCGCCTGCCGTTGACGTACTGGGTCGCAAGACAGTACAGGAGTCGGGTCAGGATGCCCAGGGCCAGCAGGAGGAGCAGCCACTGCCACCAGGACAGGGAGGCGATGATGTGGCTGTCGGTCAGCCCGTCCGAGGTGGCCTGGCGCAGTGTGTGCAGCGAGGGGGCCAGGGCGAGCATGGAAACGGCCGCGATGAGCGAGATGCCACCGGAGAGCCCCAACAACTGCCAGAGGGCCATAAGCACGGCTGGCCGATGGGCCAGCGTGGCGCGCGCCATGGCACTGGGAAACGGCCATGCCAGGGCAATGGCCAGAACGGCCAGGCAGATGCCGATGATGGTAAAGGTCATCATGGGATGTGCCTGGCCTTCGACCGGTGCGGAATGCGGGTGTTCAGGAAGCCGCGCTGTTGGCCAACAGCTGTGTGAGGAACTTGGTGTCCGAGGGGGACACGGTACCCAGGAAGCGGGCGAGGACCGCCTGGCGGTTCGGGGCCTGCTCGAGGACTTCGTTCATCAGGTCGGCCATGTGCTCTTCGGGCGTCGAGGTGGAGGAGTACAGGTGCGGGCGCGAATTGGTGGTGCGCTGCACAAAACCCTTCTTCTCCAGGCGGGTCAGCACTGTGTGCACGGTGGTAAGCGCGAGACCACGATCGGACAGTGCGGACCGCAGATCCGCCGCTGACATGCCGGCCGGACTGTCCCATAGACAGTCCATCACGCTACGTTCCAATTCACCGAGACTTGCCACTTGCGATGCCGTCCTTTCCCCACGGTGCCGCGGAGACATCCGCTAAGCATCTACCCATTGTAGTCGGGCGGTGTCCGGTTTCCAAGCGCACAATGCTACGCCTGTCAAGTTTCACTACGTGCGGTAGAACCTCGGAGGTGCCGGCAGGGGGCTGTGGAAGTGTCCTGGCGCGCACAATGTGAGGAAAGTTACCCTGAAGCGAGCGCTCCCGATGTGCCCGACGTCGGGGCAGCGACTATTCTACGGAGTGTAGAAATACGTGCGCCGCATTGCCGTCGTCAGGGCATCACCGTCGCGGCGCCGAAAGGAACGGCTTATCGTGGACCCTGTACTCGTAGGCAGATGGCAGTTCGGCATCACGACCGTCTACCACTTCTGGATGGTTCCCCTGACACTCGGTCTGGGCTTGCTCGTCGCGATCCTGCAGACCATGTACCACCGCACCGGGAACGAGGCGTGGCTGCGCGCCACCAAGTTCTGGGGCAAGCTCTACCTGATCAACTTCATCATGGGCGTGGCCACCGGCATCGTGCAGGAATTCCAGTTCGGCATGGCCTGGAGTGAGTACTCCCGCTATGTGGGCGACGTCTTCGGTGCGCCACTGGCGATGGAAGCACTCGTCGCCTTCTTCCTGGAATCGACCATGCTGGGCCTGTGGATCTTCGGGTGGAACCGGCTGGGCCGCAAACTCCACCTGGGCGTGCTCTGGGCCGCGGTCATCGGCTCCTGGCTCTCCGCCTACTTCATCATCGTCGCCAATTCGTGGATGCAGCACCCGGTGGGCGTCGAGGTCGTCGACGGACGGCCCAAGATGACCGATGTCTGGGCCGTGCTGACCAACAACACGGCGCTGGCGGCCTACGCCCACACCCTGTGCGGCGCCGTGGCAGTGGGTGCGGCCTTCCTGCTGGGCATCTCCTGGTACCACCTGTGGCGCCGCCGCCACGATGGGATCGACACCGTCGACGCCTCTGGGCATGTGGTCGTGGGAGCCGCTACCGACGTTCCCGGCCGGGACAAGACGGACTACCGGGTCTGGATCACCTCCTTGCGCATCGGTGCCTGGGCGGCCATCATCGCCTTCGCCGGGGTCGCATTGACCGGTGATATCCAGGGCAAACTGATGTACCATCAACAGCCGATGAAGATGGCCTCGGCCGAGGCCGCCTGTCATGATGGCACGACCTTCTCCGTGCTCACCGTCGGGGACCTCAACTCGAACAAGTGCGAGGACGTCACCCCGCTCATCGAGATCCCGGGCCTGCTGTCCTTCCTGGCCCATAGCAATTTCACCTCGGATGTGCCCGGCGTGAACTCGCTGATCCCCGAATACCAGGACAAGTACGGGACCACCCTGCCCCAGGACGCCAAGTACGGAGATCACTCCGGCCAGCAGGTGAACTACCAGCCGCTGATGATTGTCACCTATTGGGGCTTCCGCCTGATGATCGGCTTCGGAGGCCTGGCCTTCCTCGGTGCGGCCTACGCCCTGTGGGCCACCCGCAAGGGCACGGTGCCCGACGGCTGGTTCTGGCACCGCCTGGCACTCTGGGGGATCGCCGCGCCCTTCATCGCCAACTCCGCCGGCTGGGTGTTCACCGAAATGGGCCGCCAACCCTTCGTCGTCGCACCGAACCCGGACAACCCGGCGGGGGCGGATTCCGTCATGCTGTTCACCGCAGCCGCCTCGAGTCCCTCGGTCTCTGCCGGTGAGATGTTGTTCTCGCTCATCAGCCTGACCCTGCTCTACGGGGTGCTGATGGTCTTCGAACTGCGATTGCTCATCAAATACATCCGCGGCGGGGTGGCCTCGGCGATGCCGGAACTCGACACCGTCAACGTCAAACCCACCGTCGAATCCAAGAATGACGACGTCCTGTCGTTCGCCTACTGAGGGAGCTGGAGATGGAATTCCTTCCGACAATCTGGTTCGCCCTGATCGCAGTCCTGTGGTTCGGCTACCTCTTCCTCGAGGGGTTCGACCTGGGCGTGGGCATGTTGCTCAAGGGCTTCGCCCGCGATGAGCGCGAACGCCGTGTGCTGCTCAACAGCATCGGCCCGGTCTGGGATGGCAACCAGGTGTGGTTGCTGACTGCGGGTGGCGCGACCTTCGCGGCCTTCCCCCTGTGGTACGCCAGTCTGTTCTCCGCGCTCTACCTGCCGCTGACCCTGGCCCTGTTGGGCCTGATCGTGCGCGCCGTCGCAATCGAATACCGGGGCAAGGGCCACAGCGAGGCATGGCGCACCGGATGGACCTGGTGCCTGGCCGCGGGCTCCACGGTCGCGGCCTTCTGTGTCGGCGCGATGCTGGCCGTGACCACCACCGGACTGCCCCTGAACGCCAACGGGGACGATACCGGTGGACCCTTCTCCTGGCTCAATGTCTACGCGGTGGTCGGTGGCCTGGGCGTCGTGGGCTTCTCGCTGCTGCACGGACTCGTGTGGATCGCGTTGAAGACCGACGGACCGCTGCGTCTGCGCGCCCGTGCGCTGGCCGGGACCTGGGGTCCCGTGTGCGCGGTGCCACTGGTCGCATGGGCGGTCATAGTGCAGGTCAAGTCCGGCACTCCGCTGAGCTGGATCCTGCTGGTCGTGGCCGCGTTGGGCCTGGCCGCCGCTTGGTGGGCGGTGCGTCTGGGCCGGGAACTGTCGGCGTTCGTCTGCCAGGGACTGTTCCTCGCAGCCGGGGTCGCCGCGATCTTCACCGCGGTGTTCCCCGTCGTACTCCCATCGACAGTCGACCCCCGGTTCGACCTGACTGCCGGCTCGGCGTCCTCCTCGCCGTACACCCTGGCGGTGATGTTGGTTGTGGCCGCGGTGTTCGTCCCGATCGTGTTGATCTACCAGAGCTGGTCCTACAGCCATTGGACCACCCGGCTGACCGCAGCGCACATTCCGGAGGCCCATCTGGTCCCCGTGGCGATCAGGGGCGCGGGCGCTACGGCGCAGCCGGCTGCTGGTGCGCTCCGACTGTTGGCCGCGGACACCGACGGAAAGCACTGAGCCAATGAGCTCCGCCTCGCCCCTGGCCCCCGCCCGCTCCACCGCCGGCGGGGCCAGGGCGCTCTACCTGCTCGGGTTGTTGTCCGTTCTCAAGGCCGTGGGCCTCGTGTTGGTGGCGGAGGCGATTGCACGCTCGGTGATCGGTCTGGCCGCCGGATCCGTCGACCCCGAACCGGTCTGGTTGGGTGCTGTCGGCGCGCTGATCCGCGGTGTGGCGCTCTGGCTGACCCGCGTCGTCGGAGCCCGCGCAGCGGTGGCTGCGAAAGCGGAGCTGCGCGCGGGTCTGCTGCGGCGGGCGACCGCCGGGACGGGGGACGACCAACGACTGTCCGACGGGGCGCTGGCGGTGACCGCCACCCGGTCCCTCGACGACTTGGACGACTACTTCACCTCCGTGCTACCCGCGCTGACGGGGTCTCTGGCCATTCCACTGCTCATCGGTGTGCGCATCCTGCTGGCCGACTGGGTCTCGGCGGCGGTCCTCCTGGTGACCCTGCCACTGGTGCCCGTGTTCATGGTCCTCATCGGAAAATACACGGCTGATCGCGTCTCGGATGCGACCCATGCGCTCGATCAGCTCTCGACCCACCTGGTCGAACTGGCGCGGGGCCTGCCGGTACTCATCGGGCTGGGCCGGGCCAATGCGCAGGAGCGGGCACTGCGCAGGGTCTCCGAGGACTACCGGGCGACCACGATGCAGACGCTGCGGGTCGCCTTCCTGTCGGCCCTGGCCCTCGAACTGATCGCGACGATCTCCGTGGCCCTTGTAGCCGTCTTCATCGGAGTCCGACTGGTCGCCGGTGAGATGGAGCTCGCGGACGGCCTGCTGGCGCTCATCCTGGCACCCGAGTGCTTCCTCCCGCTGCGCCAGCTGGGCGCGGCCTTCCACGCCTCGGAGAACGGACTGGCAGCCTACCACCGGACCCGGGAACTGACGGACCAGCCGGTGGTCGAGCCGTGTGGCGCACCGGCCGCCGGCGCGGATACGGCATTGGAAATCCGGTCGCTCACGGTGACCTATCCCGGCCGGCCCCGGCCCGTGTGCGCCCCGGTGGACCTGTCGGTCCCCGGACCGGGGCTGACGGTTCTGGCGGGGGAGTCGGGCAGCGGCAAGACCACCCTGTTGGGTGTGCTCGGCGGCGGTGTTCGCGCTCAGGACGGGGTCGAGATCTCAGGTCGGATCACCGGGGTGCCGCGGCGGATCGCCCAGGCGGTTCAGACCCCCCGTACCTATGCGGACACGGTGGGTGGGGAACTGGCTCTGTACTGTGCCCCGGAGTGGGCCGGGGAGGTGCCGGCCGAACGAATCGAGTGGCTGAGCCAACGTGCGCTGGAACGGGCCGGGCTCGACGTCGAACCCGGCCGTGCCTGCGCTGCCCTGAGCCCGGGAGAGCTGCGCCGTCTGGCGCTGGCCCGCGCCTTCGCCCAGGTCGAGCTGGGCGCGGACCTGTTGTTGCTCGACGAACCGACGGCACACCTCGACGCGAACAGCGCCGGGCGGGTCAGGAGGAGCGTCGAGGAGATCGCGCTGACCATCCCCGTCATCGTGGCCAGCCATGATCGTAAGCTTCTGGCGTGCGGGCAGCGCGTCGAGCTGCACCCCGCCGATCCCACTGGGCATATGGGGTGGAGTGGCTCAGCGGGAACCGTCTCCGGCGAAGTGGCCACTGTGGCTCCGAGCGTCGCCGTTCGGGTTCCTCTGCCGGCTGTGGAGACAGCCCCTGGGACGCACCGGGAATCTGCCGGGGAGCCGACCACGGCCGAGTCCGCCGTGCCCGAGGTGCCGCTCGAGCGTTTGCTCGCCCGCCTGGCGCGGGTCGCGAACGTGGGCAGCGGCCGGTTCTGGTTGGCCGCCCTGTGCGGTGTCTGCGCCATCGCCGCGGGCTCCGCCCTGACCGGTGTCTCGGCCTGGCTGATCGTCTACGCGGCGGATCGTCCGCCCATCATGTATCTGATGGTTGCGATCGTCGGCGTCCGTTTCTTCGGCCTGTCACGTTCGGCATTCACCTATGCCAAACAGCTCAACCTGCACGATGCGGTCCTGGCCGGGCTCGGAGCCTTGCGCGTGCGCATCTGGCACGGCTTCGCCGGCAGGGGCACCGCCGACAGGTCGCTGTTACGCGGGGACATCGCGCTGCGGCGGTTGGTCGGCGATGTGGACGATGTCCGCGACTTGGCACCGCGGGTGGTCCTGCCGCCGCTGGTCGCACTGGTCGTCGCAGTGGCCGCCGTCGTCGCCCTGCTGCTCATCAGCCCGCACGCCGGCCTGATCGCCTGCCTCGGGCTGGTGTGCATGCTCGTGTTCGCCCCCGCGATCACCCTGTGGGCGGACCGCCGTGCCAGTCGAGCGCGTCTGCGCATCCGGTCGGCAGTGCTCCAGCGGGTTACCTCCCTGCTCGCAGCCCGCGCGGACCTGCGGGCCGGTGGTGTGGCCGAGCGGGCAGTCGAGCGCGTCCTCGCGGAGGATCACAGAGCCCGCGCGGCAGAGGTCAGGGCGGTTCGCGCGACCGGACTCGGGGAGGGGCTGGTGACAGCGGCGGGCGTGGCGACGAGCGTTGCCATGATCGCCGGTCTGGGACCGGATGTGGCAGCGGGCGCCCTGAGCCCGGCACTGTTCGCCGTGACCGTGCTGCTGCCCTTGTCGCTCATCGACTGTGCGCTCGAGGCCCTGAGCGCCATTCAGCAGTGGCCGGCTCTGGCGGCCGGTCTGGCCGGTCTGGAGGAATTGGACGGCCGGCCGGTGGAGGAGGATCCACCAGAAAGCCGTCCGGAGAGCCTCGGCCGGCACTTGGAGCTGGACGATATCAGCACGTCGTGGGGCGCGACCGAGGTGTTCGAACACCTGAACCTGCAGGCCCGTCCCGGTCGGTGGACTGCCCTGACCGGTCCGTCCGGCTCGGGTAAGACGACGGCCCTCTCGGTCATCCTGAGATTTCTCGACCCCACGGCCGGACGCTACCGGATCGACGGCCTCGACGCCCTGCGATTGGATGCCCGGGAACTCTCGGGGACCATCGCATGGTGCCCGCAGGAAGCGCACGTCTTCGATTCCAGCCTGCGCGCGAACCTGTTGTTGGCCCGTCCGGTGGAACAGGCCCCCGATGACGACCGGCTGCGGGAAGTGCTGGCCGGAGTCGGCCTGACGGATCTGGTGGACCAGATCGGGTTGGACGGGCGCATCGGGTCTGCGGGCTCGGCCCTCTCCGGCGGTCAGCGACAGCGTCTGGCGGTGGCGCGCACCCTGCTCACCGGAGCTCCGGTCGTCGTGCTCGACGAACCCACTGCACACCTGGATGCGGCGACCTCTGCAACGGTACTGAAGGACCTGCGTGAGAGCCTGGCCGAGCGCACTGTCATCGACGTCACGCACGACCCGACCGAGATCGCAGCCGAGGACCTGGTGGTGCGGCTGCCCGCCCGCGCTTAGTCCTTCTTCGGTCCGAACATGATGTCATCCCAGCTGGGGATCGAGGAACGGCCCTTGCGCCGCACCTCACCCGTCCCCGGCTCATCGGCGGAGGCGCCGGTGGTGGAATCGTCCTTCCGCCCGTCGTCGGCCGGCAGGGGCAGAACCCCGTCGTCGGCTGCGTCGTCGGGGCGGGAGAGCGCGGTGTGCGCCCCGTCGGGTGCATCGGGGCCGGTCGGCTCATCGGGCACGGAGCGCAATCGCCCCTGCGCCTCCGTCGGCTGTGCGGCCGCCTTGGCGCGGCGCTTGCGCAAGCTCTCGAGGATCCGACCGGTCTCGGCCTGATTGTCCAGGGTCTCCCTGGTCAGGATCGGCTCCGTTGGGATCGCGGTGTACTCCGGCCGCAGGCGTTGCTGTCCGCGCTGCTCGACGGGGGCCTCGGCGCCGGGTCGGTCGGCTTGGAACGAACCGAGGGTCGGAATCGGCCCGGAATCGGTCGGCCCGGAGTCCGAGAGCCAGCCGGCCTCCTCATCGAGGGGGGTGACGGTTCCCCGTTCGTACTTCCACGCTGCACTCAGCGCAGTCTCTGCTGCGGTGAAGGACAGCTGTATGTGCCAGCTGCCCCCGGAGTTCTTCCAGGCGTCCCACCGGAGGGAGTCGGATGGGACCTCGCGCAGGGCGAGGCGTTCGGCGGCCAGCTCGGCCAAGGGCTTGGGTCCGCCATCGGAGCCGGTGTCGGGATAGATCGGCACCTGGCCGGCCAAATGGGCGATATGTGCGCGCTCGGCCAGGACCGGATGCTCATAACGGCGGACGTACTCGAGATCGGCTCCGGTGGCCTCCACCACGTCTTCGGCGCTCATACCCGAACGCACGAGCGCCTGGATGTTGCGCGGCCGGACCGGTTCACCGGCCTTGGCCCCGGCCAACTGGGCCCTGGCCCGTCCGATCAGCGCGTAGAGTTCATCGGTGAGTTCGAGCCGGTATTCGCCGCCCGCGTCGTCGGTCAGGATGATGGCACGACCGCTTGACGCGATGGCGTGCAGTGTCAAATCGGTCATATGGGTACCTTTCCTTCCATCTCCAAGAGTGTCATGTGTCCGGCGGATCCGCGCGGCATTCGCCGGGCGAGTCGCCGATCGGCCCGATCGATCACGTTTCGGGACGCCGCGTTCCACACCTGGTCGTCGAGCGCGGTGACCGGGTGCGCTGGGTACAGTAGGGGTATGACCGAATCCTTACTGAGTCCCTACGACGCCGTTGTACTGGTGTCCTTCGGAGGGCCCGAGAAGCCCGACGACGTCCTCCCGTTCCTCAAGAACGTGACCCGTGGTCGGGGAATTCCCGATGCGCGGCTGGAGGTCGTGGGAGCGCATTACTACGGATTCGGCGGTAAGTCGCCGATCAACGACCAGAATCGGGCCCTGTTGGCTGCGCTGCGGGCCGAACTGGACTCCCGCTCCATCTCCACTCCGCTATTGTGGGGCAACCGGAATTGGGAGCCGTATCTGCCCGATGCGCTGCGCGAACACTCGCGGGCCACCGGCGCGAAGCGCTACCTGGCGATTCTGACCAGTGCATACTCCTCCTATTCGAGCGTCTGGCAGTACTACGACTACTTCGCCAAGACCCGCGAGGAACTGGCCTCCGAGGGCATCGAGGTCGAGATCGACGCGATTCGCCAATACTTCAACCATCCCGGTTTCGCCGACACCGAGGTCGACATCGTGCGCTCGGGGTTGGCCGCTCTGGACCGGCAGGTGGGCGGACTCGACCCGCAGCACCACCGCCTGCTCTACGTCACGCACTCGATCCCCGACCCGATGGAGGCCGAATCGGAGACCCGGTCGCACGGCTATCTGCATCAGCACGAGGAGCTCATCGACTACGTGGCCGAACAGCTGTCCGACGAATTGACGCTGCCGACCGAGCTGGTCTTCTGTTCGCGTTCCGGCGCCCCCGGCAGCCCGTGGCTGGAACCCGATATCAACGATCGGCTGCGCGAGCTCTCCGCACAGGGCGTCACCGGCGTCGTAGCGGTGCCGATCGGCTTCGTGTCCGACCATATGGAGGTCAAATACGACCTCGACACGGAGGCCGCCCAGACCGCTGCGGAGTTGGGCCTGGACTACCACCGTGCTGCCACGGTCTCGACCTCTCCCGGGTTCGTTGCGGGCCTGGTCGACCTGCTGGAGGAGCGCGCGGCCCAGGCCTCGGGGAAGAGCCCGGAAAGGCCTGCCGTGACTCCACAGGGTCCATTGGACGGCGGTGACGGCGAGCCCTGGCGCGCAGCCTGAAGAGGGCATCGGAAAGCGAGGGGGCCGGTCCCGCACCTTGAGTGCGGGACCGGCCCCCTCGCATTTTGTCGATCAGGCCTCTTCGACAATGGGGATCGCACCCGTTTCGACGGCCAGCACGTGGCGCATCTGCGAGGTGTCGACATCGTTGTCATCGGCCAGGCCGACGAGGGACCCGAGTTCTTCGAGCAGGGCCTCGGCCTTGAAATCGTCGTCGGCGGCGCGGGCGTCCGCGAGCATCTGGCGTAGATCGGTTACCCTGTTGTCGAGTTCGGTTTCGAATTGGCTCATCGTCACTCCTTTCAGGGTCGGATACCCCGGCCGGGGTATCCGGAGGCAGGGCGGAAATCGCCGGTTCGGCGATGTCCTCCAGTCTAGAAACCGCGCTTGCGAATACTCTGTGAGCAACGTCATATATCGGATGGGCATAAATTTTTGCGCAAAGTGTTCGAACGGTAGACAATGCTTGAGACGTCGAAACGATATCCCTTGTATGTACACCAAATGAACTCGCGGAGTGTGGTCTCTTATGGCAACAGATTACGATCAGCCTCGGAAGCAGGACGAGGACGTCAACAGTGATTCGCTAGAGGAGCTGAAGGCGCAGCGCAATCAGAAGCAGGCCAGCCAGGTCGATGAGGACGAGACCGCGGTAGCCGACAGCTACGAGCTGCCGGGTGCCGACCTGTCCAACGAGGAACTCTCGGTGCGTGTTCTGCCGAAGCAGAACGACGAATTCACCTGCATGGAGTGCTTCCTGGTGCGGCATCGTTCGCAGCTGGCCAGTGACGATGGCGGTGTGCTCGTGTGCACCGACTGCGCCGGCTGAGCCGATACCGGAACGATATGGTCCGTTCCATGGATGTGTAAAGGAGCCCGGATCCCCGCAGGGGGATCCGGGCTCCTTGTCCATGTCCCCGATGCTCTCAGGCGGTCGGCGATCCGGAGTTGATTGCGGCGGCCAAGGCCTCCGGATCACGACTGGAGACGATCCAGTACGGCGTCGGGTCCGCCGGATCATCCAGTTCCACGCGAACCGCGGTGCGGATCCAAGGGCGGATGAAGATGAATGCGCGCGCGTCCAGACCGGGGCCACACTCCCACCTGGTCTTCTCCCGGTCCAGGGCGGTGGCCGTGCCCACCAACCTGCGGTCGATATGGGCGGGGCCCGCGTACAGCGCATCCGGGGTGACGATCACCGTCGGCGAGAGCCGGGCCAGTCCGAAGAAGACCAGGATGCAGATGACGATGGGCACCAGGAGCCCGCCCAGGGGCCAGACCGGCAGGACGATGAGTGAGGTCATGCCGGAAATCAGCGCCGCGACGATCCACCAGGTCACAGGTGGGAAGGCACGGTCACGATACAGGACGCCGGAGGCGGACGTGGGAACGTTTGACATACGTCGATTCTCCCACATCGGTCCTTCCGGGCTTGGGCACAGGCAGCGGCGGCGGTAGAGTGGCCAGCCGTGGAACACGTTACGAACGTCATGCTCAAGCAGATCGACAAGGGTCTGCCCTGCCCCGCATACGAACACGTCGGCGATGCGGGCGCCGACCTATATTCGACGGAGGACTTCACCCTGCAGCCGTTTGAGCGGCGCACGGTGGGAACGGGCATCGCGATCGCGTTGCCCGCCGGGCTGGCCGGTTTCGTCCACCCGCGCTCGGGACTGTCGTCGAAGCGGGGCGTGACGGTCGTCAATTCCCCCGGCACGATCGACTCCGGTTATCGCGGCGAGATCAAGGTGCCGCTGATCAATCTGGACCCGGTGGAGGCCGTGAGCATCACCCGCGGCGATCGCATCGCCCAGCTGGTGGTCCAGCCCGTCGTCCGCGTCGACTTCACCCCGGTCGACTGCCTGGACGATTCCCAGCGCGGTACCGGCGGTTTCGGTTCCACCGGCGGATTCGATATGGGAGACTGAAAAGCGGACCGCACCGGTCCGCAGGCGAGGAAAGAAGGACGCAGTGGGACTCTTCGATCGGTTCCGGAAGAAGCACGAGGAATCGCAGGAGCCGTCGAACGCGGCGGCGGGGGCACAGGAGGCGGATGACACCGCGGGGTCGTCCGAGCCGGTCCCGGCAGAGCAGGAGACCCCTGCGGAGGACGAGGAGTTCGCCAAGCAGGCTCCGCGCGACCGGTCCGAGAACGGGCCGTGGGACGCCGCAGAGGATGCCCTGGACGGCAATCGGATCGATTTGGGCGCCCTACGGATCCCGGTGGTCGACGGACTGCAGTTCCAGCTGGAGACCGCCGAGGACGAGCAGACGATCATGGCGGCTTCGGTTGTCTACGGTGAGGGCAAGATGCAACTGCAGGCCTTTGCCGCGCCCAAGACCGAAGGGCTGTGGGGCGAGGTCAGGGCTTCACTGATCGAGGGCATCACGGCCTCGGGCGGTAAGGCCAGGGAGGCGTTCGGCGAGCACGGCTACGAGATCGTCGCGGGTGTGCCTGTGGCCGACCGCTCCGGACGGGCGCATCTGCATCCGGCCCGGTTCCTGGGAGTCGACGGGCCCCGCTGGTTCCTGCGCGCAGTGCTCACCGACGCTGCGGCGACCGATGACGAGGCGGCCGAGCTGTTCCTCAAGATCTTCCGCGGCACCATCGTCGAGCGTGGCGACCAGGCGATGCCCCCGCGCGAGGTGCTGCTCCTGTCGGCCCCCAGGGTCGACGACGGTGAGGGTGAGGTACAGGACGCCGATGAGGACCCCAATCCGTTCGCCCGCGGTCCCGAGATCGCCGAGGTCAGATGACCCCTGGGCGGTCTGGCGACACTTCGATCGCCGGGCTGCGGGACAGACAGCGGGCCACGGTGATCGGCGATATCGTCGCCGTCACCCGGTCGGTGCCCGGCTCGCGCCCGCGCCTGGATCTCGACGTCGACGACGGGACGGGAACCGTGGCCGTGCGGTTCCTCGGCCAACGTGAGGTGCCGGGGCTGTTCCCCGGGCGGCGGGTGGTCATCACCGGTCGTTTCGCCGATGTGGGCGCCGGCGGTCTCATCGTGTTCAATCCCGTATATCGTCTGCTGAACCGGTCAGCAGCCCCAGCAGAGGGGCCTCATCGTCGGGTGGGCAGACGAAGAACAACTCATCACCGGTGACCAGCTGAACGTCGGGTCCAGGGACGATGGCCTTGGAACTGCGCACGATAGCCACGAGTGCGGTGTCCCCGGGCCAGCGCAGCTGCCCGATCCGCTGCCCCGCCACCGGGTCGGTGGTGGCGACGGTGAATTCCATCAGCCCGGTCCGGCCCCGGTCCAGGTTCATCAACCGCACCAGTCCGCCCACCTCGACGGCCTCCTCGACCAATGCTGTCATCAGCCGTGGAGTGGATACCGCCACATCGACGCCCCAGTTGTCGTCGAACAGCCATTCATTGCGGGGATTGTTCACCCGGGCCACGGTGCGCGGCACCGCGAATTCCGTCTTCGCCAGCAGGCTGAGAACCAGATTCGTCTTATCGTCGCCGGTTGCGGCGACCACCACATCGGCGGTGTCGAGCCGGGCTTCGGACAGCCCGGTCAGTTCACAGGCGTCCGAGCGCAGCCAGGTGGCACCTGGCACCCGGTCGCGGCGGATGGCATCCTTGTTCCGGTCGATCAGCTGGACCTCGTGGTGTTTTTCCAGCAGCTCTCTGGCCACCGACCGACCGACCGAGCCGGCGCCGGCAATCACAACGCGCATCGTCTTCCCCTTGTTTCGGCGGAGCGCTCACGGCGCACCGTCACTCCTCGTCGTCTCGCGGTGGGCGGTCCAGTACCCGGGTGATCTCCGGCAGCCCGGAGCGTTCACAGCTCAGATGCACCTGATCGCCCTGCTGGACCAGATCGTCGGGTCCCGGCAGCATTCCATCGCCGAGGCGTGTGACGAAAGCCACCCGTGCCCGCACGGCGGTTTCGATCTCCTTGAATGGTCGGGCGACCCAGGCCGGGTGCAGATGCACCTGGGCGATCACGATGCGCCCCGAGGGGTCGCGGTACTCGCTGACCGAGTCGGAGGGGATGAGGCGGCGCATCATCTGATCGGCCGTCCACCGAACGGTGGCGACGGTGGGGATGCCCAGGCGCTCGAACACCTGGGCGCGGTGCGGATCGTAGATCCGGGCCGCCACATTGGCCACTCCGAATGTCTCCCTGGCCACCCGGGCGGCCAGGATATTCGAGTTGTCCCCGCTGGAGACGGCCGCGAAGGCGTATGCATCGCCGGTGCGCGCACGCGAGAGGGCGTCGCGGTCGAAACCGATCCCTGTGACGGTTGAGCCGGAGAAGTCCTTGCCCAAGCGCGTGAAGGCATCGGGGTCACGGTCCACCACGGCCACCGTATGGCCGTTCTTGTCCAGGGTGCGCGCCAGCAGCGCCCCGACCCGCCCGCATCCCATGATGACGAAGTGCACGAGGTCCCTCCAGGCCCGGAAACCCCGGGAGTGCTCTACGATGGCTGTCGTGGCAAGCAGTATTTCTGATGCCGTCAAAAGACTACTCGTTGGGCGGCCGTTTCGCAGCGACAGTTACCGTGTCCAGGCCCTGCCCAAGCGCATCGCCATGCCGGTCTTCGCCTCCGACATGCTCTCATCCGTGGCCTATGCCCCCGATGAGATCCTGCTGGGTCTGGCGGTGGCTGGCATGGCCGGACTGCACCTGGGGCCGTGGGTGGGCGTGGGCGTCGGTGTGGTCATCGTCCTATTGGTGCTGTGCTATCGGCAGAACCTGCGTGCCTATCCCGATGGCGGTGGGGACTACGAGGTGGCCGCGAAGAATCTGGGGCGCGGCCCCTCCCTGTTCGTCGCCTCGGCCCTGCTGGTCGACTACACGCTCACCCTGGCGGTTTCGATGGCGGTCTTCGCGGCCTATCTGGCCGCGGCCTGGCCCGTGCTGGCGCCGCATACCGTGTGGATCGCGGTGGCCGGTATCGCGCTGGTGACACTGCTGGGCCTGCGCGGCTGGCGCTCCCGCCGGAAACTTCTGGCCGCCCCCACCTATCTGTTCATCGCGGCGGTTGGGTTGACCCTGATCGTCGGTGCGATCCGGGTTCTCTCCGGGGACCCCCCGAGCACCGCCAGCTCGCAGCTGCACATCGCCGATCCCGCTGACCCCGGCGCCCAACTGACGGGGATCGGCCTGCTGGTGCTCTTCCTGCGGTCCTTCGCCTCGGGGTCGGTGGCGCTGGCGGGGGTGGAGACCGTCGCAACGGCGGTCCCCAGTTTCCGCAAGCCGCGCGGGCGCAACGCCGGCAACACCCTGTTGTTGACCGGGGTGCTCTCGATCGTGCTGTTGGTGGGACTGACGTGGCTGGCCGGGGTGACCGGTGTCAAATACGTCGAGCGGCCGGAACAGGCGCTGCTACGCGCCGATGGCACGCCGGTGGGCGACTACGCCCAGGACCCCGTGCTGGGGCAGCTGGCACTGGGCGTCTTCGACTTCGCGCCGGCGCTGGGCTATTGCGTGATCATCATCGCAGCACTGGTACTGCTGGCGGCGGCCAACACCTCGGTCGAGGGCTTTCCCGGTCTGGCCTCTCGGCTGGCGCGTGACGGCTTCCTGCCGCGCCAGCTCGCCCAGCGCGGGGACCGAATGACCCTGTCCAATGGCATCCTGTTGCTGGCCGGCGCCGCCGTGGTGCTGGTCGTGGCCACAGGGGCGGAGCCGACCCGGTTGGTGCAGATGTACCTGGTCGGAGTGTTCTTCTCCTTCGCGATCGGGCAGCTGGGCATGGTGCGCCACTGGACGGTCAGGGTGCGCCGGATGGTGTCCTCGCCGGCGCGCACCCGGATGCTGGCCGCGCGCCTGGTGGCAGGATTCTCCCTGGTCGTGGTCGGCGCGGTGCTGCTCATCGTGGTGGTCACCAAGTTCACCCACGGCGCCTGGCTGGCGCTTGTGGCGATGGTGGTGCTCTCGCTCATCATGGGCGCTGTGCGCAGGCACTACCAGCGGGTCGATTCGGAGTTGGCGGCGGCGCCCGACGATCCCGCTCAGCGCCTGCCGCCGAACACCCACGCGGTGGTCGTGGTCACGGAGATCCACAAGCCGACGCTGCGCGCGCTGTCCTTCGCCCGCGCCACCCGGCCGACGTTCATCGGAGCGATCACGGTGGCCGTAGACGAGGACGCGGCGGCTCAACTGCAGCGCCGGTGGGACGAGATGGAGCTGCCGGTCCCATTGACCATCCTGGCCTCGCCCTACCGGGCCCTGGTGCGCCCGGTGCTGGGCCACATCGCGCGGATCCGCCGTGACAATCCGGAGGATCTGGTGATCGTGTTCATCCCACAGTTCATCCTGGGCCGGTGGTGGGAGCACCTGCTGCACAATCAGACCGTGTTGAGATTGAAATCACGCCTGCTCATCGTGCCCAATGTGGTGGTGGCGACCGTGCCGTGGCGTCTGCAGTCGTTCACCGCGGGTCCGGACGCGTATATTGAACCCTTGCGCCCTGCGCGCGATCAGTCGGAGACCACATGGGGAGACCAGATATGAACGAGCGCCCGCAGCTCGGAGACGAACTCGAATTACAGGTCCTGCGACCCGCCGCCGGCGGGGAGTCGGTGGCGACGGGGGAGTACGGCACGGTGTTCGTCACTGGCACCCTGCCCGGCGAGACCGTGCGGGCCAGGATCACCGAGGTCAAGCCGCGTTTCGCCAGGGCCGCAACCGTCGAGGCGCTCGACGCCGCTGCAGCACGGGTACCCGATCGCCGGGTGGCCTGGGGTGCCGAGGGCGTGGGAGGCGTCGAATTCGCCCACGTCGACTTGGCGACCTCCCGAGACCTCAAGGCCCAGGCGGCCCGGGATCAGCTTGCCCGCATCGGCGGGATCGAAACCGAGCTGAGCGTGGCTCCCGCACCCCTGGAGGCCACCGGGGGACAGGACGCCGGACAGGCCTGGCGGACACGTGTCCAACTGGCGGTGCGCCCCGACGGGCGCCCCGGGATGTACCGCGCGGGCACGCACGACGTCGTCGACGTCGACCGGCTGCCCTTGGCGGTCGGGGAACTGGACGCCCTGGGGGTCCAACACGGCGTCTTCCCCGGTGTGTCCCGGATCGAGCTGGCAGCCGGCACCGGGTGCGGGACGATCGTGGCGACCGGTCGGCCCTCTGCACAGGCAACCGCGGCGCTGCGCTCGATCGCCGAGGCCTCGGGCTTCAGCCTGTTAGTAGCTTCCTCCCACGGCAGGGTGGCGGGCGCGGGACGGCGCCAGCGCGGTGGCAAACAGGTTCGGGCCCGGCGCCCGAAGCCGGGTTCGGATACCGCCCAGGGTGCTATCACCCTGGGGGAGACGACACTGCTCCAGCGGGTTGCCGCCAGTGATTTCCGGGTTAGCGCCCAGCGTTTCTGGCAGGTCCACCGGGATGCCGCCGAGGTGCTCTCGGACCGGGTGCTCTCACGCATCGACGGTACCGACAGCGTGCTCGACCTGTACTGCGGTGCAGGCCTGTTCTCCCTGCGTGCGGCGCATGAACTCGGTGTGCCGGTGATCGGGCTGGAGGGCTCGGCGCGTGCCGTCGAGGACGCCAGGGCGAATGCGCAGCGACTGCTGGGCGCGGGCAGCACCGGCGCCGAATTCGGCACCGCCCGGATCGAGCGGCTGACCGAGTTGCCCGGTGCCGACACCGTGATCGTCGACCCGCCGCGGGCCGGCTTGGGCCAGAAAGTGGTCGACCTGATCTCCGGAACCGGAGCCGGACGGCTGCTCTACGTCTCCTGCGATCCCGGCACCTTCGCCCGCGATGCGAAGAACCTGCTGGAGCGCGGCTGGCGGCTGGAGACCGTTGAGGGGCACGATCTGTTCCCACTGACGGCGCATGTGGAATTTTTCAGTGAATTTGTTCGCTAATTCCCTCAGGGCGCGCCAGCTTGAGGCTCACCACGCCGATGCGGGATGGTAGAGCCGAAACCCTCGCAATCCCCTAGAATCCGCGCCGTTCATTCTGTGATCCGCAGTGGCGGGCCGGGCCCGAATGGGCTAGAATTTATCTTGATGTCAAGATAGTTTAGGCCAGCGGATTGTGACCTAAATAGGATCTTGGATAACCGATCAGGAGAGTGACGATGAGCAACGTCGATAGCTTCAAAGCCAAGAGCACTCTTGAGGTCGGAAGCAACAGCTATGAGATCTACCGCCTCGATGCGGTGGACGGCTCGCAGAAGCTTCCGTACAGCCTCAAGGTACTCCTGGAGAACCTGCTGCGCACCGAAGATGGTGCGAATATCACGGCAGACCACATCAAGGCCCTGGCCGACTGGGATCCCAGCGCGGAACCCAGCGTCGAAATCCAGTTCACGCCCGCCCGCGTCGTCATGCAGGACTTCACCGGCGTGCCCTGCATCGTCGACCTGGCTACGATGCGCGAAGCCGTGAAGGACATGGGCGGCGATCCGACCAAGATCAACCCGCTGGCACCGGCCGAACTGGTCATCGACCACTCGGTGCAGATCGACTCCTTCGGTTCCGAGGACTCGATCAAGCGCAATATGGACATCGAATACCAGCGCAACGGGGAACGCTACCAGTTCCTGCGCTGGGGCCAGACCGCCTTCGACGACTTCAAGGTCGTTCCCCCGGGCATGGGCATCGTTCACCAGGTCAACATCGAGCACCTGGCCCGCGTGGTCATGGCCCGTGAGACCGACGGTGTCATGCGCGCCTACCCCGACACCCTGGTCGGCACCGACTCGCACACCACGATGGTCAACGGCCTGGGCGTGCTCGGCTGGGGCGTCGGCGGCATCGAAGCCGAGGCCGCCATGCTGGGCCAGCCCGTGTCGATGCTGATCCCGCGCGTGGTCGGCTTCAAGCTGACCGGTTCGATCCCCTCGGGCGTGACCGCCACCGACGTCGTGCTGACCATCACGGACATGCTGCGCCAGCACGGCGTGGTCGGCAAGTTCGTGGAGTTCTACGGCCAGGGCGTGGGCGAGGTCCCGCTGGCCAACCGTGCGACGATCGGCAATATGAGCCCCGAGTTCGGTTCGACCGCTGCGATCTTCCCGATCGACGACGTCACCCTGGACTACCTGCGCCTGACCGGCCGCTCCGACGAGCAGGTCGCCCTGGTGGAGAAGTACACCAAGGAACAGGGCCTGTGGCACGATCCGTCTGTCGAGGTCGACTACTCGGAGTACCTGGAACTGGACCTGGGCACCGTCGTCCCCTCGATCTCCGGGCCCAAGCGCCCTCAGGACCGGATCGAGCTGACCGACGCCAAGGCACAGTTCGAAAAGGACATCCACAACTACGCCAAGCCGGGCGAGGAGGCGAAGGAAGCAGACGTCGCGATGGGCGATGGACGCAACTTCGCACTGAAGAACGGCGCCGTGGCGATCGCCTCGATCACCTCGTGCACCAACACCTCGAACCCCTCGGTGATGATGGCCGCAGGCCTCTTGGCACGTAAGGCCAATAAGCTGGGCCTGAAGACCAAGCCGTGGGTCAAGACCTCGATCGCACCCGGATCGCGCGTCGTCAGCGAATACTACGACAAGGCCGGCCTGATTCCGGACCTCGAAGCGCTGAACTTCTACGTGGTCGGCTACGGCTGCGCGACCTGCATCGGCAACTCCGGCCCGCTGGAGAACGAGATCTCGCAGTCCATCCAGGACAACGACCTCTCCGTGACCGCAGTGCTTTCGGGCAACCGCAACTTCGAGGGCCGCATCAGCCCCGACGTCAAGATGAACTACCTGGCCTCCCCGCCGCTGGTCATCGCCTATGCGCTGGCCGGCACGATGGACTTCGACTTCGATAACCAGCCCCTGGGACAGGATTCCGAGGGCAAGGACGTCTATCTCAAGGACATCTGGCCCTCGCCGGAGGAAGTCCAGGAGGTCATCGACTCCTCGATCGACACCGCCATGTTCGACAAGGAATACGGCACGATCTTCGACGGTGACGAGCGCTGGCAGTCCCTGCCCACGCCCGAGGGCAAGACCTTCGAGTGGGACGAGAACTCCACCTATGTGCGCAAGCCCACCTACTTCGACGGCATGCCCGCGGAACCGGAGCCCGTCTCCGACATCAGCGGCGCCCGCGTGCTGCTGAAGCTGGGCGACTCGGTGACCACCGACCACATCTCGCCCGCAGGTTCCTTCAAGGCCGACACCCCGGCCGGCAAGTACCTGGTCGAGCACGGCGTCGAGCGCAAGGACTTCAACTCCTACGGCTCGCGACGCGGTAACCACGAGGTCATGATCCGCGGCACCTTCGCCAACATCCGCCTGGCCAATCAGCTGCTGGACGGTGTGCAGGGCGGCTTCACCCGCGACTTCACCCTCGAAGGCGGCCCGCAGACCACGGTCTTCGACGCCTCGCAGAACTACCAGGCCGCCGGCATTCCGCTGGTTGTCCTCGGTGGCAAGGAATACGGCACCGGCTCCTCGCGTGACTGGGCCGCCAAGGGCACCAAGTTGCTCGGTGTGGGCGCCGTCATTGCCCAGAGCTTCGAGCGGATCCACCGCTCGAACCTCATCGGCATGGGCGTCGTCCCGCTGCAGTTCCCGGCAGGCGAATCCGCCGAGACCCTGGGCCTGGACGGCACGGAGACCTTCGATATCGCCGGTCTGACGGAGCTGAACAACGGGACCACCCCGAAGACCGTCAAGGTCACCGCAACCGCGGCCGACGGTTCCACCACGGAGTTCGACGCGGTCGTGCGCATCGACACCCCCGGGGAGGCCGACTACTACCGTAACGGCGGCATCCTGCAGTACGTGCTGCGTTCGCTCGTGAAGTGATCGTTCGGTAGCATCGCTACGGCGCGGGGCCGGAGGGACATCATGTCCCTCCGGCCCCGCGCCGTTTCCGGCATACTGTGATCATGCCGCAGGCGTATCGCAGATCTGAGACAGGGCTGCGACACGCTTGCGATCAACCGGCGAACCATTCCCCATAACGTGGTTCATGAGCCGATCGGACCCCGATCACTCCCGACTACCGAGGAGCCTCCCATGAAAGCCCGCAAGCCCCTGATCCTGTCCGCCGCTCTGTCCGCCGTCGCACTCTCCCTGAGCGCCTGCATGACCGTCGACCAGCGCGGCTCCCAGTCGGCCGACTCCGCCCCACCGGGCGGCGACGACACGGCGGCGTCAGCTCCGGCAGCTGGGACCACGACGGGCGAACTCCCCGCCGCGAGCACTTTCGGAGCCGCGGTCACCTCCCGCACGGGTTGTGCCGGTGGCAGCATTGACATCGGCGAGACCGACGCGGTGGTCGAACTGATCGAACACTGCGCGAACGTCACCGTCTCGGCCGCCGACGCCGTCGTCCTGGCCCCGCACGGGATCGGTGCGCTGATCATCACCGGTGCCGGGAACTCTGTGGCCACGTCCGCAGTCGAGTCGGTGAACATGTCCGGCTCGGATAACACCGTGGCCTATGCGGGTCCCGCTCCGCAGACCAGCGGCGACGGAGTCGACAACACGGTCTCGACCACGCCCCTGCAAGGCTGAGGCCGGTGGACACCGGGGGCACCAGGATCCTCCTGGTCGACGACGATCCGGCGATCAGGGACAGCGTCGGATCCTTCCTGCAGCGCGCCGGGTTCGCCGTTTTCTGCGCTGCGGATGGACTCGAGGCCCTGGCCCAGCTGGCCGCGGGCCAGGGCTCCGGGCCCGCCGTGGTCGTTTCCGACGTCATGATGCCCGGCCTCGACGGCCGCGAACTGCTGCGGCGGATGCGCGCGGCCGGGATCTGGACTCCGGTCCTCCTGCTGACCCGGGTGGGCCAGGCCGCTGAACGCTCCGCGGCACTCGACGAAGGCGCAGACGACTATCTGAACAAGCCCTTCGAACCCCAGGAGTTGGCCTCGCGCATCCGGGCGCTGGTGCGGCGCAGCCGGCCTGCACCGGGGCCCGTGGCCGATGTGCTGGTGGCCGGCCCCCGCTCCACGGGGGAGGTCAGGCTCGAACGGGAAGGCCGGCGGGTCTTCCTGGGGCCCGCGGAGGTCTCCTTGACACCGCGGGCCTTCGCTCTGCTCGACTTCTTCATGATGCACCCGGACGAGACCCACAGTCGGGAAACCCTGCTCGAGCGGGTCTGGGGATTCGAATCCGTCGTCGCCTCGCGCGCCGTCGACCACCGGATCGCCGAACTGCGCCGCGTGCTGCACGAGGACGCCTCCGACCCCACTCTGATCCGCACGGTGCCGGGTGGCTACCGGCTGATCGCAGCGGTGCGCCGTGGCTGAGCGCCGAGGCCTGCGGATCGGTGACTGGACGGCCCTGCTCCTGGTCTGCGCACTGCTTACCAGCGGGATTCTCGTATGGCTGCTGGCGCCGTCGACCTGGCTGTCGGCCTCGGCCCCACTGGGCGCCGTGATCGGAGGAGCCGGGGTGCTTGTGCTCTGCGCATACACCGCCCTGGCGATCGCGGGGAGGCGTGCGGCGACGCGGCTCGACCGGGCGCGCGCGGCCGAGCGCGAGGCCGCGGCCCAGGCGCGCCGCAGGTTCCTCTCCCGGCTCGACCACGAGCTGAAGAACCCCGTGACGGTGGTGCGCTCCCTGGCGGCCGAACGGGCCGAACGCGATCCGGCGTGGGCCGGGGTGCGCGGCCAGGCCGACCGGATGGCGCGCCTGGTCGGGGATCTGCGCGCGCTGGCCGAACTCGAGGAGACACCCCTGGCGGTCGAACCGGTCGATCCGGGCCTGTTGATCCGCGAAGCAGTCGAGGACCTCGCCGAGGAGACGGGCACCGGCCCCCGCGCCCGGATCTCGATCCAGCTGCCATCGGCGCCCTGGCCCCTGCCGCTGTGTCCTGGCGACCCGGACCTGCTGCGCCTGGCGATCGGCAACCTCGTGAGCAATGCCGTGAAGTACACGGATGTGGGGCAGAGGGTCGAGGTGCGCGGCAGCGAGGCCGACGGCTGGGTGGTCATCGAGGTTGCGGACACCGGCCGGGGCATCCCCGCCGCCGAGGTCGCGACGGTCTTCGAAGAGCTGGGCAGGGCTTCGAATGCGCTCGATCGCCCCGGCTCCGGGGTCGGCCTGGCCCTGGTGCGGGTGATCGTCGCGCGCCACGGCGGCACCGTCTCCCTGCGCTCACGGCTGGGGGAGGGCACCAGCGTCCGCCTGGCCCTGCCATTGCCCACCGGGCACTGAGCTGAGCGTCGGCTCATAACCGGCCCTGGCAGGACGAGGATAGGATGGACGCGGCTCGTATTCGGCGGGTCGTGACCGTGCAAGGAGGCCGCCCATTCTTTCCGATATCGCCTCTCCACAGGACCTCAAACGCCTGGACCCGGCCGAATGCGAGGTACTGGCCAAGGAGATCCGCGACGTGCTGGTCGACACCGTCGCACGCACCGGCGGGCACCTGGGCCCCAACCTCGGGGTCGTGGAACTCACCCTGGCCCTGCACCGCACCTTCGACTCACCGCGGGACACCCTGCTGTTCGACGTGGGCCACCAGGCCTACGTCCACAAGCTGCTGACCGGCCGGGCTGAGCGCTTCGAGACCCTGCGACAATTCGGCGGGCTCTCCGGCTACCCCAGCCGTGCCGAAAGCGACCACGATGTGCTCGAGCACTCGCACGCCTCGGCCGCGCTGTCCTGGGCCGACGGGATCGCGAAGGCCCACCAATTGCGCGGGGAGTCCGAGCGCTACGTCGTCGTGGTGATCGGTGACGGGGCATTGACAGGGGGTATGGCCTGGGAAGCGCTGAACACGATCGCAGCGGATAAATCGGTACCCGCCCGGCGTCTGATCATCGTCGTCAACGACAACGGTCGCTCCTATTCGCCCACCGTCGGTGGCTTCGCCGAACACCTCGACGCGCTGCGCACCTCGAACGCCTATGAACAGCTACTGGACTGGGGTAAGGAGGCGCTGCACCATTCGGGAATCCCCGGACGCGCCGCCTATACCGCGATGCACGGGATGAAGCGCGGACTCAAGGACATGTTCTCCGCCCCCGAGGCCGGGATGTTCGCGGACCTGGGCATCAAGTACATGGGGCCGATCGACGGCCACGACCAGTTCGCCCTGGAGAAGGCGCTGGAGCGGGCCAAGGGCTACACCCAGGGGCCCGTCATCGTGCACGCACTGACCGAGAAGGGCCACGGCTACGGCCCGGCCGTGGCCGATGAGGCCGATCAGTTCCACTCGGTGGGCGTGATCGACCCGGTAACCGGCCGGGCCCAGCCCAGCACCGGCACCTCCTACACCCAGGTGTTCGGCCAGGAGATCCTCGAGATCGCCCGGCGCCGCGAGGATATCGTGGCGATCACCGCGGCGATGCTGGACCCGGTCGGGCTGCGCCCCTTCGCCACCGAGTTCCCCGAGCGGGTATTCGACGTCGGCATCGCCGAACAGCACGCGGTGGCCTCTGCCGCAGGCCTTGCCTACGGCGGCCTGCACCCGGTCGTGGCCGTCTACGCGACGTTCCTCAACCGCGCCTTCGACCAGCTGCTGATGGACGTGGCCCTGCACCGGCAGGCAGTGACCATCGTGCTCGACCGGGCGGGGATCACCGGCCCGGACGGGGCCAGCCACCACGGCGTGTGGGACATGGCGCTGGCCCGGATCGTGCCAGGCCTGCGCCTGGCCGCCCCGCGCGACGCCGAACGCCTGCGGGAGGAACTGAACGAGGCGGTGACCATCGAGGACGGGCCGTCCATCGTGCGCTTCGCCAAGGGCACTGTCGGTCGGGAGATCGTCGCGCTGCACCGCGACGCCTGTGGCGTCGACACCCTGGCCGAGGTCCCCGCCGGCCTGGCCGCCGATGTCTACATCGTGTCCGTCGGCGCCCTGGCCGACCGGGCGCTGGCCGTGCACGCCCGGCTGGCGGAAGCCGGAATCGGGGCCAGTGTGGTCGACCCCCGCTGGGTTCTGCCCGTCCCGGCCCCGGTCGTGGCAGATGGGGCCGCACACCGTTTGGTCGTGGTGATCGAGGATGGGGTCAAACTAGGCGGCATCGGCACACAGGTGCGCCAGGACCTGCGCGATGAGGAGCACCGCACGGGGGTGCTCGAACTCGGGGTGCCGCACGAATTCCTCCCGCACGGCACCCGTGAGGAGATCCTCGAGCTGGCCGGCCTCGACGTCGAGACCATGGTGCGCCGGATCACCGGCCACCTGGCCGGCACCGACTGAAGCCCGGTGCCGACTAGAGGTTCGCCAATGCCCTCGCCAGCGGGTCCGCTGCGTACTCGATCTGCCAGGGCCTGGCGGCATGCGCGGCCAGGAAATCGGCGATGAAGGCCCCATCGCCGATGCTCGGCAGGCCTGCCAGCTCCTTGAGGATCTTGGGCGCCAGGACGATTTCCCTGGGCATGTCGAGCTCCGCCGCGACGTGCCCCAGAGAGGCCCGCAGCGCCTCGAGCCGGGCCTTGACCAGGTCCTTGTCGACCCGGGGCCCGGCCTTGGCATCGGCCTTGCGACCCGGCATGGAGGACTCGGGCAGTTTATCGGCGGCCTTGAGCACGGAGTAGAACTCCCTGGCATCCGCGGGAGTCGGGCCCTTGCCCGGTAGGTGCAGGATGTCGGAGGGGGAACGGACATGGCCTGCGGCGATGGCCACGAGCTTCTTATCGGGCACCACCCGCCCCGGTGCCACATCGCGGTCCTCGGCCAAATCGTCGCGCAGCGCCCACATCGCGCGCACCCGGCCCAGTTGTCTGCGCGACTTCAGCGCACCCAGACCGTGCACCCGGCGCCAGGGCTCGGCGTAGACCTTCGGTTCGAAGGTCTTGAGATGGGCGAACTCCTGGACGGCGAAGCCGTCCTTGCCCGCAGCGCGCAGCCGCTGCCACAGCAGCTCCTCGAGCTGGGGCAGTAGCTCAACATCGAGAGCTGCATAGGCCAGCCAGTCGTGCGGCAGGGGCCGGTGGGACCAGTCCACGGCCGAATGCTCCTTGGCCAGGCGCACGCCCAGCAGGCCACCGACCACGCTGGCCAACCCGATCCGCTCGAAGTTCAGCAGCTGGGCGGCCAGTTCGGTGTCGAAGAGCGCATCGGGGTGCATTCCGCGCTCGGCCAGGCACGGCAGATCCTGGGTGGCGGCGTGCAGGATCCATTCGACCCCATCCAGGGCACGGGAGACCTCGCGCAGATCCGGCAGGGCCTCTGGGTCGACGAGCACGATGCCCGCGCCAGCGCGTTTGAGCTGGATCAGGAAGGCGCGCTGGCCGTAGCGGATCCCCGAGGCGCGCTCCGCATCGAGGCCCACGGGGCCGGACCCGGACCGCAGAGCCGCGACGGCGGTGGCGAGTGCAGCGGGCGTGTCGACGACCTCGGGTACGCCGGCCTCGGGTTCGGCCAGCAGCGGCAGGGCCTCAAGCGAATCGTCGGACTGGGGGTTGCTCATGGGCGGTTGCTCCCTGGGAAGGCGCTGACGCCCTCGGGTAGTGGTGGAAGGCCTGCGACCGTGCAGAGCAGGTCGAGCCAGGCGTCGATGTGGTCCGCGACGTCCTCCGGGGCGGCGAGGATGGGAGTCCAGGACGCGCGCAGTTCGAGATCGCGGGTGTCGGGTCTTTCGGCCAGGATGCCGAAGCTCTCGGCGAGCACCCGGGTGGTCTGCCCGCCCACGCGCTCGACGGTGGCGTGGTGTCGGTTCAACGCCTCGGTCAGCCAGGACCAGGCGACTGGGCCCAACAGGACCTCCTCTGCCATCTCGGGCTCGAGTTCGGACCGGATGTAGGTCACGATCCGGAATTCGCCGCCCCACTCACGGGGGGCCGAGGCATCGTAGAGCAGGGCCATCCGGCCCGTGCCGATGACAGCCGGAACGGCCCCGCCGGATACGCGGGCACTCAGCGCTGCCGCCCAGGGGGCCAGCCCGCCGGGTGCGGAAACCTCCTCGAGGGTCACCGGGCCGGCGCTGCCGGCCTGTGCCAGAGCCCGATGAGCGCGCTCGAACGGCTCCGGGATTCTTCTCAGCTGCATGGGTTGGTCCACTCTGCAACTGTAAGACCTGGCCGCGGACCCCGTGCGTCCGGCTCGCCGACCGCACGGTGTGGCGTCATATGACTCACACGCCCGCCGGGGCGGCGGGGTGGGAATATGTTGATGTCGAGACGTGTTGTCTTCGAAGATCTACGGAAGGAAGAACCATGGCAGTTGAGCCCGCGGCATTCAAGCACGCATTCGGACACCACCCGGCGGGGGTCGCGGTGATCTCTGCGGCGGGCCCGGACGGACCCGCCGGACTGACGGTGTCCTCGGTCGCCAGCGTTTCCGTCAATCCGCCTGCTCTGCTGTTCTCCCTGAGCACCAGCCGGGGCTCGGCCTCGAAGATCCTGGCCGCGGACAGCTTCGTGGTCAACCTGCTGGGAGCAGACCAACTGCCCATCGCCCAGTCCTTCGCCAAGCCGGGCGCTCCGCGGTTCACCACGGAGCAGGGCTGGAGCACCCTGCCGACGGGCGAGCCGGTCCTGTCCGGGGTGCACGCCGCACTGCGCTGTACGCCGTTCGAGAAGGTCGCGATCGGGGACTCGACGTGCATCGTCGCCCGTGTCGAGGACGTCGTCGTCGACGCGGCAGGGGACCCATTGGTCTATATGGACCGTGGTTTCTACACCCTGGACGCCGAACACGTGATCGGCTGACCATCCGCCGGATGAGATCTTCAAGGTCACACCGCGATACCGTCCGCGGCGGGCAACCGGATTTGAGACGATAGGGCATATGGTTTCCACTCTTGTGCGCGCCGCACGTTCCCAGGACGTCGACTTCACCCCGGTCTGGTTCATGCGCCAGGCCGGCCGGTCCCTGCCCGAATACCGCGAGCTGCGCCGCGGCAATGCAATGCTCGAGGCCTGCCGGACCCCGGACCTCGTCACCGAGATCACCCTCCAGCCGGTCCGTCGGCACGGCGTGGACGCGGCCATCTTCTTCTCCGATATCGTCGTGCCCCTGCAGGCCGCGGGGGTGGGCGTCGAGATCAAACCGGGCGTCGGGCCCGTCATCGACCACCCCGTGCGCTCGCGGGCCGATCTGGACCGGCTGCCGGAGCTGAGCGCCGAACACTTCGCGGACATCACCGAGTCCGTCACCCGGATCACAGCAGAACTGGGCGAGACCCCGCTGATCGGTTTCGCCGGTGCGCCGTTCACGGTCGCCAGCTACCTGATCGAGGGCGGGCCGAGCAAGAACCACGAGAAGACCAAGGCGATGATGCTGGGCGATCCGGCCCTGTTCCACGACATCCTGGAACGCCTGGCCGGCTATTCCGCGACTTTCATCGGGGTGCAGCTGGCCGCGGGGGCCTCCGCCTTCCAGCTGTTCGACTCCTGGGCGGGCTACCTGGGACCCGACGACTACATCGGCTCCGTGCTCGAGCACTCCACCGCGGTTTTCGAGGCCCTGCGGCCCTACGACGTCCCCGGCTTCCACTTCGGCGTGCAGACCGGCGAACTGCTCGAACCGATGTCGCGGGCGGGCTCCGATGTCATGGGCGTGGACTTCCGGGTCCGGCTGGCCGACGCATCTGCGCGTGTGCAGCCGGGCCAGGCGCTGCAGGGCAACCTCGACCCCGCTCTGCTGTTCGCTCCCTGGGAAGTGCTGCGCCCGCGCATCGCCGATATCGTCAAGGCCGGCCTGGACCACGGCGGCCACGTGTTCAATCTGGGCCACGGCGTCCTGCCGAACACCGATCCGGCAGTGCCGGGCCTCATCGTCGACGAGGTCCATCGGGTCAGCGCGGAACTCATCGCAGCCCGCAGGGCGGGGGAGGCCGCATGAGCGCGCCCGCCGATTTCATCATCGTCGGCGCGGGGATCTCCGGACTCGTCACCGCCTGGCGCCTGCACACGGCCCAGCCGTCCGCCCGCATCCGCGTCATCGAACGGCGTGTTCGACTGGGCGGCTGCCTCAAGCGCGATGAGCTGGGCGGCTACGCCGGACTCGGCGCCGATGTGGGCGCCGAGGCCAGCCTCTACGTCCGCCCGGAAACCCGCGCCCTGGCCGCGGAGCTGGATCTGGAACCGGTCTATCCGGACCGGTCCCAGCACTCACAGCTGTTCGTCGGAGGGCGTCTGCATGAGATGCCGGCCGGCACTCTGATGGGGGTGCCGGGCGATCCGCAGTCGCTGCACGGGATCCTCAGCGAGCCCGAAATCGAGCGCGTGGCCCACGAACAGCTCACCGATCCGGTGGCAGGCGACGTGGCCGTCGGAGAGTTCCTCGCCGCCCGCCTGGGCGATGCGGTCGTCGATAAACTCATCGATCCGTTGCTCGGCGGCGTGTACTCCGGCCGCTGCCGCGACCTGTCCATGGCCGCCACCGTGCCCGCCCTGCTGCCGGCTGCCAATACCGGCGCCGGAGTCCTTGAGACGGTCAGGCAGACCCTGGCCCGGCGCACCGCGACCCGCGGCGCAAACGTTCCCGGCACCCAGACCGCCGACGCCCCACCGACCTTCATGAGCCTGCCGGGTGGTATCAACGGACTCGTGGACGCCCTGGCGACCCGGCTGCGCGGCGCCGGAGTCGAACTGCTGACCGCCACTGAGGTCGAACAGATCGCCCGGAGTGAGAACGGCTGGTCCGTGACGACGGCAGGCGGGCACCCCATGAGCGCAGCCAACCTGGTCCTGGCGGTGCCGGCCTATGCGGCGGCCGGGCTGCTGCGGGCCATGGACGAACCGGCGGCCGAACGCATCGCGGGCAGGCTCGGCGCCATCCCCTATGCGAATTCGGCACTGGTGAACACGGTGCTGTGCCTGGACGGGGAACTGACGGGTTCGGGCTTCCTGGTGCCGCCGGCGGAACCGGCCTTCATCAAGGCCTCGACCTTCGCCTCGAACAAGTGGCCGTGGCTGCGCGATTCCCTGCCCGAGGGGCTGGCGGTGGTGCGGATGAGCATCGGGCGCTACGGCGATCCGGCCTCGGCCTGGTCCGAGCTGTCCGATGCGGAACTGATCGACCGCGCAGTGGCCGACTGGTCGCGGATCACTGGGCGCCACGACGAACTGGTCCACGCCGGCGTCCAACGCTGGAACCAGGCCCTGCCACAGTATCTGCCCGGACATCTGGAACGCATAGCGGAACTCGACGCTGACCTGGCCGGCATCCCCGGCCTGGGACTGGTCGGCTCGGCCTTCGACGGGGTCGGCATCCCGGCCTGCATCAAGCGCGCCACCACCGAGGCCGCCCGGCTGAGCGCCTGAGGCCCCGCTCCACATCGACTTCATTGCAATCCGACGAGGAAAGGAACACCCCATGGCCGATTTCAAGGCCCCGACGCCCGAACAGATCGAGCAGGCCAACACCGACATCCGCTATGTCGCCTACACCGTCTTCCAGGCTGTCGGGGAGATCGGCGACGCCGACCGCGCAGCCCTGGTCGCCGAAGTCAGGAACGGACTCGACGCGCTGGCCGAGCGCGGACTGGTGGTCCGCGGCACCTATGATGTGTCCGTCACCAGGGCAGACGCCGACCTCATGATCTGGTGGCACGCCCCCAGTGTCGAACTGCTCCAGGAGGCCAACTCCATTCTCCGCAAGTCCGATCTGGGCGCCGTGCTCGAACCCGTGTGGTCGGTCGTCGGCATGCACCGGCCCGCGGAGTTCAACAAGTCCCACGTCCCGGCCTTCCTGACGGACCCGGAACCCAATCCGTACCTGTGCGTCTACCCGTTCGTACGCTCCTACGACTGGTACCTGCTGGATCCCGCCGAACGCAGCACCATGCTGCGCGACCACGGAATCGCGGCAGCCGGCTACAAGGACATCAAGGCCAACACCATCGCCAGCTTCGGCC
Source organism: Brevibacterium sp. 91QC2O2 (assembly GCF_024580695.1). Taxonomy (NCBI): domain Bacteria; kingdom Bacillati; phylum Actinomycetota; class Actinomycetes; order Micrococcales; family Brevibacteriaceae; genus Brevibacterium; species Brevibacterium sp. 91QC2O2. The sequence goes on along the minus strand of NZ_JANIJY010000001.1, from coordinate 371,685 downwards.
TGGGCGACTACGAATGGCTGCTGGCCTTCGAGGCCGAGAGCCTGGACCGCATCGTCGATCTGATGCGCGATCTGCGGGCCACCGAGGCCCGCCGCCACGTCCGCGAGGAGATCCCGTTCTTCACCGGTCCCCTCAAGCCGCTCGAGGACATCGTCACCGGTTGGCGCTGAGCCGCCCGCAGCAGACTCCGGCGGTTTCGGCCCAGCAACAACAGCGCCGCCGCACCCCGATAAGGGGTGCGGCGGCGCTGTTCGGCGTGGAGGAGCCGGTTCAGCCGCGGGGCCTGCGCATCGGCAGATGCGGGATGCCGTCCTCGATGAACTCGTCACCGGAGACCGTGAAACCGAAGGTTTCGTAGAACCCCCGCAGATGGGACTGCCCGTTGAGTGTCAGCACGGTCTCGGGTCCGAACCGGGCCACCAGGGAGCGCATCAGCGTCGAGCCCAGGCGCTTGCCGCGGATGCCCGGATCGGTCACGACCCGTCCGATACTGCGCGAGGCGGGTTCGCCGGCCGGACCGTCGATGAAACCCGCCGGCAGGACGCGGGCATAGGCGGCCGGCATCGCGCACAGGCCGGCCGGCGCGCCGTGCGAATCGACCATCGGCCGGACCTCGGGTAGGCCGAAGGCGGGTGCCGGGATGAACGCGTGGATGGTGTCAGGCAGCATATCCACGCCGTCCAGGTCCAGGAAGACGCAGTCCTGTTCGACGACGAAGACCTGGCTGCGCAGCTGCAGCAGCCCGTAGAGCTCGGTGCCGGTGAGCTCGGGGAAGGCCCGGGTGATCAGGTGTTGGGCGGAGGCCGCGACGCCGGCGGCGGATTCGGTTGCGGGCTCAGTCGTCATTCTTCGTCCTCCGGTGGTGTGGCGGCGGCCGGGCCGGTCGCCTCGTCGAGCACCAGGCTGATCGAGTTGATGCAGTAACGGTCATCGGTCGGCGTGCCGTAGCCCTCGCCATGGAAGACGTGTCCCAGGTGTGACCCGCAGTTCGCACAGCGCACCTCGACGCGTTCCATGCCCATGGACTCATCGCGGATGTAGACGACCGTCTCGCGGGCCAGGGGCGCGAAGAACGCGGGCCAGCCGCAGTGGGCGGGGAACTTCGTATCGGATGAGAACAGTGCGGCATCACAGGCCCTGCACCGGTAGGTGCCACGGGTGAAGACCTCGGTGTACTGGCCGGTGTACGGCCGTTCGGTCGCTCCCTGGCGCAGCACCGCGTATTCGTCCGGAGCGAGTATCTGCTGCCACTGCACCTCGCTGCGGGTGTCCGCCGGTGTGCCGGCCTGCTTGTCCATGAGTCCACTTCCTATTCGAAATCGGTGTGCCGCTGAGTCCAACACCACATGCGGTGGCGCAATTCCCCAGCGTACCGGTCGCGCCTGCTGTCGGGGCCCGGTTCCGATGGATACGATAGAGGCACGAGGAGAGGGAAGCGGGTTATGGCAACGAGCGTGAAGACCGGGATCGTGCGGACCGGGCTGTTGGCCCTCGGGCTGGGTGCAGGGGCCGCTGCGGTGGTGTCCATTGCCTCATCGGGCCTGGCGGCCTATTTCGCCCGCCGGATCGTCATCCCCGAACTGGCGCCGGAGAAAGTGGAGATCCTCCACGTCTCCGGTCTGGGTGACGATATGCGGGTGCAGCTCTCGGCGACAGAGGAGACCCTGGCGCCCGGTGTGTACGGGCTGTTCTTCGACGCCGGCCACGGCCATGCCAGGATCGGCGCGATCGAGGAATACGATCCCGTCTCCCGGACCGTTTCGCGGCGCGTGCTCGGCATCGACTCGGGCGACCTGCGCAGCGCCAGGTGGGGCCGGATGAGCGGCACCGTGTACTCCCACCCCGATGTGCTCGACCTGCCCTACGCCGAAGTGCAGATCGAAAGCGATGCGGGTGTCCTGCCGACCTGGTACCTGCCCACCAACGCCGGGGAACCGCGCGACACCTGGGCGATCCTCGTCCACGGGCGCGGTGGCACCAGAGCCGAGGGGCTGCGCGCGGCACCCGTGCTCGATCAGCTGGGCATCCCCGCCCTGGCGATGTCGTATCGCAATGACGCGGAGCTGCGCACGGGCACGGGACAGCGCTACGGACTCGGCGACACCGAGTGGCGCGACGTCGATGCCGCGATCGCCTATGCCCTGGACAACGGGGCCAAGCGCGTTGTGCTGATCGGCTGGTCGATGGGCGGGGCCATCGTGTTCCAGGCCGCCGCCCGTGGTGCCCACCGCGAGGACATCGCGGCGCTGATTCTGGACGGTCCGGTCGTCGACTGGTACGACGTGCTCGACCACCAGGCGAAGGAGAACTTCCTGCCCACGCCCATCGCCCGCTTGACCCTGGCGATGATCACCCGCCCCTGGGCGCGTCGGATCACCGGCCTGGACACCCCGGTGAACCTGGACCGCCTGGACTGGGTCAAGCGGGCCAGGGAACTGGACAAAGAGGTCCTGCTGATCCATTCCGATGACGACGAGTTCGTGCCGTCGGGGCCCTCGCACGCGCTGGCCCGGGTGCGGTCCGACCTGGTCACCATGCCCTCCTACGCAGGAGCCAGGCACACCAAGGAGTACAACGTCGATCCCGAGCGCTGGAACGACGATGTCGCGAACTTCTTGGAGACCCGGGTCCTCTAGTCCAGTCCGAAGCGGCAGATCAGACCTGCGGCGTCGCCGATGAGGGACCGCGGCACCGTGGGTACCGCTCGGGGCAGTCGGGTATCGCCCAGGATGCTCTGGGCGGGAGCCCCGAGCAGCAGAGGGGAGACTGTCAGGCACAGTTCGTCGACAGCGCGCTGGGCCACCCACTGGCCCAGCAGGCCCGGCCCTCCCTCGGTCAGGACGCGGGTCAGACCGCGCTCGCGCAGATCAGCCAGGACCTGTGCCGGTTCCACGGGGCAGGTGTGGGAGATGACGTGGTCGTCCCCGAAGGCCGCGCGCAGGTCCCGCAGGATCCCCGTAGTCGCGGTGGGTCCCGTGTGCACGATGACGGGGGAGGTCCCGGCCGAATCGAGCCGGTCGATGTCGACGCGCCCGGAGTCGGAGACGATGACCAGAGTGGGGCACGGTTCCTGCCCGCGGCCCGCCCTGGCCGCTGCGAAGGCGGGCTTGGCGCTGAGTCGGGTATAGCGTTCGGCGCGCACTGTGCCGGCGCCCACCACCACTGCCGAGGCCAGGGCCCGGAGTACGGAGAAGACCCGCTTATCCGCCGGCGTGGAAATGGTGCCGGAAAGGCCGTCGGCGCCGGAGATGCGTCCGTCGACGGTCGCGACCATATTCGCCTGCACCCGGAGGCCCGGCGTGTGTTCGCCGAAGGCGCCGGAGTCGTAGAGCCCGCTGAGCAGTGGTTCGCCGACGGCCGGCGGGATGGCGCCGGCGGGGAGGTGCCCGGTGGCGTCGAACAACATATGCAGAGGAGCGGCGGCGCTCATTTCGCGATGTCCGGGGCGGCGCCCATGATGATCTGGGGTGAAGCCTGCGGATCGAGCTGGCGCAGGACCCACTTGAGATCGGCCCGTTTGAGTGTCACACAGCCGTGGGTGCCGTCGTCGTGGTCCAGGTGCAACCAGATGCCGCCGCCCTTGTCCCACCCCTGGGGTCGGGTCTTTTCGTTCGGCGAGACTCCGGTCTTGCGGTTGTAGTTGATGGCCAGCACATAGTCGAAGACATTGGCATAGCGCGGTCCGTAGGCGCCGGCCGCCCCGTTCTTCAGGCTGCGGTCCCGGGTATAGGGCATCTTCGTCCCGGGGTCGGGCAGGTAGCCGCCGGCATCGGTCAACGCGAACACCCCAGCTGGAGTCCGCAGGTCACCCTCCCGCTTCTTGCTCGTGTCTGTCCAGCCCTTGACCGCATTGTGCCCCTTGAATGACCGTTCTTCCCTCCAACGGCCGTCGTCCAGGGTGTAGAAGGCGATCCGGGCGTCGTCGTCGCCCGTTTTGGGGGTCGAGGCGATCAGGACCTGGGTGGTGTCCGCCGGTAGGTCCGCCATATGCTGCGGGCCGACTCCTGGCAGCGCCGGAGTGGCCGAGCCCGCTTGTGAGCGCTCCTCGGCGCTGGGGGATGCCTTCGGAAGGGGAGTCGCCCTGCGCACCTGGGGCGCCGGCAGGTCGTCGGGGGAGCGGACGGTGGGTGCGGCGAGATCGGCTGCGGCGGCCGGACCCGACACGGCGGTGGCGCCCGCGAGGACGCACGCGGCCAGTGCTACTCCGGAGAATGTGTGCACGTGCTTGAACCTCATGACCCCATTTTGTCATGGACCGGGTCGGGCCGGGGCACTGACGGTATCATCGGGCGAGCCGGAGGACTCGGTAGAATGACCCATATGAGTCAAGCGCCCAATTCCCCCCGTCCATCGCAGCCCCAGGACTCGGGACAGCAGTCGGGGTACCTGAACTTCAATTCCCCGGCCGCGGCCGGGGAACCGACACAGGCGCTGCCCCGGACGGATCCGGCGGAGCCCGCAGTGGGATCGCAGGGCCGTCCCGGGTGGGCGGATGCTGTGCCCGCAGCCCGCTACGAGGTACCCCAACGGCCCCCACAGCAGCCCGAGGGACAGTGGCCCGGCCCGCAGTATCCCGCACCGGCTCAGCCGGCGGGGCCCGGCGGCCCGGTGCCGCCGGGTGGTGGTACGCCGACCGGTGGCTCCGGTGGACCGCAGAAGAGGCGGCTGCCCGGTTTCGCAATCGCCCTGATCGCCCTGGCCGCTGTGGTGGTGCTCGGCGTCGTCGGTTTCATCGCAGTCGACTCCCTGGGCTCTGCCCGCGGTTCGGATTCCGCGGGCACCGCCCCCAGCGCGCAGGCCCCGGCAGCCGGTGACGACGAGAACGCGGGGCAGTCCGATGAGGGCGGCCTCGGTGCGCCGGACGAGGGGCAGGACGTCGACAAGCCGGCGGACCTGACGAGTTTCCACTCTCCCAGCGGGAACATCACCTGCGAGATCGGGGATTCCTACGCCCGCTGTCTGATCAACACCGTGCAGTTCACCCCGGATGAAGCGCCCGAACAGTGCCAGGCCGCCAACTACGGCAAAGTGCTCGTCGCCACCGACGCCGAGGTCGGATTCAACTGCCACGACACCTCCATGCCCTCGGGCGGATCCGAACTCGGCTATGACGACTCGATCACGAAATCCGGGATGAAGTGCACCTCCTCGCAGACGGGTGTCTCCTGCTACGCCACCGAATCGGGCAGGGGATTCTCGGTGGCCCAGGCCGGGATCGGCTGGAAGCGCTGAGGCCGGACGTTTTCCCACAATGTGACACGGATTGTCGATCGGTGTCGGGCGGGTCTACGGTTGGAGTATGACATTTCGGGGCATGCTCCTCCTTAGTTGCCGCGGTGAGGCCTGAAAGAGGCCGGATCCTCACCGCGGAGTCTGCGCTGCCGGTCGCTTCCGGCCCCCAATGGGGTCGCCAGACATTTTCCAAGGATTTCTAAGGAGTCATCCCGTGGTCGATTTACAGAAGCCCAGCCCCATGCCCTTCAAGAAGTACAAGTCGTACTTCGACCGGATTCAGCTGGACATGCACGATCGCACCTGGCCGGACAAGCGACTGAACAAGGCCCCACGCTGGCTGTCGACCGACCTGCGCGACGGTAATCAGGCGCTCATCGATCCCATGACGACCGAACGCAAGCGCAAGATGTTCGATCTGCTGGTCAAGCTGGGATTCAAGGAGATCGAGGTCGGATTCCCCGCCGCCAGCCAGCCCGATTTCGACTTCGTCCGCCAGATCATCGAAGAGGACGCGATCCCCGACGATGTCCGCATCTCGGTGCTGACCCAAGCCCGCGAAGACCTGATCGAGCGCACGGTGGAATCCCTGGTGGGCGCCAAGAACCCCACCGTCCACATGTACAACGCCACCGCACCCGTGTTCCGCAAGGTGGTCTTCGGCTTCGACGGGGACGGTTACGATCAGACCCGCGACATCGCACTGCGCGGAACCCAGGCCGTGATGAAGCACGCGGAATCCCTGCTGTCGGATGCGAACTTCGGCTACCAGTACTCCCCGGAGATCTGGGTCGATACGGAACCGGAGTTCGCGCTCGACGTCGTGGGCAATGTGCTGGACATGTGGCAGCCGACCGCCGGTCGCGAGACCGTCGTCAACCTGCCGGCCACCGTTGAGCGCGGCACCCCGAACACCTATGCCGACCATGTCGAGTGGTTCTGCCGCAATATGCCCTACCGCGACGATGTGGCGGTCTCGCTGCACCCGCACAATGACCGCGGGACAGGGGTCGCCGCTGCGGAGCTGGGCATGATGGCAGGCGCCGATCGCGTCGAAGGCTGCCTGTTCGGCAACGGTGAGCGCACGGGCAATCTGGACCTGGTGACGGTCGCGATGAACCTGTACACGCAGGGAGTCGACCCGGAACTGGACTTCAGCGATATCAACGAGGTCATCCACACCGTCGAATACTGCAACCAGATCGGGGTCCATGAACGCCACCCCTACGGCGGTGATCTGGTCTTCACCTCGTTCTCCGGTTCGCACCAGGACGCGATCAACAAAGCATTCGCCGACCGTGAGGCGCGTGCGGCCGCAGCCGGTATCCCGATCGCCGAGATGGAATGGGATATGCCCTATCTGCCGGTGGACCCGAAGGACTTGGGGCGCAGCTACGAGGCGATCATCCGTGTCAATTCGCAGTCCGGCAAGGGTGGCGTGACCTATCTGATGCACAGCGAGTTCGGCCTGGACATGCCACGGCGCATGCAGGTGGAATTCTCCAAGGTGGTCCAGGGCCATACGGAATCCGGCGGCGAGGTCACAGCCCCGGCCCTGTGGAAGCTGTTCAGCGACGAATACCTGCCCGCGGACGAGCAGGACAACCGCTGGGGCAGGTTCAGGGCGCTGGCGCTGCGCACCGAATCGACGCACGAGGACGACACCGAATCGGGTAGGAATCGGGAGATCCTGCAGGTCGACATGCTCGTCGACGGGCAGGAACGCACCTTCGAGGGCCGTGGCACCGGTCCGATCAGCGCGATGGTCAACATCCTCAACGACAACTTCGACCTGGACATCCGCCTGCAGGACTACACCGAACACGCGGTGGGTACCGGCGCCGACACCCAGGGCGCGGCCTATATCGAACTGGCCGTGGGCGACCGGGTGCTGTGGGGCGCCGGGATCCACGAGAACACCACGAAGGCCTCGCTGAAGGCCATCATCTCCGCGGTCAACCGCGCGGAACGCGAAGGGGCCTGAAGCCTCCCGGACCCGCACTGACATGGGGCTGCACACCACGGTGTGCAGCCCCATGTCAGTGCGGGGGAGGATAATGTCCCATGATGAAGTACTACAGGGATACCGGCCTCGTCCTGACCACACAGAAACTGGGGGAGGCCGACCGCATCGTCAGCGTGCTGACCCGCGACCACGGCCTCGTACGGGCCGTGGCCAAGGGCGTGCGCAAGACGAAGAGCCGGTTCGGTTCGCGCCTCGAGCCCTTTATGCTCGTGGACCTACAGTGCCATATCGGCCGCAACCTCGATACCGTCACCCAGGTCGAGCTGATCGAGCCCTTCGGCCGTGCCATCGTGGCCGATTACGACACCTACCAGGCGGCCTGTGTGCTCGCGGAGACGGCACTGCGACTCACGGAGACGGAACCGCGTCCCCGCAACCAGTACCTGTTGGCGGTATCGGCGGTGCGCTCCCTGTGCAAGGGTGAACACGCCCCCCGGCTGTCCCTGGACGCCTACCTGTTGCGGGCCGTGGCGATCGCCGGTTGGGCCCCCAGCCTCATCGACTGTGCCGTCTGCGGGGCGCCAGGGCCCCACCGCGCTTTCTCCCCGGCGGCCGGCGGTGCCCTGTGTCCGGACTGCCGGGCCGGCGCGCAGCACGGAGTGCTGCTGCCGGGTTCCGATGTGCTGGTCCACCTCGGCGCGCTGCTGGCAGGTGACTGGGCCACTGCGGACGGCTCCGATATGGGCACAGCCGTGCAGGGATCCCGTGTCGTCTCGGCGCATGTGCAGTGGCATCTGGAACGCCATGTGCGCTCCCTGGGGTTGCTGGAACAGGGGCGCAGCAGGGTGGGCCGGGACATCCTCGACCTGGCTGCGAGTCGGACGGATACACTGGCCGGGTGAAGAAATCCTATCCGGCCCCACCACCCCATCCCTCCGGAGCCCGGCCCCCGCGCATCCCCGCGAAGTTCGTGCCGCGTCATGTGGCCGTTGTGATGGACGGCAACGGCCGCTGGGCCAATGACCGGGGGCTGCCCAGAACCGAGGGCCACAGGGCCGGCGAGGCGAGCCTGCTCGACGTCATCCACGGCGCCATCGAGATCGGCGTCGACTACCTGTCCGCCTATGCCTTCTCCACGGAGAACTGGAAGCGCTCACCCGAAGAGGTCCGTTTCCTCATGGGCTTCAACCGCGATGTCATCCACCGGCGCCGGGACGAGCTCAACGAACTGGGTGTGCGCATCGTCTGGGCCGGCCGGCGGGGCCGACTGTGGTCCTCGGTGATCAGGGAACTGGAATATGCACAGGAGACGACCAAGCACAATACCGGCCTGACTCTGCAATTCTGCGTGAACTACGGAGGACGTTCGGAGATCGTCGACGCCGTCAACGCGATCGCCGCCGACGTCGCCGCTGGCAGGCTGAAACCGGGCAAGATCACCGACCGCTCCGTGGCCGCCCGCCTGTATGCCCCCGAGGTCCCGGATGTGGACCTGTTCCTGCGGTCCTCGGGGGAACAGCGCACATCGAACTTCCTGCTGTGGCAGTCGGCCTATGCTGAAATGGTCTTCCAGGACGTGCTCTGGCCCGATGTCGACCGGCGCACGCTGTGGGCGGCGATCGAGGAGTACGCCAGGCGCGACCGCCGGTTCGGCGCCGCAGTGGACAGGCCGGGGAAAGCCTGAGACTCAGCTCGACTGGTCCTTCTGCCTCATCAGGTCAAGGGCGATCATCGCGCCGATGATGGCCACCCGGTCGCGCGGGCGGACATCGGGCCGGAAGTTCAACACATAGCGGTCGCGGCCCAGCAGGGTATTGCCCACGCCCGCCCATTGTCGAGAGGTCCGGGCGATCTCCACCCCATCCGCAGTGATACCGAAGCCGAAGTCGAAGATATCGGCGGCCTGCACCTGCAGTAGGGGGCCGTCTACGACCTGCACATCGATCTTCTTCATGAAGAAGGTGAACCGACGCACGATATCGGCCAGGGGAGCGCCTGCGGTGTCGCGCAGTTCCCAGCGGTCGCGGCCGAAGGTGACGAGATCCTTGATGCCCAACAGATAGCCACCGTCGGCGTCGAACAGCTGGAATTCGCGGGAGCCCATGAAGAAGCGCTTGGCACCGGACCCGATGGTGTGCACACGGCCCACCTGCACGCCCTGGGGATTCACAATGCCGAAATCATTGCTCATGAACCCCGTGACCTGCTGCATCACAAGTGTGTTCTGCTGCAGCAGGGGTCGTGCGGGTGGGCCGTCTGGTGAGGTCATGGCCTCATTGTGTCAGACCGGACTCAGTACTTGCGGCCGTTCTTCTTAAAACCGCCGCCATCGCGCTTGCCGCCCTGGAAGTCCCGGTTGCCGCGACCACCGCGGTCGTAGCCGCGTGAGCCACGGTCGTAACCGCCACGGTCGTCGCGGCGGAAGTCCCGCTCGCCCCGGTCGCTCTTGAACGAGCGGCCCTCACCGGGTCCGCGATCGCCCGTGCGCTTCTTGAACGGGCGGCCCGGGCGGCCCGCGTCCACCCGCAGGTCGATCCGGCGGTTCTGGATGCGGGTGTTCTCCAGCCGGTCGAACACGTTCTGGCCCAGGTCCTCGGGCAGATCGACCAGTGTGTGGTTCGAGCGGATGTCGATGTGGCCGATCTGGCCGGAGCCCAGTCCTCCCTCATTGGCGATCGCGCCGACGATCGCCCCGGGGGAGACCCGGTCGTTGCGGCCCACCGCGATCCGGTAGGTCCGCATGCCGGGCCGCGGCCCGCGGTCACGGCCGCCCCGCTCGCCGCCGCGGTCACGGTCCTTGCGTCCGCGCGGTTCCGGCAGAGGTTCGGCGGTGAGCTTCTCCCCGTCGAGCACCAGCACGGCCAGTGCAGCGGCGATCTCCCGAGCGTCCACATCGTGTTCGCGCTCGAAGGCCTCGATCACGGGGCGCACCTCGGTGAGATCCTGAGTGGTCAGGGCGTCGTTGATCCGGGTCTTGAACTTCTCGACGCGGGTGTTGGTCAGTTCTTCGACCGTCGGCAGGACCAACGGTTCGACCTTCTGCCTGGTGGCCTTCTCGATCTGGCGCAACATCCGATCCTCACGCGGGGTGACGAACAGGATCGCCTCGCCGGAGCGCCCGGCGCGGCCGGTCCGGCCGATCCGGTGAACATAGGATTCGGTGTCGTGGGGCACGTCGTAGTTCACGACCAGCGAGATTCGCTCCACGTCGAGGCCACGGGCTGCGACGTCGGTTGCGACGAGGATGTCGATCTTGCCGTCGCGCAGTTGCTCGACGGTGCGCTCACGGGCCTGCTGGGGGATGTCGCCGTTGATGGCCGAGGCTCGGAAGCCCCTGGCGCGCAGTTTCTCAGCCAGCTCCTCGGTCTCCTGCTTGGTGCGCACGAACATGATGATGCCGTCGTATTCCTCGACCTCGAGGATCCGGGTCAGGGCGTCGAGCTTGTGGCTGTGCATCACCGTCAGGTAGCGCTGGCGGATGTTCGCCCCGGTCGTCGTCTTCGACTTGACCCTGACCTCGGCGGGATCGTTGAGGTACTGCCCTGCGATCCGGTGGATCGAGCGGGGCATCGTGGCGGAGAACAGCGCGACCTGGGTGTCCTCGGGCTTCTGGTCGAAGATCTCCTCGATGTCCTCCTGGAAGCCCATCTTGAGCATCTCATCGGCCTCGTCGAGCACCAGGTGGCGCAGGGCGCCCAAACGCAGGGATCCCTTCTTCAGGTGGTCGATGACACGGCCGGGTGTGCCGACGACGACCTGGGCGCCGCGCTTGAGGCCCGCCAGCTGCGGGCCGTAGGACTGACCACCGTAGATCGGCAGGACCGAGAAATCGGCCAGATGGTTCGCGAAGCTGGTCAGGGCCTCAGCCACCTGGAGTGCGAGCTCACGGGTGGGGGCCAGGATCAGGCCGCGCGGACCCTCGGGCGAGGGACCCTGCTTGGCCAAGTCGGACAGCAGGGGCAGAGCGAACGCGGCGGTCTTGCCGGTGCCGGTCTGTGCCAGGCCGATGACGTCGCGGCCGTCGAGCAGCAGCGGAATCGTCTCCTCCTGGATCGCGGAGGGGGTTTCGTACCCGAGGTCCTCGACCGCGCGCTGAATGGGCGCGGCCAGGTCGAAATCGGCGAACCGGGTGCCGGCCTCGGGGGTGGTGGTTTCCGCGGTGTCCGGGATTTCGGGCGCGGCTGTTTCCGTGGTGTTCATGAAGAACCCTTCGTCAGGCGTTGAACGCATCACACACTTGGTCGCAGTGAACTGGATTGGCGACCGACCTTAAATCACCTACAGGCCGGCGTGCACTCATCAACGCACAAGGGGCCTTTATATCGGAACAGCCGGATGATCCGGTCGCGCAAGGGGCGACGGCTTCGAAACGACGGGGTTCCCGGGATAGGTTTGGGTGCTCCGATAAGTCTACACGGGGCCCTGCGCCGATGGGCCCCGTTCGGGGGCGTTCTAACTCACAGTGGGTTCTTCGGTAGGCTTGGGGAGAACCTGCGTGCGGCCAGCCAGGCCGCAGCGTGACATGAGGAGAAATTCGTGGCATCGAAGTTGGATTCCGTCATCACCCTGGCGAAGCGGCGTGGCTTCGTCTTCCAGGCGGGGGAGATCTACGGCGGTTCCCGGTCCGCGTGGGACTACGGCCCATTGGGCGTCGAGCTCAAGGAGAACATCAAGGCGAACTGGTGGCAGACCTTCGTGCGCGGGCGCGCCGATATGGTCGGCCTGGACTCCTCGGTCATTCTGCCCAAGGAGGTGTGGCAGGCCTCCGGGCACGTCGAGACCTTCGTCGATCCGCTGGTCGAATCCCTGCACACCCACAAGCGCTACCGCGCCGACCACCTGCTCGAGGCCTATGAGGCCAAGCACGGTCATCCGCCGGTCAACGGTCTGGCCGACATCAATGATCCGGAGACCGGCCAGCCCGGCGCCTGGACCGAACCTCAGCAGTTCTCCGGCCTGATGAAGACCTTCCTGGGCGCCGTCGACGACGGGTCCGGCCTGGCCTACCTGCGTCCGGAGACCGCCCAGGGCATCTTCGTGAACTTCAACAACGTGGTCACCTCGGCCCGGAAGAAGCCCCCGTTCGGCATCGGCCAGATCGGCAAGGCGTTCCGCAATGAGATCACCCCGGGTAACTTCATCTTCCGCACCCGCGAATTCGAGCAGATGGAGATCGAGTTCTTCACCAAGCCCGATGAGGCCGAGCAGTACTTCAAGGAATGGGTCGAGGCCTGCTGGGCGTGGTTCGTGGATCTGGGCATCGACCCGGAGCACATGCGCCGTTTCGACGTTCCGAAGGAGGACCGCGCCCATTATTCGGCTGGCACCATCGACATCGAATACGATTTCGGATTCCAGGGCAACTCCTGGGGTGAGCTGATGGGTGTGGCCAACCGGACCGACTTCGATCTGAACAATCACTCCCAGGCCTCCGGTGCCAAGCTGCAGTACTTCGACCAGCAGGCCAATGAGCGCTACACCCCGTACGTGATCGAGCCCTCCTTCGGCCTGACCCGTTCGATGATGGCCTTCCTCGTCGACGCCTACACGGAGGACGAGGCGCCGAACACCAAGGGCGGCGTCGACAAGCGTGTGCTGCTCAAACTCGATCCGCGCCTGGCTCCCGTCAAGGCCGCGGTGTTGCCGCTGTCGCGTAATGAGAGGCTCTCCCCGCAGGCCAAGGAGCTGGCCGCGCGCCTGCGCCGGCGCTGGAACGTCGACTTCGACGACGCGGGCGCGATTGGCCGCCGGTACCGCCGGCAAGATGAGATCGGCACCCCGTACTGCATCACCTTCGACTTCGATTCGCTCGACGATGCGGCTGTGACGATTCGCAAGCGCGATGATATGAGTCAGGAGCGCGTTCCCCTGGACCGTGTCGAGGCATATCTGGCAGCCGGCCTGGGCTGCTGAGCGGGCGCCACGCTGCAGCGGGCCCCGGTATCCCATAGCGGGATACCGGGGCCCGCTGTGTCTGTGCCCGGCCTGCACGCGACCTGTACTCCAACTGTAAAATCCGTCACACGTGGTTTAGTATCAGTGTCATGGACCACACCCCCACCAGTGATCAGGATTCCCGCCCCGTCCTTGTGAGCATCGACCACGTTGAGAAGTACTACGGCGATTTCCATGCCCTGACCGACATCAACCTCGACATCCATGTCGGCGAGGTGGTGGTGGTGATCGGGCCCTCGGGGTCGGGCAAGTCCACCCTGTGCCGGACGATCAACCGGCTCGAGACGATCGAGTCGGGCACGATTTCCGTTGATGGTGCGCCTCTGCCGGCCGAGGGCGCGGCGTTGGCGAATCTGCGCTCGGAGGTCGGCATGGTCTTCCAGTCGTTCAATCTGTTCGCGCATATGACGATTCTGGAGAACGTGACCCTGGGTCCGATCCGGGTGCGCCGGCTGTCGAAGGCGCAGGCCGAGGCCGAGGCGATGGAGTTGTTGGCCAGGGTGGGGGTGGATCATCAGGCGCAGAAGTATCCCGCGCAGCTCTCCGGTGGGCAGCAGCAGCGTGTGGCGATTGCGCGGTCTTTGGCGATGAAGCCGAAGGTGATGCTCTTCGATGAGCCGACCTCGGCTTTGGATCCGGAGATGATCAACGAGGTTCTCGATGTGATGGTGGGCCTGGCCAAGGAGGGGATGACGATGGTGGTGGTGACCCATGAGATGGGGTTCGCGCGCAAGGCCGCGGATCGGGTGGTGTTCATGGCCGATGGGCAGATCGTGGAGGTGGGCACGCCCGAGGAGTTCTTCACCAATCCTCGCTCGGAGCGTGCGCAGACGTTCTTGGCCCAGATCCTCGGCCACTGATCGGCCCGACCCCGTCCCGCAACCGATTCCAATGAAGGAGAAACAGATGAAACGCCTGAGTACAATCATCGCCGGAACCGCCATCGCCCTGCTGGGTTTGAGCGCCTGCGGCCAGTCCGGCACCCCCGATGCCGGCGGCGCATCCGGCTCCGCGGCCGCCCCCACCTATACAGTCGCCGACGACGTCAAGCTGGACGGATCGAAGACCTGGGAAGCTGCGAAGAAGGCGGGCAAACTGAAGATCGGGGTGAAGAAGGACCAGCCCGGCCTGGGCAATGTCACTCCCGGGTCGGACGTGCCGGCCGGTTTCGACATCGAGATGGGCAAGATGATCGGCGCGTCCCTGGGCTTCGGACCCGATCAGATCGACTGGGTCGAGACCGTTTCGGCGAATCGCGAACCCTTCCTGCAGAACAAGAAGGTCGATCTGGTGATCGCGACCTATACGATCAACGACGAGCGCAAGAAGGTCGTCGACTTCGCGGGTCCCTACTACGTCGCGGGCCAGGATTTGCTGGTCCAGGCCGATTCCGACATCGCCGGGCCCGAATCCCTCGACGGCAAGAAGGTCTGCTCGGTCGACGGCTCGACCCCGGCTCAGCGAATCAAATCCGACTACCCCAAGGCGCAGCTGGTCACCTACGACACGTACTCCAAGTGTGTGACGGATCTGGAGAGTGGATCGGTGGACGCGGTGACGACCGACGACGCGATCCTGCGCGGCTATGCGGCGCAGTCCGACGGCAAGTTCAAGGTCGTGGGCAAGCCCTTCTCCGAGGAGCCCTACGGGGTGGGCCTGCCAAAGGGCGACAGTGCACTGCGCGGTGCCGTCAACGATGCGATCGAGAAGTCCGAGGACGACGGGGTCTGGAAGCAGGCATTCGAGGCGACCCTGGGCTCCACCGACGGAGTGGAGATGCCCAAGGTGGACCGGTACTGAGGCCCACTGCCCAACCTGAACCGTCCCCGGCCGGCCGAGCATGCTCTCCGGCCGGCCGGGGACGGCCCCTTTCCGTAATCGACACCGAAGGTCAGACGTGAACACTGCAGCACTATTCGACCTCTTCGCCTCGGGTGTGTGGGGAACCGTCAAGTTCTTCCTTATCACCGCCGTCGGCGCTCTGCTCGGCGGTACGGTACTCGCCGCCATGCGGGTCTCTCCGACCCCGGTCCTGCGCGCGGCCTCCGCAGCCTATGTCAACGTCGTCCGCAATACGCCGTTGACCCTGGTCATGTTCTTCTGCGTCTTCGGGTTGCCGTTCCTGGAGATCCGCGCCAGCAAGGACGCGGGGATCAATTCCTTCTTCATGGCGACGGTGGCGCTGATCGCCTACACCTCGTGCTTCGTGGCCGAAACCCTGCGCTCGGGGATCTCCACGGTGCCGGTGGGCCAGGCCGAGGCCGCGCGGTCGATCGGGTTGAAATTCGGCCAGACGCTGCGCTTCGTGGTCCTGCCCCAGGCGTTTCGCACCGTTATCCCGCCGCTGGGCAGTGTGCTTATCGCGATGTTGAAGAACACCTCGATCGCCTCGGGGTTCAACAACCGCGAACTCATCTCCGCGATGCGCGGGGCGATCGAGCTGCGCGGCGATCTGACCATCGTGATCCTGCTGGCCACCGCCGTCTCCTATCTGCTGCTCTCGCTCATCCTGGGCAGACTGTTCACGTATCTGGAAAGGAAGTGGGTGATCGTACGATGAGCGCCCCCACCACCGTGCTGTTCGACGCGCCCGGGCCCAAGGGCCGGCGCAACAACGTCATCCTGTCGATCGTGTCCGCACTGGCCATCCTGGGGATCATCGCCTATATCGTCTACCGGTTCGGTGCGGCGGGCCAGTTGACCGGCGCCAAGTGGAGCCCCTTCACCTATTCGGTGATCCAGGCGGCACTGCTCAAGGGTCTGTGGTCGACGATCAAGGCGGCGGTCATCGCGACTCTGCTGGCCCTGGTCATCGGCGTGGTCTTCGCCCTGCTGCGGCTATCCGGCCGGGCCTGGATCCGGGTGCCCGCGACCGCGTTGCTGGAGTTCTTCCGCGGCGTGCCGGTGTTGCTGCTCATCTTCGCGCTGTACCTGATGTTCTCCACCACTCCGTTCGTCGCCGTCGTCGGCGGTCTGGCGCTGTACAACGGCATGGTGCTCGCGGAGATCATCCGGGCCGGAATCGTCGCGGTCCCACGCGGGCAGCGGGAGGCGGC
Source organism: Brevibacterium sp. 91QC2O2 (assembly GCF_024580695.1). Taxonomy (NCBI): domain Bacteria; kingdom Bacillati; phylum Actinomycetota; class Actinomycetes; order Micrococcales; family Brevibacteriaceae; genus Brevibacterium; species Brevibacterium sp. 91QC2O2. The sequence continues at coordinate 355,476 of NZ_JANIJY010000001.1, read as the reverse complement.
CATGTCGATCGGCCTGCGCGATTCCCAGACAATGCGCCTGGTGCTCATGCCGCAGGCCTTCCGCGCGATGATGCCCACGATCGTCGCCCAGGTGGTCGTCCTGCTCAAGGACTCGGCGTTGGGCTATATCGTGACCTATCAGGACCTGCTCTACCAGGTCAACCAGATCGGGCGGAACTATCAGAACCTGCTGCCGACCTTCATCGTCGGCGCGGTCCTGTTCATCATTCTCAACATGCTCATCGCGGGCCTGGCCAGTTGGCTTGAACGCCGTCTGCAGCGCAAGACGGCGGCCAAGACCGAAAGCGCCAAGGGCACAGCGGTGCGCTGAGCACGGCGCGAACGACGCGGCCCCGGTACGCCTGAAGTTCAGGCGTACCGGGGCCGCGCTGTCCCACCGGCGCTCAGTAGGCCTTCTGCCGCTGGGCTACGACGAGGTGGATGAGCGCGGTGCGTCCTTCGGCGATCGTCGCAAAGGCGGTGTCGAGTGCGGCGGGCAGGTCGGCATTGTGCTCGATGCGGATCCCGACGGCGCCGTAGGCCTCGGCCAGCTTGGCGAAGTCAGGATTGTGCAGCTGAGTCCCGGAGACCCGGTGCGGATACTCGCGTTCCTGGTGGGTGCGGATCGTGCCGTACTCCTGGTTGTCCATGAGCACGACCAGCGGGTGGGCACCGTACTGGGAAGCCGTTGCCAGTTCCTGCCCGTTCATCAGGAACTCCCCATCGCCGGCGATCGAGATCACCTGGCGCTCGGGATACAGCAGGGAGGCGGCCACGGCCGAGGGGATCGAATACCCCATGGAGCCATTGCGCGCCGAGATCATCGAGGCGTAGCCGCGGGTCGGGAAATACCGGTGTGCCCAGTTGGTGTGCTCGCCGGCACCGAAGGTGACCATCGCATCGGCGTCCAGGCGCGGCACCAGGTGCGCCATCAGGGCGTCCATGGTCGCCGGCCCCGCGGTCGAGGCATCGGGCAGGGAGGCGAAGACCTGCTGTTCGGCGCGCAGCCCCGAGGTCCATTCCCGCCAGGAGTTCTGGACCGGCAGGTCCATCCTGACCAGATCGCGGACGAAGGAGGCCGGCTTGGCGACGATCTGCTTGGTCACCGGGCCCGACCGACCGCGCAGCGCCGGGTCGATGGTGACGATGAAGTTCTCCTTGTCCCAGGCCTGCCGGTTGCGGAACCCGTCGGTCACGACGTCACCGGGAACCGTGCCGACGAAGACCAACAGGTCCGAGTCGTCCAAGAGCCGCCTGGTCTGCTTGGGCCGGCCGTAGCCCAGCGGACCGACATAGCTGGGGGAGTCGAAGGGGACCGTGCCCTCACAGCGCCATTCGGCGGCCGCCGGCAGATTGTGGGTTTCGAGCCAGGCGGTGAAGTCCTGTGCGGTGTCCGTATCCCAATCGTTGCCGCCGAAGACGAACAGGGGCCGCTCGGCCCTGGACAGGGAGGCATTGAGTGCCTTCCAGTCATCCACGGTCATTCCGCCCTCGGCCACCGGGATGGTGGGGTGGATGACTCCGTCGTTGCCCATCCGCAGAATGTCCTCGGGGACGCCGACGACCACCGGTCCCGGCCGTCCCGACTGCGCTGCGAACATAGCCTCGGCAACGATCTCGCTGGCGCGCTCCGGATGGTCCAGGACCATCACGCGCTTGGCGCCGGTCTCGAACCAGGCCTTCGGATCGAATTCCTGGAAGGCCTCCTTCTCCCGGTGTTCGAAGGGGATGAGCCCGACGAAGAGCACCATGGCGGTCGAATCCTGCCAGGCGGTGTGCAGGCCCACATGAGCGTTCGCGGCCCCGGGGCCCCTGGTGACCATCGCCACCCCGGGGGTGTCTGTGAGCTTGCCGACGGCCTCCGCCATATAGGCCGCTCCTCCCTCGTGCCGGCACACAACCGCTTCGATCGAGGAGTCGTAGAGCCCATCGAGCATGTCGAGGTAGCTTTCGCCGGGGACGACAAAGACGCGCTCGACTCCGTGGGCCTCGAGGGCCTTGATCATCATGTGGCCGGCCGAGATCCGGTCGGACGTGGTCAGCGCAGAGGGTGCGCTTGTCATAGGGACTCCTTGCTAAAAGGGATATGCGGCGGAGGATTTCGATCAATCTACGTTCGTCTCGCCGACCGCTCACGGCGCCGTCCGAATGCTGGTACGGCGATTCATCCGCATACTAAGACGGGCATTTGACGCGCGGTGGATAATGGGGGTGTGACCACCTCGTATCAGACCATCGAAGCATCCTCCGGGGCCGCCGCGCCCGGACGGCAACCGGCCTTGCGCATCGGGAACATCGAGCTGAGCTCTCCCGTCGTCCTGGCACCAATGGCCGGCATCACCAATACCGCTTTCCGCAGGCTGTGTCGGGAGTACGGAGCCGGCCTCTACGTCACCGAAATGGTCACGACCCGCGCCCTGGTCGAACGCAATCCCAAGACGATGCGGATGATCCACCACGAGCCCTTCGAAACCCCGCGCTCGATTCAGCTCTACGGAGTCGATGCGAAGACCATCGGCCAGGCGGTGCGGCTGGTCGTCGAGGAGGACAGGGCCGACCACATCGACCTGAACTTCGGCTGCCCGGTCCCCAAGGTCACCCGCAAGGGCGGCGGGTCCGCCCTGCCGTGGAAGCTCGACCTGTTCACCGATATCGTCACCACGGCCGTGCGCGAGGCCTCCCGCCGCGATGTACCGGTGACCGTCAAGATGCGCAAGGGAATCGACGCGGACCATCTGACCTACCTGGAGGCCGGCCCGATCGCCGCCGAGGCCGGGGTCGCGGCCATCACCCTGCACGGGCGGACCACCGCCGACCTGTACTCCGGCCACGCCGACTGGGAGGCGATCGCACGCCTCAAGGACCTCATCGGCGACCGGGTGCCGGTCCTGGGCAATGGCGATATCTTCGCCGCCGAGGACGCCCGGGCGATGATGGCCGAAACCGGTTGCGATGGCGTCGTGGTGGGCCGCGGCTGCATGGGCCGACCCTGGCTGTTCGGCGATCTGGCCTATGCCCTGCGCGGTTCCGAACAGCGGATCCGCCCCGATCTGCGGATGGTCGCCGAGACCGTCTACCGGCACGGCGTCTACCTGATGGAGCACTACCAGGACGAATTCATGGGAGTGCGCGATCTGCGCAAGCACATCGCCTGGTACTTCAAGGGCTACCCGGTCGGTGGGGAGCTGCGCTCGCAGCTGGCCAAGGTGTCCTCGCTGGACGAGCTGCGCGGCCTGTTGCAGCGCCTCGACCTCGATGCCCCCTATCCGGGTGCCGACGCCGAGGGTTCGCGCGGGCGGACCTCGCGGGCGAAGAAGCCGCACCTGCCCGAAGGATGGCTGGACTCCCGGACCCTGCACGAGGAGCACCGGGCCGACCTGGCCGAGGCCGAACTCGACGTTTCGGGGGGCTGAGGGATGACCGCGATGCCGGGCGCCCTGCCCCAGGGCGTGGCGGGCTACAGCCTTGACGACCGGGCGCGCTGGGTCCACGAACCGCAGAAGAGTCCGCGCCGCTCCGCGTTCCAACGGGACCGGGCGCGCGTCCTGCACTCCTCGGGCCTGCGTCGGCTGGGCGCGAAGACCCAGGTGGTCTCGCCGGGCAGTGACGACTTCGTGCGCACCCGCCTGACCCATTCACTCGAGGTGGCACAGGTGGGCCGCGAACTCGCCCGCTACCTGGGCAGCGATCCCGATGTCGTCGACGCCGCCTGCCTGGCCCACGACCTGGGACACCCGCCCTTCGGCCACAACGGCGAAGCGGTGCTCGACGAGATCGCCCGCGACATCGGCGGATTCGAGGGCAATGCGCAGACGCTGCGCGTTCTCTCCCGGCTCGAACCCAAGGTGCTCGGCTCCGGCGGCCGGCCCGCCGGCCTCAACCTGACGCGCGCCACCCTCGACGCGTGCATCAAATATCCCTGGCCGCGCTCCGCGGCGCCCACGCCGGATACCGCCAGTGCGACGATCAGGAAGTTCGGCGTCTACGCCGACGATCGGGAGGTCTTCGACTTCGTCCGCGCGGGGCGCGACGATGGGCGCAGGTGCATCGAGGCCCAGTTGATGGATCTGGCCGACGACATCTCCTATTCGGTGCACGACGTCGAGGACGCGATCAACTCGGGCTTCCTCGACCTGGACGCCTACCGCAACGATCATGCCCTGGCCGGTCTGCTCGACATCACCAGGCAGTGGTATCTGCCCCAGATCGAGGACGCCCCACTGCTGGCGGCGCTCGAACGGCTGCGCGCGCAACCGTATTGGCCCCACGGCGAGTTCGACGGCTCCCGCCGCGCCCAGGCAGCGCTCAAGCATATGACCAGCCAGCTGATCGGACGGTTCGCCGGTGCCGCGGAGGCCGCGACCCACGCGGTCTACGGCTGGGAGCCGCTGGGCCGCTACGACGGCCGGCTGATCGTTCCAGACGACACCAGGATCGAGATCGCGGTGCTCAAGGGGCTGGCCACCGTGACCGTCATGGTCGCCCAGGACCGCCTGCGGCTGCAGCGGATCCAGGCACGGGTCATCGGGCAGCTGTGCGAGTACTTCGCGGAGCGCCCGGAGGCGATGGACAGGATGTTCTTCCTCGACCATCGGGACGCCGCGGACGACGCCGGGCGGCTGCGGGTGGTCGTCGACCAGGTGGCGACCCTGACCGATCATTCGGCCTGGGCGCACTACCACACGATGCAGAACGACACCGGCAGCCTGTTGTGAGCCGCGCCGGGGCGCGGTGGGGTCTGCGGGGAATGGAACGGGGCGCGCGAGCGCGGAAGGAGTGCACATGCCGGGATTGATCCGGCGCGAGGACATCGACGAGGTCCGCGCCCGCACGCGCATCGACGAGGTGGTCGGTGACCATGTGAGCCTGCGCAGCGGGGGTGTCGACTCGCTCAAGGGGCTGTGCCCGTTCCACGATGAGCGCACCCCGAGCTTCCACGTGCGCCCCAGTATGGGCCTGTACCACTGCTTTGGGTGCGGGGAGTCCGGTGATGTGTTCACCTTCCTGCAGAAGGTCGAGGGCCTGAGCTTCACCGAGTCGGTCGAACGGCTGGCCGAGAAGGCCGGACTGCAGCTGACCTATGAGGATGGCAAGGGTCCCGACCGGCGCGAACAGGGGAGCAGGCAGCGCCTGATCGACATGCACCAGGTCGCCGCGGACTTCTTCCGGGAGAACCTGGGGGCACCCCAGGCCGAACCCGGCCGGGCCTATCTCAGCGAGCGCGGTTTCGACCTGACCGCCTGCCAGACCTACGGGGTGGGCTTCGCCCTGCCCGGCTGGGACAATCTGACCCGGCACCTATCCGGGCGCGGTTTCACCACCGACGATATGCTCAAGGCCGGTCTGGTGGTCCAGGGCAAGCGGGGGGTCTACGATCGGTTCCGCGGTCGTCTGACCTGGCCGATCCGCGATGTCTCCGGCCGGGTCATCGGTTTCGGCGCCCGGCGGATCCTGCCCGACGATCAGGGTCCGAAATACCTCAACACCCCGGAGACCCCCCTCTATCACAAGAACCAGGTCCTCTACGGGCTCGACCTGGCCAAGAAGTCGATCGCCAAGACCAAGCGCGTGGTCATCGTCGAGGGCTACACCGATGTGATGGCGGCCCAGTTGGCCGGTGTGACCCAGGCTGTGGCGACCTGCGGTACCGCCTTCGGCGAGGAGCACGTGAAGATCGTCCGGCGGCTGATGGGCGATGACGCTAGCGCCCACGGCGAGGTGATCTTCACCTTCGACGGTGATGAGGCCGGGCGCAATGCCGCTCTCAAGGCATTCAAGGAGGACCAGAAGTTCGTCTCGCAGACCTTTGTCGCCATCACCCCCGGTGGGATGGATCCGTGCGAGCTGCGGATGGCCCAGGGCGATGCCGCCGTGCGGGAGCTGGTCGACGGTCGCAGGCCCCTGGTCGAGTTCGCCATCACCTCGGTGGTGGACACCTTCGACATCGGCACGGTCGAGGGCAGGGTGGGTGCGATCCGGGCTGCTGCGCCGATGGTGGCGGGTCTGCGCGATGCTGCGCTGCGCCCGGGCTATGAGCGCTTCGTCGCCGGATATCTCGGCGTGGACACCGCGGAGGTCGCCAGGGCGGTGCGGGCCGCGCGGTCCCGCAGGCACGGCTCACCCGGCCGTTCGGAACCGGAACGGCACCGCCCGGTCGAGCCGACCCCGGCAGCTGCCCCCGGGTCTTCGCCCGGTTCGGTGTCCCAGACGATCGCGGCCTATGCCGAGGAACTGTCCCCGGCCGATGCCACCGCTCTCCGGGTCGAGCGCGGGGCCCTGCAAGTGGCCCTGCAACGCCCGGAGTTCGTCAACGCCCGACTGTTCGACGCCTTGAGCCCCGACACCTTCCGCGATCCGCGGCTGCGGGCGGTGCACCGGGCGATGGTGTCCTGCGGTGGGATCTCCCGGGCGATCGCGGTGGGGCCGGCCTGGCCGGAGGCCGTGATGCAATCGGCCGGAGAGGACCTGCGGCCCCTGGTGGGCGAACTCGCGGTATCCCCGCTGCCGGCGCAGGGGGAGGACGGGGTCGAACGCTACGCCAGGGGGATCGTCGCCCGGCTGTTCGACAACGACATGGTGCGGATCTCCGGTTTGCTGCACTCGCGGCTGCAGCGCACCGACCCGGCCGATGCCGCCACCAGTGCGAAACTGCTCGAACAGCTCACAGTGCTCGAGGTGCAGCGCTCCCGGCTGCGGCAGCAGATGTGATCCGACCGGCCATGTGACCAGGGTGTATATGTGATCTGCCTTTAAAACTTGCACGGTCTGCAGATTTGCGCTTGCTGCAAACTTGCATACCGTGCATAATGATCTGGTGACTACAGAACCCCGTTATCCTTCCGAGCCGGAGGACTGTGGCGAATCACTGCGTGAGCGCAAGACCCGCGAACGTCGCCACGCCATCCACGCCGCGGCCGTCGACCTGGTCGGCGATGCCGGCCTCGACGCGGTGACGATCGCACAGATCGCCGAGCGCGCCGAGGTCTCCAAGCGGACCTTCTTCAACTACTTTCCGTCGAAGGAGGCCGCGATCCTCGACCAGGGGGATCACGAATCCGACGGCAGTGAGCTGCGTGCCTTCATCCGCGACTTCCAACCGCGCCGGGACGACCTGGCCGAGGACATCGCCCACGTGGTGCGCCACGCCTTCGAATTCGTCGGACCCGCCTCGGCGACCCGCCCGCGGGTCCGTGCACTGCTGGTGCAGTACCCGCAGCTGGTCCTGCTGAACATGGAGGCCGTGCGCCGCTTCGACGAGGACATCGTGGCCGGCGTACGCGACAGGATCAAGACCCGCGGGATCGAACCGGCCGACGAGGCACGGGCGGACCGTCTGGCCCGGATGCTCACCCTGCTGTGCACCGTGCCCCTGCAACACGCTTTCAGATCCGCGAAGGTCGAACTCGACCGTGAACTGAATCAAGAGGAGATGGACTCGGCCTTCGAAGAATCCGTGGCCATGTTCAAAACCGTCATCGAAAGGATGAAATGAGTACCCCAGAGTCAACTGCCCGGAGGGCGCAGGCGCGGCACTCGCACCCGGGCGACGGTGAGATGAGCCAGTCCGGCATCATCCTGCTGTTCGTGGGCCTGATGATCGCGATGCTCATGTTCTCGCTCAACCAGACCATGTTGGGCACCGCGCTGCCGACCATCGTGGGCGAACTCAACGGCGTGGATCAGATGCTGTGGGTCTCCACGGCCTTCATGCTGGCCTCGACGATCATGATGCCGATCTACGGCAAGCTCTCCGATATGTTCAACCGGAAGTACATCTTCATCGCGGCCATTGTGGTGTTCCTGGCCGGGTCGATCGTGGCCTTCTTCGCCCACAACATGGCACTGTTGATCCTGGGCCGTGTGCTCCAGGGGATCGGTGGCGGTGGCCTGATGATCCTCTCGCAGTCGATCATCGCCGCTGTCGTGCCTGCCCGACAGCGTGGTAAGTACATGGGCATCATGGGCGCGAACTTCGCGGTGTCCTCCGTCGCCGGCCCCCTGATCGGCGGCTGGATCACCGAGGGCCCCGGCTGGCGGTGGAACTTCGCGTTGATGATCCCGTTGGGCATTCTGGCGCTGATCTCGGCGATCATCTTCCTCAAGGTTCCGCACCTGAACCACGGGCGCAAAGACCGCAAGCTCGACATCGCCGGTATGGTGCTCATCGCCGAGTTCACTTCGGCGCTGATCCTGGCCACGGCCTGGGGCGGCCACCAGTACGAATGGACTGACCCGGTCATCGTCACCCTGCTGGGCGTGGCAGTCGCCAGCGCAGTCGTCTTCGTGTTCGTGGAGAACGCGGTGGACAACCCGATCATCCCGATGAGCCTGTTCACGGACCGGAACTTCGTGCTGTGCACCATCTCCGGCATCTTCGTGGGTATCGGCATGTTCGGCGCCCTGTCCTATCTGCCGACCTTCCTGCAGATGGTCCACGGCATCGCCCCGACGCCCGCCGGCCTGATGATGGTGCCGATGAACGGTGTGATGCTGCCGGTGTCGATCATCGTGGGCTTCCTCGTGTCCAAGACCGGCCGTTACAAGTTCTACCCCGTTATCGGCCTGGCCCTGGTGGGCGTCGCCCTGGTCCTGTTGGGCACCGTCACCGCCGACCAGAACGCCTGGGTGATGATCGGCTATCTGTGTGTGATGGGTCTGGGCCTTGGCCTGGGCATGCAGACCCTGGTGCTGATCGTGCAGAACTCGTTCCCGGTGAGCATGGTCGGTACCGCGACCGCCTCGAACAACTTCTTCCGTCAGATCGGCGCGACCCTGGGGATGTCGGTGATCGGCTCGCTGTTCACCAACCGGCTGACGAACAACCTCAGCGACGGGCTCAAACAGTTGGGACCCGAGGCCGCCAAGGCCATGTCCGGTGGCGGGGCGAACTCGTTGACCCCTGACTTCGTCAAGACCCTGGCCAATCCTGTCCACGATATGATCACCCACGCCTACGCCGATGCGCTGGTCCCGGTGTTCATGTGGGTCAGCCCGACAGCCTTCATCGGTGCGATCATCCTGCTGTGGGTCAAGGAGAAGGCGCTGGCGACGAAGATCGTCCAGGATACGCCCGAAGCCCACCGGGAGATCCTCGATACGAATACGATGGCGGTGGTGGGCGACGGGCCCGCCACAGCCGACGCAATCGAGGAGGCACTGCATGACGCAGACGCCACAGAAGCCAACCCCGGAGACGGTCCTGACCATCGTGCAGGATCCCCAGCTGCAGAGGTCACCGCGCCTAGCGGGCCTAAGCACTGAGGTGCGCTGGGCGCACGCGGACAATCTGGCCGCGCTGCTGCCCGGCACCGAGGTGCTCTTCATCCGCAGCCCACGGGCCGCCCGCGAGCTCCCCGAGCTCGTGGACACGGCCGGTGGGCTGCGCTGGATTCACACCGGCTCAGCCGGAGTCGATCACCTGGGCGATCCCCGGATCGCAGCGCTGGGGGCGGCCGTGACGAATGCCAGGGGAGTGTTCGACGAGCCGATGGCCGAATGGGTGCTGTCCCACCTGTTCGCCCATGTCAAGGAGCATGCACGGTTCGCCCGACAGCAGGCCGCCCACGAGTGGGCCTACCGACCCACCGGAATGCTCGCGGGAACGTCGGCGCTGATCGTGGGAGTGGGCTCGATCGGGCGCGCGATCGCCAGGGCGCTGCGCGCGGTGGGGGTCTCCTGTTCCGGCGCCGGCACCCACGCCAGGGCGGGCGATGCGGAATTCGAGACCATCGTCGATTCCGCCCGATTGGCCGAGCACGTCGGTGCATACGACTGGATCATCGACATTGCCCCACTGACCGGGGCGACCCGTGGACTCATCGACTCCCGGGTGCTGGAGGCCTGTGCGCCACACGCGGTACTGGTCAATCTGGGCAGGGGGCGTCCGTGGTCACCGATGACCTCGTCGGTGCGCTTGAGGCGGGAACCATTGCCGGGGCCATCCTCGATGTCACCGATCCGGAGCCGCTGCCGGCCGACCACCCGCTGTGGGACGCGCCCGGGGTCGTTATCACACCGCACATGAGCGGTGACCTGCGTGATTCCGAGGAGCGCGTGAACGACCAGTTCATCGAGAACTGGGAGCGCTTCCAGACCGGTGGGGAATTGCTCAACCCCGTCGATGTGGCCCGCGGCTACGCCCGGGCGTGATCCCCGGGACATGCGCAGGGGGGGCGTAGCCGACAACGGCTCCGCGCCCCCTGCGCATCTCTTAGCTCAGCCCAGTGCAGGGAAGGCCGGGGCCGCTGCCCCGGTCATCTGCGCGGCGATGCGCACAACCTGGCAGGAGTAGCCGAACTCGTTGTCATACCACACGTAGAGAACCGCGCGGTTGCCCTCGACGATCGTGGCCAGGCCGTCGACGACACCCGCCCGCCGGGACCCGACGAAGTCGGTGGACACAACCTCCGGGGAGGCGATGTAGTCGACCTGGTTGCGCAGCCGCGAGTTCAGTGAGACCTGGCGCAGGAAGTCGTTGAGGTCATCTGCGGTGGTCTCCTTGGCCAGGTTGAGGTTCAGCACGGCCATTGACACGTCCGGGGTGGGGACGCGGATCGAATTGCCGGTGAGCTTGCCGGCCAGTTCCGGCAGCGCCTTGGCAACCGCGGTGGCGGCACCGGTCTCCGTGAGCACCATATTGAGCCCGGCTGCGCGGCCGCGGCGCTCCTTCTTGTGGAAGTTGTCGACCAGGTTCTGGTCGTTGGTGTATGAGTGGACGGTCTCCATGTGCCCGTTGACCACGCCGAATTCGTCGTTGACGACCTTGAGCACCGGGGTGATGGCGTTCGTGGTGCAGGAGGCCGCGGACAGGATCGTGTCGGTATCGGTGATCGAATCGTTGTTGACGCCGAAGACGATGTTCTTCAGCGCGCCCTTGCCAGGTGCCGTCAGCAGCACCTTCGCAGCGCCCGGGCACTGCAGGTGCTTGGACAGGCCGGCCTCGTCGCGCCACTTACCGGTGTTGTCGATGACGAGGGCGTCCTCGATGCCGTAGGCGGTGTAGTCGACCGTCGATGGATCGTTGGAGTAGATGACCTGGATCAGCACGCCGTTGGCCAGGATCGTCTCGGCTTCCTCGTCGACGACGATGTTGCCGTCGAACTTGCCGTGGATCGAATCGCGGCGCAGCAGGGAGGCGCGCTTGATGATGTCGTCATCGCTGTTGCGGCGGACCACAACGGCGCGCAGGCGCATACCGGAATTGCCCGCCCGGTCGATCAGGATGCGGGCCAGCAGTCGGCCGATCCGACCGAAGCCGTAGAGCACGACATCGCGGGGGGCACCGGCGGCGGTGTGAGCGCCGACGACGGGGGCGAGCTCGGAGCGCAGGTAGTCGGCGAGTTCACCGCCGGTGGTGCGGAAGCCCGCTGCCAGACGGCCCAGGTCGATCCGGGCCGCGCCCAGGTCCAAGGTCTCGAGTACTTCGGCGATGGCCAGCGTCTCGCCCAGGTCCAGATCGGTTGTATCGAAGTGTCGGGCGTATCGGTGTGCCTTGATGATGCCGTTGACCGACTTGTTCAGCAGGCTCCGACCGTACACGGTCAGCAGAACCTCGTTGTTCCGGTGCAGGCGGCCCACGATCGGCAGCAGCTGCTCCGCTGCGTCCTGTTTGGCGGTCCACTCCTGCATCTTCGCTGTGGCGAGATCACTCACGGGTCAGTCCCTTTCGTTGGGTTGAGGATGCGTCGGGCCCATTCTACGTGGAGTGGAAGCGGGTTTCGGCCCCAGGTGCTCCGCTCAGCGCCTGCCGGGGATGTGACTTTGACTGCTTTTGCGGATCCGATACAGGCCGGTGAAGGCGAGCGCCAGCATTCCGCTGCCCAGGCTGAGAGCGGCGACTGCCTCGGTCGAGCGCCGCAGCCGACCGGGCGTCCCCTGCGTCGGAGCGATGGCGGGGGCGGTGGCGGGAACCTCGGCGACGATTGTGGGCCCGTCGATTCCGGTGCCCATCCACGCCGCGATCACCAGCATGATCCGGGCGAACACGTTCAGAACGGCCATGATCGCGATCACCGGGCCGAACAGGGCCGCAGTGGGCGAAGAGGAGAACGCCCCGATCAGTACGGTGGCCAGGTTGATCAGCACGGTCAGCGCGACGGCTCCCAGGGCCGAGCCGATCATCCGGGTGCGCATGGGCACCGGCCGGGCCGGCAACAGGGTGAAGATGAACAAGAACAGGGTCCAGGCGGCGGCCAGTGAGATGAGCAGCCCAGCCGGGGTCACCACGCCGTAGAACCAGCCGGGCAGCGCGGCCCGGTCGATGATCCACGTCGCCAGCCCGGTGCCGAGAACGGTGGCGGCGACTGTCAGGGCCGCCCCGATGAGGATGCCCACCAGGGTCAGGGTGTTGGTCAGGAAACGGCGGACGAACGACTCCTTCGGAATGTCATCCATGTTCGGAGTCAGCTGGGCGCGCACGGCGTCCTTGACATTGCCGATGAAACCCTGACTCGTGTACAGCGCCGAGACGATGCCCAGGATGCCCACCCCGGCCCAATTGGACAGGTAGGAGTGCAACAGGTCGACCAGCTTATCCTGGCCCGGCACCAGCCTGCCGATCCAGTCCTCGACAACGGGAATGAACTCGGGGCGGGCCACATCGAGGACGAACCCCAGGGCGGCGAAGGCGAACATGAGCATCGGCAGTACCGCCAGGATCAGGAAGTAGGTGATCGCGGCGGCGAACTGATTGCCCAGCCGGGCCGAGTACCTGCTCATGGTGTCGCGGATGTGGACGATGCCAGGTCTGTGCGTGATTTGCCGGGATCTGCGCTGCAGATCGGACTCCTCGGCCAGCAGGCTGCTGATGCGGGTATCCATGTGGTCTGGTCTCCTCTCGGGCGCCGGCGGGACCGGAGCCGATGTGGCCGGTGCGCTCTCAGCCGCGGTGCTGTTTGTGCTTCTTCGCCCGCGCGGTGGGGGACTCGCCGGAATCGTAGATCCGATCGGGGGCGCCGACCAACAGGGGATCGGGGGTCAGAGCCACCTCCGGGTCCTTGTCCGGGTAGTCGTAGAGGCCGAGCACATGGCGCATCGCCTCGAGCCTGGCCCTCTTCTTGTCATTCGACTTGACCACAGTCCACGGCGCATAGTCGGTATCGGTGCCCTGGAACATCGCCTCCTTGGCGGCGGTGTACGCATCCCACTTGTCCAGGCTGGCCAGATCGGTCGGTGAGAGCTTCCACTGCTTGACCGGATCGGTCAGTCTGTCGCCGAACCGGCGCAGCTGTTCCTCCCGGCCCACGGAAAACCAGAACTTCACCAGTGTGATGCCCGAACGCACGAGCAACCGCTCGAACCGCGGCGTCTCCCACATGAACTCCTCGTACTGCTCATCGGTGCAATACCCCATGACGCGCTCCACCCCGGCCCTGTTGTACCAGGACCGGTCGAACAGCACCATCTCGCCCCCGGCCGGCAGATGCGCGACATAGCGCTGGAAGTACCACTGGGTGAGCTCGCGCTCCGTGGGCTTCTCCAGGGCCACAACCCGTGCGCCGCGGGGGTTGAGGTGCTCGGTGAAGCGCTTGATCGCCCCGCCCTTGCCCGCGGCGTCGCGGCCCTCGAAGATCAGCACGAGCTTCTGGCCGGTCTCCTTGACCCATGCCTGCAGCTTGAGCAACTCGATCTGCAGCAGTCGCTTCTGCGCCTCGTAGTCCGCCCGCGAGAGCTTCTTGTCGTAGGGGTAATCTTGTTTCCAGGCGGCCGCCTCCGAATCACCCCGCAGGCTGTCCGCAAGCGCCTGGGCCTGCGCCCGCCGTTGTTCGTCCTGGGGATCCTCGATCCGCTCCACGTGCTGTTTACCGCCGGTTTCGCTCATGCTGCCAGTCTATGGGAACTCAATCCCGTGCACCGCCGTTTCTTCACCGTCGAATAGGAGGGGACACCCGTGCCCACACGATCCGCTGCCCGATTCCTCGGCCCGATCATGATCTGGCCGGAAAGGCTGCTGCGCCTCGACGTCGAGGCGGCGCTGCGGGCGGCACTGTGCGTCACCGTGCCACTGTTGGTCCTGCTGGCACTGGGACGGATGGACCTGGCAGCGTATGTCTCCTTCGCGGCCTTCACCTCCCTCTACGGCCGCTATGAGACCTACAAGCACCGCACCGGCACCCTGCTGGTCGCAGCCGGGATGCTGTCGGCGTGTATCCTGGCCGGCCTGCTGTACTCGGCGTTCGGCACCGCGGCTACGGGTCCGCGCCTCGGCGGGGTACCCCTGGTCTTCGTGCTCATCCTCGTCGTGGTCTCCGGCGTCGGCATGCTCCTGTCGGCGGTGATGAACTGGGTGCCCTACGGTTCCATCTTCTTCGTCTTCGCGTTCTCCGTCGTCTCCTCCGTGCCGGTTGCCCCCGGGCAGGTTCTCAGCAGGTTCCTGGTATCACTGGGCTGCTGCCTGTTCTGCCTGTTCATCGGCCTCTCCGGGGGACTCGTCAGGGCGCTCGACGAACACAACCGGGTGGCCAGAGGGGACCTGCACGTGCCGGGGCGCAATCTGGGTGCGCTGCGCAACCGCGCGGTCTGGGCCTCGGCCGGAACGACCGCCGGGGCCGTGGCGGTGGCCACCCTGGCCGTTGCCGGCCTGGGCCTGGGACATGCCTACTGGGCGGCCTGCGCAGTGTGCACGACCATGCCGCGGCCCGGACAGCCCCTGAGCCTCTCGCGGATCGCCCACCGCGTCATCGGCACGGCGGGAGGGGTCCTGGTCACCGCCGGGATCCTCGTGTTCGAGCCCCCGGTGTGGATGTGCATTGTGGTCGTCGGCATCGCCCAGCTCCTCGCCGAACTCTTCGTCGGCCAGGTCTACTGGCTGGCGATGTTCTTCGTCACCCCACTGGCACTGGTATCGAGTCAGCTGTCGGCGCACTATCCCGTGCACCGGATGCTCCCGGAGCGCTTCACCGACACGCTGGTCGGCGGCCTGGTCGTGCTGGCCCTTCTCCTGGTCTCCCGGCTGGCCCGCAAGCGGCGGGGGGCTCAGGCCGGACGCGGCGTGGAATAGAGCGCTTCGAGCTCTGCGGCGAAGTCCTGCAGCACGACCGGCCGCTTGACCGACTGCTTGGCGGACAGATAACCCGCGGCCTCGGTCAACTCCACCGGCACGATGCGGAACGCCCGAATGCCCTCGGCACGGGAGACCCGCGCATTCGCCCGGTCCACCGCGGCCTGGATCGAGGCACGCACCGCCGGATGCGCCGCTGCCCGGTCCAATGACAGCGGTGGCAGACCGTGGGCCTCCAACCAACCCGGCAGCATCTCCGGATCGAGGAAGATCAGAGCCCCGACGAATTTCCGCTGCTCACCCACGACGACCGGCTGGCCCACCAGGGGATGGCGGCGAATCACGTCCTCCAAGGGCGCCGGGGCCACATTCTTCCCTCCCGAGGTCACAATGAGTTCCTTCTTCCGCCCCGTAATCGACAGATAGCCCTCCTCATCCAGCGAGCCGAGATCGCCGGTGGCCAGCCAATCGCCGCGGAATGTCGCCGCCGTGGCCTCGGGATTGTTCAAATAGCCCGAGAACACCGGCGGGCCCTGGACCAGGACCTCCCCGTCGCCGGCCACCGCCACCGCACATCCGGGCAGGGGCACCCCGACCGTGCCGATGCGCGAGGCACCCGGTCGGTTGACCGTCACGGGCGCGGTCGTCTCCGTGAGCCCATAGCCCTCGAGTACCCTGACACCGATCCCCGAGAAGAAATGACCCAGGTGCTCGCCCAACGGCCCACCACCGGAGATCGCATACTCCGCCCTGCCGCCGAGCACCGCGCGCAGCCTGGCGTAGACCAGCCGGTCGAACAACGCATGGCGCAGGCGCAGCCCCCAGGGGACCCGGCCGGCATCAGCGGCGCGCGAATACGCCACCGCGGTGATCTCGGCCAGGGTGAAGATCCTGCCCTGACCGCCGGACTGCGCCTTCGCCCTGGCCGCGTTGAAGACCTTCTCGAAGACCCGCGGCACACCCAAGACGAAGGTCGGACGGAACACCGCAAGGGACTCGGTCAACCTGCCCAAGTCGTGCTGATGGCCCAACACCACGCCCTCACAGATCGAGATGACCTGAATGAACCGGGCGAACACATGGGCCGTGGGGATGAACAGCAGGCACCGGGCACCCGGTGCGAGTACCTCGGGCATGGACCGGGACGCCGCCTGCGCGGTGAGCACGAAATTCGCGTGGGTCAACAGGCACCCCTTGGCCCTTCCCGTCGTGCCCGAGGTGTAGATGATCGTCGCCACATCCTGCGGCCCCACCCGGCGCCGCTGCGCGTCGAGCGCAGTGTCGGTGACGGACCGCCCCGCCCGGTGCAACTGCGCCAGGGAGTCCTCGTCGTCCCACATATGGACCGGCAGCCCGGCGGCGGCGGGCACCCCGGCCAGCACCTCGCGGTGCCCGGCATCGGCGACCAGCATGAGCGCGGGCCTGGCATCGGCGAGCATCCATTCGATCTGCTCGGCGCTCGCGGTGTCGTAGAACGGGATGCTGGTGGCACCGGCGAACCAGATCGCGAAGTCCGCGACGGCCCAGCGGTAACTGCTCGGGCCGAAGATCCCCACGCGGGAACCCGGGCCGATACCCGCCGCCACCAGGCCCTTGGCCACTGCGATGACATCGGCGTGGAATTCCGCGCGGGTGATGGCCTCCTCCGTCCGTTCGTGCACGATGCTCAGCGCATGGGCATCGGGGTCGGCGGCCAGTGCGCGCAGAAAGCAGTCGGTGATCGTCGAGGTGTCATCGGGGGAGTAGGTCGCTGGGGTGGCGGACTGACGCATCCATCCGGTCATGGGATCTCCTTTGAAAACGGCCGGCGCTTGGACCCATCGTACGTGCTCGGGCCCCGGGAGGTCGCCGGGCGCCGGTGACAGCGCGATAGAATGATCCGGTATCTTTCCCGGATCTCCCACCGTGGGACGTCCGGATGTGCACGATCCATTGGAAAGGACCCCCATGACTTCTGCCGCCGAGCAGGCACAGTTCCGCTACGACGCTGAGCTGGCGGGCACCCTCGAGCTCAAATGGCAGGACGCCTGGGAGGCCGAGGGCACCTACGCCTCACCCAATCCGGTCGGCGACCTGGCCGACAGTCCCCGTGATTACAGTGCCGAGGACCGCGAGCCGGTGTACCTCATGGACATGTTCCCCTACCCCTCCGGCAAGGGACTGCATGTGGGCCATCCACTGGGTTATGTCGCCACCGATGTCTACGCCCGCTATCAGCGGATGTTGGGCAAGAACGTCATGCACGCCCTGGGCTACGACGCCTTCGGCCTGCCGGCGGAGCAGTTCGCGGTGCAGACCGGGCAGCACCCACGGATCACCACGGAGGAGAACATCGCGAATATGCGCAGGCAGCTGCGCAGGCTGGGGCTGGGCCACGACGCCCGCCGGACCTTCGCGACGACGGACTCGGAATTCGTCAAGTGGACCCAGTGGATCTTCCTGCAGATCTTCAACTCCTGGTACGATCCGCAGGCCGCCGACGGCCGCGGCGCCGCCCGGCCGATCGCCGATCTGATCGCCCAGTTCGCCACGGGCGAGCGCGCCACGGGCCTGGGTGACTGGCGTGCGCTCACCCCGACGCAGCAGGAACGGGTGCTGCAGGACTACCGGCTGGCCTACGTCTCCGAATCGCCGGTCAACTGGTGCCCGGGTCTGGGCACGGTGCTGGCCAATGAGGAGGTCACCGCCGAGGGGCGCAGTGAACGTGGGAACTTCCCGGTGTTCACCCGCAAGCTCAAGCAGTGGAATATGCGCATCACCGCGTACGCAGACAGGCTGGCGGATGACCTGGACCGGGTCGACTGGCCGGAGGCGGTGAAGAACATGCAGCGCAACTGGATCGGCCGCTCGACGGGCGCCTATCTGGACTTCCTGGTCTCCGACGCCTCCGGCGCCGCCCTGGGCGAGGACGCGATCCGCGTGTACACCACCCGCCCCGATACGATCTTCGGTGGCATGTTCCTGGTGCTCAGCCCCGAACACCCCGACGTGCACCGTTTCACCGCCGCCGCCTGGCCGGCGGACACCGATTCCCGGTGGACCGACGGGGCACAGACGCCGGGCGAGGCGGTGACCGCCTATCAGCGAGCGGCAGCGGCGAAGACCTCGGTGCAGCGCCAGGAGGAGAAGACGAAGACCGGCGTATTCACCGGCACCTATGTCGCCAATCCCGCCACGGGCCGGGCGATGCCGGTGTTCGTCGCCGATTACGTGCTGATGGGCTACGGCACCGGTGCCGTCTACGGCGTGCCGGCCGAGGACCAGCGCGACTGGGACTTCGCCAAGGCCTTCGGCCTGCCCTATGTGCGCACCGTTGCACCGGGCGCCGAGCACGATGAGGACGCCCCCTATACGGGCGCGGGTGAGAAGATCAACTCGGCGAACGCCGAAATCGATCTCAACGGACTCGACATCGCCACTGCCAAGGAACGCGTCCTCGCCTGGTTGGGCGCCAAGGGGCAGGCGCAGGAGACGAAGCAGTACCGGCTGCGCGACTGGCTCTTCTCCCGCCAGCGCTACTGGGGCGAACCCTTCCCGATCGTCTACGACGAAGAGGGCACCCCGCACGCCCTGCCGGCGGACATGCTGCCTGTGGACCTGCCGGAGGTCGATAACTTCTCGCCGCGCACCTTCGCAGCCGACGACGTCGACTCCGAACCGGAGCCCCCGTTGGGCCGGGCCCAGGAATGGGTGAACGTGACCCTGGACCTGGGCGACGGGCCCAAGCGGTACCGCCGGGAGACGAACACAATGCCCAACTGGGCCGGCTCCTCCTGGTACCAGCTGCGCTACGCCGATCCGCACAACGACCGGGCGCTGGTCGATCCGATCAACGAGGCCTACTGGCTGGGGCCGCGCACCCCCGGTGCCTCGGGCGGCGCGGATCTGTACGTCGGCGGAGTCGAACACGCGGTGCTGCACCTGCTGTACTCCCGGTTCTGGCACAAGGTGCTGTTCGACCTGGGCTACGTATCGTCCTTCGAACCGTTCCACAAGCTGATCAACCAGGGCTACATCCAGGCCTATGCGTTCACCGACGCCCGCGGCGTCTACGTTCCGGCCGCCGAGGTCACCGAACGGACCGGGGCCGACGGCACCTCGACGTTCTGGTACCAGGGCGAGCAGGTCGCGCGCGAATACGGCAAAATGGGCAAGTCGCTGAAGAACATGGTGACCCCGGATGAGATGTACGACGACTACGGCGCGGACACCTTCCGCGTCTACGAGATGTCGATGGGCCCGCTGGAGGACTCCAGGGCCTGGGAGACCCGCGCGGTCGTCGGTGCACAGCGTTTCCTGCAGCGCGTATGGCGCCTGGCCGTCGACGAATCCACCGGTGCGTCCCTGGTCTCGGAGGAGCCGGCGGACGAGGCGACCCGCAAGGTCTTGCACGCGACGATCAAGGGCGTTCGCGAGGATATGGACGCCTTCCGGTTCAATACCGTCGTGGCCAAGCTGATCGTGCTGGTCAACCATCTGACCAAGGCGGGCAGCGCCCCGCGCGAGGCGCTGGAACCGCTGATCACCATGCTCGGTCCGCTGGCCCCGCACCTGGCGGAAGAGCTGTGGCATCGGCTGGGACATGCGGACACGGTCGTGTATGCGCCGTACCCCGTCTACGATGAGGCCTACCTGGTCGCCGAGACCGTGACCGCCGTGGTCCAGGTCAAGGGCAAGGTACGCGATCGGCTCGAGGTGTCTCCGGATATCAGCGCCGAGGAACTCGAAGCGCTGGCCCTGGAGTCCAAGGGCGCGCTGCGGGCCCTGGCCGGTGCCGGGGTGCGCAAGGTGATCGTGCGCGCACCGAAGCTGGTCAACATCGTTCCAGAGGCCTGATCGGCTGCACGTTCACAGGGGCACCGCCGGCGGGACTATGCCTGCCGGGGGTGCCCCTGCTGCGTAGATGAACAGAGGATGAACACTTCCTGTGCCAAAGATCACAGCATGGGAAACATTTGGGATACAGAACGCGGATATCGTAAGAGCATGAGTTTTTCCGCAGCAGAGATCCGCTCGCTGTTGGGTGTCCGGCCCCGGATAGATCCGGCGCTCGAGGTGGCGCACCGCGTGCAGTTCCTCGTCGAGTACTGCCTGACGACCGGTGCACGGGGCTTCGTCGTCGGCGTCTCCGGCGGGCAGGACTCCGCCCTGACCGGACGTCTGTGCCAGCTGGCCGCAGAAGAATTGCGCAGGCGCGGCGAAGACGCCGCTCTCCTGGCGGTCCGCCTGCCCTACCGGGTCCAGGCCGATGAGGACGACGCGCGCACCGCCCTGGACTTCATCCGGCCCGACCAGCAGCTGGCATTCAACGTCGCAGGCGCCGTCGACGGACTGTCCGCCGAGTTCGCGGATAGCGTGGGCACGGCCATGAGCGATTTCACCAAGGGCAATGTCAAGGCCAGAATGCGCATGGTGGCGCTCTACGCACTGGCCGGCGAGCACAACCTCCTGGTCGTGGGCACAGGGCATGCCGCCGAGGCGGTGACAGGCTTCTTCACGAAGCACGGTGACGGTGGATCCGACGTCAGCCCGCTCGCGGGCCTGGACAAACGCCAGGGTCGCAGCCTGCTCGAGCACCTGGGCGCCCCGGAGCGCCTGTGGGTCAAGGAACCCACCGGCGATCTGCTCGACGGTGCCCCTGGTCAGCCCGATGAGGAGGCCCTGGGCCTGACCTATGCGCAGATCGACGACTTCCTCGAAGGCGCCCCCGTGGCCGATGCGGTCACCGAGGCCCTTGAAATCAGGTTCCAGAACACGGTGCACAAACGCCGCCCCCCGGTGTGTCCGGGGGACAACTGGTGGATCAGGTTCTAGAGGACCTCGGCTTCCAGAGCGGCGGTCTCGAAGGCCTGTCGCGCAGCGAGAAAATCACCGGCCAGATCCGCCCCGCGGGTCCGCACCTGCGCGAACTCCCGCCACCCGCCATCGCGTTGATCACCGGGGATGAGCTCGAGTCCGTCCTCGGTCGACTTCGTCTGCTTGTCGATCCACGCCAAGAGTGCCGCCGAACACCGATAGAGTTCCATGAACGCCGCGTGCAGCGCGTGCGTGCTGAACGCCGTCTTCGTGTAATCGTCGACCAGGGTGCGCACCGGGGCCAGCTCTGCCGTCGTGAAGCCCGAGGGACCCGATTGGATCCGCAGGTGCTCGATGATCCCGCCGCTAGTCGGCAGCAGCCCCAGAATCTCCCGGGCCGGGGCCTGATCCATCTGTTCGTCGTCCTCCGGTGAGCTGACGGCCGTCAACCCGCCGATCTGCGCGCGTGCCGTGGCCAGCTCGGTGTGCAGATCGTCGATCTTGGCCTGTGTCCTGCGCCATTCGCCTGCCAAGGCGAATAGACCGGCCAGGAGCAGCAGCGCCAGTACCAGGAGGAACAACCAGGCCCAGGAGTGCAGCCCGGGAATGAGGGCCACGACGACGCCCGCTATGCCGAGTACACCGGACACGGCCGCAGTCGGGGAATTGACGAGGTAATCCAAGAGGGTCTTCACCCCACCAGCGTATCCAAGGAACGACGCGCAGCCGTGCCCGGCCTGCCGTAAAGCCGGGGAATTCCGGACTAGGCTGGGCACCATGCAGAAACTGGGATTGGTCGTCGACTCGACAGCCCGCCTGAGCGAGGAACAGGTGGAGACCTTCACCGCAGAGCTCGACGGGCGCCTGCGCATAGTGGACCTGACCGTTGCCGTGGCCGGAGTCGAGCGCCCGGACCGGCAGTGGAGCGCCCACGACATCACGACCGCGATGGCCTCGGGGGCCCGCGTGACGACGTCGCAGCCTCCTGCGGCGGCCTTCGCACAGGCATACCGCGAACTCGTGCGAGCCGGATCCGAGGCCATCGTCGTGCTCACTCTCTCGGCCAGGCTCTCCGGCACCCATACGGCCGCGAGCAGCACCACCGGCGCCGCCGGCGAGGTCCCCGTCGTCGTGGTGGACTCGCAGACCGCCGCGGCCGGTCTGGCCGGAGCCGTGGCGATTGCGGTGGCCGGTCGACACACCGGGGCCTCCGTGTTGGAACGAACCCTGCGCGATTGGTGTGCGGAGGAGACGAGCGCCTACTTCGTGCCCGCTTCGCTTGAGTACCTGCGAGCCGGCGGGCGGATCGGCCGGGCGGCCAGTCTGCTGGGCCGGGCGCTGTCCATCGTGCCCGTCCTGACCCTGGACGCCGGCGAAGTCACCCCGTTGGCCCGGGTACGCACCAGTTCCCGGGCGATCGCCCGCCTGGTGGACTCGGCCGTCGGGCGGGCGCGCGAACTCGCCGCAGGCGGTGGCCGAATCGAATGCGTCCTCCTGCACGCGGAGGCGAGTGCAGCAGAGGCCGGTGCGGGCTTCACCCGGCTGCGCGAGCTTGTGGACGAAGCCGAACTCCCGACAGGCACGCGCGTGCGCGAGGAGATCCTGTCCACCGTCATCACCGCCCATGTGGGGCCGGGAACCACCGGGATCATCGTCCAGACCCTGCCCTGAGCACCGGACCCGCCGCAGGTCACAGGAGGGTGCAACAGCGCATCACCGGACTGTTGACAACTCCCTGGCGTCCACAGGCGCACCGGGCGTCCTGGCGGGCCGGAATCCGCGGATCTAGCGTTGCGGCATGTCACGATCGCCCGAAGACCGCATCTCCAGCCTGCTGGGCCGCACCCGCCGCGATGGTTGGGACCCGGCCGACGAGGATCCGGAACTCGCGGACCTCCTGCCCGCCACCCGCCCCGTCCCCAGCCGTCGGGTGCTCCTCCTCATCGGCGCGCTGGTCCTCGCCGCCGTCATCGGGCTGCTCCTGTTGCGGTACCTCAACGCCCCGCCACAGACCACTACGGAGGCGCCGGCCCCGATCGTGACCTCCACTGCCGGGCCCACGGCCGACCGGGCCGGTGCCGTGACCGTCCACATCGTCGGCGAGGTGGCCCGGCCCGGTGTGGTCGAACTGGCTGCCGGGGCGCGCGTGGCCGAAGCCCTGCGGGCCTGCGGAGGGATGACGAAGAAAGCCGATGAGGCCTCCATCAACCAGGCCCGCATCCTCGTGGACGGGGAACAGATCGTCGTCACACCCCGCGGGTCGCCGCCGACCGGCCGTGCGGAGAACAGCGCGGTGTCCGGAACGCAGAACAACAGTAGCGTCGACATCAACAAAGCGGGAGCAGCGGAGCTCGAGGCGCTCCCCGGCATCGGACCCGTGACCGCCGCAGCGATCGTCGCCCACCGCGAGGAACACGGCCCCTTCACGAGTGTGGACCAACTCACCGAGGTCTCCGGCATCGGTCAGAAGACAGTCGAGGGGCTCAAGGACCGCGCCCGGATATGAGACGGCGTCACGCACCCCGGGACCCTGACTCCGCCGGCGGACGGCTGAGCGCGGCGCTCCTGCACAGGGCGGCCACCTGGCGCCTCCTGGTGGCTACCGTGGCCGCCTGGTCGGCGGCGGCAGTACCGGGGAACCCCCGCCACACCGCTCTGCTCGCCGTGGTCTGTGCGATCCTGGCCGCGCTCGCACTCCGCCGGCGGCGGACCCGTCCGGCGGCGTGGGCGGCCTCCACCTGTTTGCTGGCGTCGCTGGCCGCGGGTCTCGTCGCGGCCCACCTGCTCGCCATGCCGACAGGTGACGACCACTACCGGGGCGCGGCCCTCATCGTGTCCGACCCCGTGCAGACGCCCGGCGGTATGCACCGGGGATCGGTTCACACCCCGCGTGGTTCACTGGAGATTCTGAGCCGTGCCGGACTCCCGCCGGCGGGCAGCCGCATCATGCTCGACGCCGACCTGAAGACAGCCGGGCCGCGCATTACGGCATTCACCGACAGCCGGCCCGCCACCCTCGGTCCGCCCGGTGCTCCCTGGCGTCTGCGCGCGCACCTGCGCAGTTTCCTGGCGGATGCCGCGGGTACCGGGCACGCGGGCACCCGCCTGCTGCCTGGCCTCGTGATCGGCGATACCGCTGCGGTCGACGAACTGCTGGCCGAACAGATGAAGATCGTCTCCTTGAGCCATGTTATGGCCGTCAGCGGGGCCAACATCACCCTCATCACGGTTACCGCGGTCTGGGTCCTACGCCACCTGACCCGGCGCAGGGGCGCGATTCTGGCCGTCTCCACTGCCATCGGCCTGGCCTACGTCTTCATCGTCGGACCGGAACCATCGGCCCTCCGCGCGGCCGCCATGGGGTT
The DNA here is from genome assembly GCF_024580695.1 of Brevibacterium sp. 91QC2O2. Taxonomy (NCBI): domain Bacteria; kingdom Bacillati; phylum Actinomycetota; class Actinomycetes; order Micrococcales; family Brevibacteriaceae; genus Brevibacterium; species Brevibacterium sp. 91QC2O2. Next base: position 331,317 of record NZ_JANIJY010000001.1, on the reverse strand, counting down.
GGCCGGCACCCTGGCCCTGGCCCGGAAGACCGGCCGCAATACCCCTGCCGTGCTCTGCACCGCCCTGCTCGTCCTCGTCATCGTCGCTCCACAACTGGCCGTCAGCGCGGGCTTCATCCTCTCCGCTGCTGCCACCGCGGGCCTGATCGTGCTGGGCCGGCCCGTTACGGACGCCCTGCGCCGGGCCCGCCTGCCGCTTCCGGTTGCCGCGGCACTGGCCGTTCCACTGTGCGCGCAGATAGCGGTGCTGCCGGTGCTCGTGGCCCTGGGTTCGGCACCCAGTGCATGGTCGGTCGTGGCAAATCTGCTGGCGGGGCCCGCGGTGGCCCCTGCGACCATTCTGGGGCTCGGCGCGCTGGTCTGCGGCCTCGGTTCCGGTGTGCTGCCTGGCATCGACTGGTGTGGGTGGGCGCTGGCCCAGTTGGGCGCATTGCCGTCCTGGTGGATCGCCGAACTCGCTCGGATCGGTGCGGAGCTGCCAGGGGCCGTGCTGCCCTGGCCGGCGGGTCCCCTGGGCCTGGCACTGGCCGGACTGATCACTGCGGCCTTCGCCGCAGCCTGTCTCCGCAGGCTGCGGCTGTGGCGTTGGAGCCTGCCCGTGGCAGCGGCGGCGCTGGTTGCCGGCCTGGTGCTCCCGCTGGCGCCCCGGGCCCAGCTCGGACACTGGACGGTGGCAGTCTGCGATGTCGGTCAGGGCAGCGCCACCGCGGTCTCGTTGGGCCCCGGCCGGGTTCTGTTGATCGACACCGGGCGCGACCCCGCCGCAGTCGACTCCTGCTTGCGCGATTTGCGGGCCGAGCACGTCTGGGTCGCCCTCTCACATTTCGATGCGGATCACGTGCAGGGGCTGTCGGGCGCGGTCAGGGGGCGTACGGTGGAAGCACTGTGGATCAGCGCGCCCCTGGCCGACGATGACCGCGCCCGCCGTGCCGAGGCGATCACCGGACGGTCGGCACAGCCGTTGCGCGCCGGTGCCGCGTTCTCGCTGCCCGGTACCGAGGTATCCTGGCGGGTCCTGTGGCCGCGTCCCGACAGCACCGTCCCGGCAGCCGACGGCCGGGTGGCCGACGGGAACGCCGAGTCCCTGGTCTTCCTGATCATGGTGGCCGACCGCACCGTACTGGTCCCCGGCGATATCGGAGCCGCTCAACAGCGTCGTCTCGCCGGCACCTTCGGGCGGGTGGACGTCCTCATCGCCCCACACCACGGATCGGCCGATATTGATCCGGGTTTCTTCGCTGGGGCGGGTCCGGCCGCCGGCGTGGTCTCGGTGGGGGAGAACCGCTACGGCCATCCGACCCGGGCCGCGCTGGAGGCCTTCGGACAGGTTCCGGTGCTGCGCACCGACGTGTGCGGCACGATCGTCCTCGATGTCGACGGTGGCCTGCGGGGAACCCGTGGTTGTGGGGGATGACGGGCGTGTCCGGCCATGGCACTACGCTTGGGTATGTGGCAGCGAAGAATGCGAGATCCGCGAAGAAATCGAACCTGATTCCCTGGCAGAAGGCGAAGCCGGCGCCCGTGATCCTGATCTCAGGTCCGGAAGCGGTGCTGGTGCGCAAAGCTCAGGACCGTCTGGTGGGCGCCGTGCGCAAACAGGGGGATTTCGAGACGACCCGGCTGGATGCGGCCAGGTGCGAACGCGGGGATCTGCTGCAGGCCTGTGCGCCCTCGCTGTTCTCCGCGGACAAGCTCGTCATCGTCGACAATCTGGCGGGGATGTCGGACGCGTTCCTGACCGACGCCCTGGCCTATCTCGACGATGTCAACGAGGACGCGGTGCTCATCCTCAAACACTCCGGTGGCAACCGTGGGGCGAAGCTCACGAAGGCCCTGGAACGTGCCGGGTATCCCGCCGTCGACGCGTTGGCGGTCAAGACGGAGAAGGACAAACACGACTTCGCGGCCAGGGAGTTCACCAGGGCCGGGCGCAAGATCGACCCCCAGGCGCTCGAGGCCCTGCTGGTGGCCACCGGATCCGACCTGAGCGAACTGGACGCCGGGATCGACCAGTTGGTGGCCGATACCGATGGCGTCATCACGACCGAACTGGTCGATAAATACTACGGCGGGCGGGTGGAGGCCACGGGGTTCAAGGTCGCCGATGCCACGGTGGCCGGCCACACCGCCGAAGCCCTGACCCTGGTGCGCCACGCCCTGGCCACCGGCACAGATGCCGTGCCGATCGTCGCCGCGGTAGCGCTCAAACTGCGTCAGTTGGCGAAGGTCCAGGGGCTCAGCGGTTCGGTGGGGGAGAACGCGGCGGAACTGAAGATGGCGCCCTGGCAGATCGATCGGGCCAAGCGGGACCTGCGCTCGTGGAACCAAGTGGCGCTGGGGGAGGCGATCCTGCATGCGGCAGCCGCCGACGAAGCCGTCAAGGGCGGTGGTCGCGACCCCGTGTATGCGGTCGAACGGCTGGTGTTCAGGGTCTCCCAGCTGGCGCGGACCCGACGGTGAAACCACATCGGCGCCGTCACCCGAGGTGACGGCGCCGATGGTCTCCAGGGGTCGAACCCCCATGGGCCGAACAGCTGTTCAGCGGATCAACGATCAGAGGGCGTTGACCTGCTTGGCCAGCTTCGACTTGTGGTTGGCCGCATTGTTCTTGTGCAGCACACCCTTGGAAACGGCCTTGTCCAGCTTGCGCGAAGCAACCTGGAGAGTGGCCTGTGCCTCGTCCTTCTTACCGGCAGTGATGTTCTCACGGACGGCGCGGATGGCGGAACGGACCTCGCTGCGCACGGACTTGTTGCGCAGGCGGGCCTTTTCGTTCGTGCGGATCCGCTTCATCTGGGACTTGATATTTGCCAATTTAGTACCTTTGCTTATCGGCTTACATTTGGTCGTGAGGGCTCCCGGACGACTGCGCGGGCCCGCTGCGGGGAAACACAACGGCCCCAGACGTACCGGGGTGATTCCGCCCGACCACGGCGAGACACACGCCTTGGCGGATACACAATCACCTATTCTACATGGCGGACCGGCTGCGCAGGGCTCAGCGGATGTGCTGTGCGCGACTAGCGCCGCGGCCGCTCATTCGATGTTCTTGGCAACCAGCGAGTAGAGCTCCATCGGGAGGATGGCGCCCTCCCTGCGCACCCCGGATGGACTGATCCGGATGATCCGATCGAGCCGGATCTCCGAAGGCCGCCGCTGCGCGTCCCAATCGCCCGCGCCCACATTGAGCCAGCGGGCGTTGCGGGTCTCGTCGATGTCGCCGACCCCGCCGGGCACGTGGTCCTTGCTCGAGAGCATGAGGCCCAGCAGCCAGCGTCCGTCGTGGCCGACGATCAACACCGGACGGTCCTTGCCCTGTCCAGGGTCCTCTTCGAAGGGCACCCAGGCCCACACGACCTCGCCGGGATCGGCGTCGCCGTCCAGGTCGGGGGCGTACTGGGGCTTGACCGTACCGGTGAAATCACCAGGGTAGCCCCCGGACGGGCGGTGCGGGAAGCCCTGTTTGGGAGCGGAGCGCTGCGCGGTCCGACCACTCTGATAATCCTCGCGCCCGGTGACCGCGGGGGTAGTCCGTCCTGTGTTCTGCTGCGCGGCGCGCGGGGGCTTGGAACTGGTGTCCCCACGGGTGTCCTTGTCGGTGTCGCGAGCGGGTCCGGTGAGCAGGCCCGCGACGCTTTGGCGGGTCTTCGGATCCTCGAGCGCCTTCCTGGCGAGCTTGACGCCCTCCTTGGCCCCGGCGCGCAGCAGTCGATTCCCTAGCTTCTTCCAATCCATGTCCTCAAGGTTATGTGTGCGCACCCGGTTCGTGAAACAATGGGATGTCCCATCGAGTAAAGGAATGAACGCCACATGCCCCAGGTGAGTGAGGCGTCAGCCGCGCGAATTCGCGTCGCCGCCACGCCCAGCGAACTGATTCGCAATTTCTGCATCATCGCCCATATCGATCACGGGAAGTCGACCCTGGCCGACCGGATGTTGCAGATCACCGGCGTCGTCAAGCCCCGCGATATGCGCGCGCAGTACCTGGACCGGATGGACATCGAACGTGAACGCGGCATCACGATCAAATCCCAAGCCGTTCGCATGCCATGGGAGGTCGACGGCACCCCGTACGCGCTGAACATGATCGACACCCCCGGTCACGTCGACTTCACCTATGAGGTCTCCCGCTCGTTGGCCGCCTGCGAGGGCACTCTGCTGCTGGTCGACGCGGCACAGGGTATCGAGGCCCAGACCCTGGCGAATCTGTATCTGGCGCTGGAGAACGATCTGGCGATCATCCCCGTGCTCAACAAGATCGACCTGCCGGCGGCGCAGCCGGAGAAGTACGCGGAGGAACTGGCCAATCTGATCGGCTGCGAGCCCGAGGACTGCCTGCGCGTGTCCGGTAAGACCGGCGAGGGCGTGGACGCGGTGCTCGACAAGATCGTCGGCGAGGTCCCCGCGCCGGTGGGCGACCCCGATGCGCCGGCCCGGGCGATGATCTTCGACTCCGTCTACGACACCTACCGCGGGGTCGTCACCTACGTCCGCGTGGTCGATGGCAAGTTGGCCCCGCGCGAGAAGATCGAAATGCTCTCCACCGGCGCCACCCACGAACTGCTGGAGATCGGCGCCTCGACCCCGGAGCCTCACCCCTCGGATGGACTGGGCGTGGGCGAGGTCGGTTACCTCATCACCGGCGTCAAGGACGTCCGCCAGTCCCGCGTGGGCGATACCGTGACGAATGCGCGCAAGCCCGCAGAAGAGGCCCTCGGCGGCTACCGGGATCCCAAACCGATGGTGTTCTCCGGGTTGTTCCCGATCGACGGTTCGGACTATCCGGACCTGCGCGATGCCCTTGACAAGCTCAAGCTCAACGATGCCGCCCTGGTCTACGAACCGGAGACCTCGGCCGCCCTGGGCTTCGGCTTCCGCTGTGGTTTCCTGGGCCTGCTGCACCTGGAGATCATCCGGGAGCGGCTGGAGCGGGAATTCGGCCTCGACCTCATCGCCACGGCCCCATCCGTGGTCTATCAGGTGACGCTGGAGGACGGCAGTGCCCGCGAGGTCACGAACCCCAGCGAGTATCCCGACGGCAAGATCAAAGAGGTCCGCGAACCCATGGTCAAGGCCACGATCCTGACCCCCAGCGAGTTCGTGGGCGCCGTGATGGAGCTGTGTCAGTCCAAGCGCGGACAGATGCAGGGGATGGACTACCTGTCCGAGGACCGTGTCGAATTGCGCTACCGGATGCCGCTGGCCGAAATCGTCTTCGACTTCTTCGACCAGCTCAAATCCCGGACCAAGGGCTACGCCTCGCTGGACTACAACGACGACGGCCAGGCCGCAGCGGACCTGGTGAAGGTCGACATCCTGCTGCACGGGGACGCAGTGGACGCGTTCTCCGCGATCGTGCACAAGGACAAGGCCTATGCCTACGGGGTGGAGATGGCCGGGAAGCTGCGCGGCCTGATCCCGCGCCAGCAGTTCGAAGTGCCGATCCAGGCGGCCATCGGCTCGCGCATCATCGCGCGCGAGACCATCAGGGCTATGCGCAAGGACGTGCTCTCGAAGTGCTACGGCGGCGATATCAGCCGTAAGCGCAAGCTGTTGGAGAAGCAGAAGGCGGGCAAGAAGCGGATGAAGATGGTGGGTTCCGTCGAGGTCCCGCAGGAGGCCTTCATCGCAGCCCTGTCCTCCGATGGCGGCGGCTCCAAGGACGGCAAGGGCAAGGACAAGTAGGGTGCCGGCCCAGCCCATCGGCGACATCCCGCCGCTCACGGGCGCTCTGCCCGCCGGCGTGGCACAGGGCAGTGCACAACGGACCTGGAGCGCCTACGTCCACGTGCCCTACTGCCGCGTGCGCTGCGGGTACTGCGATTTCAACACCTATACCTCGACGGATCTGGGCCCCGGTGCGAACCGGGAGGACTTCCGGGCGGGGATCGCCGCGGAAATGGACCTTGCCGCAGGAGTGCTCAACCGGGCGGGGGTGGCGAGGCGGCCCCTGGACACCGTGTTCTTCGGCGGCGGCACGCCCACCCTGCTGGCGGCCGAGGTGCTGGCCGGCGTGCTGCAGGACCTGCAGGAGCGCTGGCCCCTGGCCGCCGGGGCCGAGGTCACCACCGAGGCCAACCCCGACACCCTGACACCTGCGTACATCGACACCCTGGCCGCCGCGGGTTTCACCCGGATCTCCCTGGGCATGCAATCGGCGGTGCCGCACGTGCTGGAGACCCTGGATCGGACCCACGATCCGCGGCGCATTCCCGAGGTCGTGCAGTGGATCAAGGCCGCCGGCCTGCAGGTCAGCCTCGACCTGATCTACGGCACCCCGGGGGAGTCACTGGAAGACTGGCGGCGCTCTGTGGAAGTCGCCCTGGCCAACGAGCCCGACCATATTTCGGCGTACTCGCTGATCGTGGAGCCCGGCACCAAGATGGGGTCGCAGGTGCGCCGTGGAGAACTCCCGATGCCCGATGAGGACGATCTGGCCGATAAGTACGAACTGGCGGACGCGCTGTTCGCGGCCGCTGGACTGCACTGGTACGAGGTCAGCAATTTTTCTACTGGCCCGGATACCCGCTGCAGGCACAACCTCGCCTATTGGCAGGAGGGCGACTGGTGGGGGTTCGGCGCCGGCGCCCATTCGCATGTGGGCGGCACCCGATTCTGGAACGCGAAGCATCCGCGTGCCTGGGCGGCCCGGCTGGCAGCGGGCCAGTCCCCGGCAGTGGGCCGGGAAGTCCTCGGACCGGACACCCGGGAAGTCGAGCGGATCATGCTGGCAGCGCGGATCGAACATGGCCTGCGGCGCGATTCGCTGCCGGATGGGGCCACGGCGTACCTGAACCGGTTCGAGCGGATGGGTCTGTTGGAGGACGATCCGATCTGGTTCGCGCCCACTGTCTCCGGGCGCCTGATGGCCGACTACATGGTCAGGGAATTGAGCGATCTGCTGATCTGAACGCCATGCGGCGGCCCCGGCACAGAACACCGAGGGCCCCGGAGTGATTACTCCGGGGCCCTCGGTTGCGCAGGTGCGGCTCACACTCGCGGTGCGTTCACTTGATGAACTGGATGGTCATGGGGTAACGGTATCCCTGGCCCTTGTTGGCGGCAACAGCCTGCAGAATGCCGAAGACGATCTGCACGATTGCTGTTGCGAAGTAGAGAATCCCACCGATGCCGAATGTGACCACTGTGATGATGGAGATTGCAGCATTGGCAATGACAATGGTGATCCCGAAATTCAGCGCCTGCCTGCTGTGTTCCCTGACGAATGCTGACTCATCTTTCTTTACAAGGAAGAGGATGAGGGGCACGATCCAGCCGGTCAACAATTGTCCGATCCCAACCCACAGGCTTGTGGTGCGATCGTTCGGGCTGGCCCGCCAGAAGGCCTCGGAGCCCTCGCCGTAGACGCCCTCGGGCAACTGGGTCGAGGCCTGCGGGCCGGTGAAGGGCTGCTGGCCCGGCTGGTAGTAGGACTGGGCGCCGGGCTGTCCATAGCCCGGCTGGCCGTAGTTCTGTTGCGGATTCTGGGCGTAATCCGGGTTCTGCCCGTATCCCTGTCCGTAGTTCTGTCCGAGAGCGTTCTGCTCGGGCTGTTCGTTGTGGGGGTCCTGACTCATGGTCTTCCTCCTCGAATCGGCTGCGGGACGGTGTCGTACTGAGCACACCCTACCCGGCGCACCACGCCGGGTACCACATGGGGTTTGGCAAATCCGGCGCTACGAGTGCTATTCAAAGCCTTTTCCAAGGTCGGGGCGCGTGTTCAGGAGTGCCCGACTGTGACGAAGTCGATGAGTTCCTCGACCCGGCCGGACAGCGCGGGATCGACATCTCCCATGGTGCTCACACTGCGCAGGATCCTCGCCCAGGCCCTGGCCGTATCGCGGTGGTCGGCGTGGGGCCAGCCGATCCGGGCCAGGGTGCCCAGTTTCCAGTCCTCGCCCCTGGGGACCTCGGGCCAGGCCCGGATGCCGACCACCGCGGGTTTGACGGCGGCCCAGATGTCGATGAACGGGTGACCGATGATGTGGACGCTGCCGGAGTAGGCGCGGTGGGACATGACCTCGGCGGCGATTCTGGACTCCTTCGAGCCGCTGACCACGTGGTCGGCCAGCACTCCGACCCGGTGCTGCGCATCGGGCCGGAACTCGGCGAGCCGCTCGGCGAGCACGTCGAGGCCGCCCAGGGGTTCGACGACCACGCCCTCATAGCGCAGGTCCTCGCCCCAGATCTTCTCCACCAGTTCGGCATCGTGCTTTCCCTCGACCCAGATCCGGCTGGGCCTGGCCACACGGGCGGGGCTCTCGGGTACTGCGATCGACCCGGAGGCGGTCCGCCCCGGAGGGGGCCCCGCCTGGGTCCGGCGCGCTCCCGGTGCGCCATCGGCACCGATCCTGTATTCGGGTCCCCTGTGCTTGGGCCGGGTTAATTCGACCGGACGGCCGTCGATCCAGAAGCCTGCGCCCAGTTCGAAGGCGCGCCGCGTGCCCATGCGGTCCTCGAGCACCACGGAGAAGCCCCCGGGGGCTTTCTGCACCTGCAGTATCGCGCCGACGAAACCGGTGGCGACCTCCTCGACGACCAGGCCGGGGTCGGCGGGCACCTTTTGGGAACTCGGCCTGCGGTGGGCGCTGCGGCCTCCGGAGAGCACATCGCGGCCATAGGGATCGGTGAATGTCACCCCACCAATCTAGCTCGGTTCCCCGTTCGGGTGTGGGAGCCACCCGATGTGAGCGACGATATTTTGGCCCGCAGGGTCCGCGGCGTAGAATTGGCACTCCGGGTGTTCGAGTGCCAATGTGGGGGACGCAGCCGCCGACACCGTGTCAGTTGAGGAGGGGCCGTGAACGACGACCGCAGGAATCGGGTATTGCGGGCGATCATCGAGGACTACGTGGCGACCAATGAACCGGTGGGCTCGAAGGCGCTGGTGGACCGGCACGGGTTGAGGGTGTCCCCGGCCACTATTCGCAATGACATGGCAGCGCTCGAACAGGACGGTCTGATCGCCCAGCCCCACACCTCGGCCGGCCGGATTCCCACCGATAAGGGCTACCGCGTGTTCGTCGACAGACTCGACGACGTCAAGCCCCTGTCGACGGCCGAACGCCGTGCCATCTCCCGGGTTCTCCAGGCACCGGTCGACATCGACGATATGCTCGAGCGCACCGTTCGGCTGCTCTCGGGGCTGACCCACCAGGTCGCGCTCGTCCAGTACCCGACGGCCTCGCAGACCCGGGTGCGCCACGTCGAACTGGTCGAATTGACTCCGGGCCGCCTGCTGGCGGTCCTCATCACGGATTCCGGCCAGGTCGAACAGCGCGTGGTCGACTTGGGCGATGACGTGGTGCCGGTGGATCCCACGGCTCTGCGCGATGGTGTCAATCGGGCGCTGCGCGGGGTCCGGCTGGCCCGGATCGACACAGCCCTGGACGACCTCCAGGTGCCCGCCGAGCACGCAGCGGCCGGCGCCCGGCTCGCCGAGGTGCTCAAGGACCTGGCCCGACTCGGCAGGCAGGACCGTCTGTTGATGGCGGGCACCGCCAACCTGGCGCGCGCCGGCGGCGAGTTCTTCTCGCAGATCGCCCCGCTGCTCGACGCCTTCGAGGAGCAGGTCGTGCTCCTGCGGCTGCTGTCCTCGATGGCCCAGGATTCCGAACCCGTGGCGGTGCGGATCGGTCATGAGAACGACCTGGAGTCCTTCTCCTCGACCTCCGTGATCGCCAGTCCCTATGGGGGGCCGGAAGCCGGGGCCAGGCTGGCGGTGCTCGGCCCCACCAGAATGGATTACCCGACCACGATGGCCGCGGTGCGCGCGGTCGCCAAGTACGTATCCGTGATCCTGTCCGACTAGGCGGGCGCGGAGACAAGCATCCGATACGACTCAAGACGAAGGAAACACGTGAGCGATCACTATGAGACCTTGGGCGTGGCGCGCGACGCGGCGCCCGAGGAGATCAAGAAGGCCTACCGGAAGTTGGCGCGCAAGCTCCACCCGGACGTCAACCCCGGACACGAAGAGGAGTTCAAACAGGTCTCCGTGGCCTACGAGGTGCTCTCCGATCCGGTCAAGCGCAGCAACTACGATAACGGCGGTGGCGAGTACGGCCAGGCGGCCGGTGGTTTCGGCGGCGCCGGCTTCGGGGGCTTCGGCGATATCTTCGAGACCTTCTTCGGTGGGGGAGCAGGAGCCGGCCGTGGCCCGATCCCGCGCGCGCAGCGCGGTCAGGACGCCCTGGTCGACCTGCAGATCGACCTGCGCACCGCGGTGTTCGGGGGGACCGAGGAACTGTCGATTTCGACCGCGGCCCGGTGCGAGACCTGCGACGGCTCCGGCTGCCGCCCCGGTACCGACTACGACACCTGCTCGCTGTGCCACGGGCAGGGCTCCGTGCGCCAGACGACCCGCACCCTGCTGGGCAATATGGTGACGAACCAGCCGTGCTCGAACTGCCAGGGTTTCGGCACCGTGATCCCCGATCCGTGCAATTCCTGCCATGGCGAGGGCCGTGTGCGCACCGAGCGCACGCTCAGCGTCAAGATCCCCGGTGGAGTCCGCGAGGGCACCCGGATCCTGTTGACCGGGCAGGGCGAGGTCGGGCCATGGGGCGGCCCCGCGGCGGATCTGCACCTGGAGGTCGCCGTCGCCGAGGACCCCGTGTTCAGCCGTGATGGCGATAATCTGCGCGCTACCCTGCGGGTGCCGATGACGGCAGCGGCCCTGGGCACAAGCGTCACGGTGGACACCTTCGACGGGCCGCGCGAGGTCGACATCGAGGCCGGCACCCAATCGGGCACGCAGACCCGGCTGGCCGGCCTGGGCGCAACCCGGCTGCGCCGTAACAGCCGCGGCGATCTGGTCCTGACGATTCTGGTGCAGACTCCGCAGAAGGTCACCGAGGAACAGCGGGAGCTGCTCGAGCGCCTCGCCGGAATGCGCGGCGAGCACGATGCCTCCGGCCTGGTCGATGCCAGTGCCGAGAAGCACGCCAAGGGCCCCTTCTCCCGCCTGCGCGACAAGTTCGCCGGACGCTGAGGCGCGCACATGACAGCTCCCGTTTTCCTGTCGACCTTCGCCCAGCCGGGCGCCGTCGGCGATCTGCTGGGTTTCGGCCCGGAAGTGGCCGGCCATGCCGTGCGCGTGCGCAAACTCGGCCCCGGCGCTGAGGTGGACATCATCGACGGCGCCGGTCTGCGGTTGAGCGGAGTCATCGAGACCGCGAGCCCGGAGGCACTGAGCCTGCGGGTTCGCACCTGTGTGCAGGAGCCCGCCCCGCGCCCCGCACTGGTCCTGGTCCAGGCCCTGGCCAAGGGCGACCGCGATCTGGCCGGGATCGAGGCCGCCTGCGAGGTCGGCGTCGACGAGGTCGTGCCGTGGGCGGCCCAGCGCTCGATCGTCGACTGGCCGGCGAAGAAGGCCGCGAAGTCCCATGCGAAGTGGCTCAACACTCTCCGGGCGGCCACCCTGCAGGCCCGCCGGTCCAGGGTCCCCGTTCTGCACGACTTGGTCCGTGGCACCTCGCTGGCCGGCAAGCTGGGGCCCGGCGATGCCTGCATCGTGCTGCACGAAACAGCGCAGGAGCACCTGCCGCGGGTATTGGCACAGTTGCCCGAGGACCTGGAGAGGATCGTCTTCGTCGTCGGACCCGAGGGCGGGATCTCCGATGCCGAGCTCGCCGCGCTGCAGGCGGCCGGAGCCCGGCCGGCGCTGCTGGGCACGACGATTCTGCGGGCCTCGACCGCAGGACCCGTCGCACTCGGCATCGCCCAGGTCGCCCTGGGCCGTTGGGCATGATTCCGGGCGTGGCCGGGACCGGTAGACTGGGCGCGGAATCCGGCGGGCTCATCAGGAAGGACAACCCCCTGCACACTCAGTCAGCAGACACGACCCCCAGCACCACGGAGACTCCGGCCGAGGCCGTCACGGTGCGCATGAGCATCGGAGCCCAGGTCGACCCCGTCGCGATGTTCGGTCCAGCAGATGCGGGACTGCGTCGCCTCGAGGCCCTGGCCGGCGACACCCGGTTCCATGTCCGTGGCCATGACGTGACCGTCACCGGATCGCAGGCGAATGTCGACGCAGCGGTCCGCGTCCTGGGTGAAATGCGCAAACTCGCGGCGGCGGGCCAGCCGAACGATCCGGAGACCGTGGAACGCCTATGGGGCGAGCCCGCGGCAGGCGCCGACGTCCTGGGGGCGAACATCCTGTCCCACCGGGGCACGTCGATCAGGCCCAAGACCTTCGGCCAGCACCAGTACGTCAATGCGATCCGGAACCACACGATCACCTTCGGCACCGGCCCGGCCGGTACCGGGAAGACATATCTGGCCATGGCCATGGCCGTCACCGCTCTGCAGCACCGTGAGGTGGCGCGGATCATCCTGACCAGGCCGGCCGTCGAGGCGGGGGAGCACCTGGGCTTCCTGCCCGGTTCCCTGGACGAGAAGATCGACCCCTATGTGCGGCCGCTCTACGATGCACTGCACGATATGATCGATCCCGACCACATCAAGACGCTGTTGGACACCGGGGTCATCGAAGTGGCGCCCCTGGCCTATATGCGAGGGCGCACCCTCAACGACGCCTTCATCATCCTCGATGAGGCACAGAACACCACCTTCGAACAGATGAAGATGTTCCTGACCCGGCTGGGCCTCAATTCGACGATGGTGATCACGGGCGACACCTCGCAGGTCGACCTGCCGGGCGGCACCCGCTCTGGGCTGCGCGCGGCCGGCGACATCCTCTCCGGCGTCGATGACATCGCCTTCATGGAACTGACCAGCAAGGACGTCGTGCGCCACCGCCTGGTGACGGCGATCGTGGACGCCTACGACCACTGGACGCTGGCGCACACGCCGGGGGAGAACCATCCGCGCAACAAGGGGAGAAGAAGCCGATGAGCATCGAGCTGGCCAATGAGACCGATTCCGCGGTTGACCTCGACGAGGTCCACCGGCTGTGCACGCATGTGCTGGCGCAGATGCGGATCAATCCGCTGGTGGACGTCTCGGTGACCTTCATCGGCGATGCGGCGATGGCCGATCTGCACATGCGCTGGATGGATCTGCCCGGCACCACCGATGTGATGTCGTTCCCGATGGACGAGCTGCGGCCCGGCGAACAGGGCGAGGGAGTGCTGGGCGATATCGTCATCGATCCCGGGGTGGCGCGCCGGCAGGCGCTGGCCGCCGGGCACTCGACGATGGACGAGATCCTTCTGCTGACCGTTCACGGGATGCTGCACCTGATGGGGTTTGACCACGCGCAGCCGCAGGAGAAGGCGGAGATGTTCGGGTATCAGCGTCAACTGCTGTTGACCTGGTTCGCCGAACGCGAACCCGGCCGGACCTCGATTCCGGAACCCACGGAGGACTAGGTGACGATCCTCTGGTTCTTCCTGGCGGCGCTGGGCGCGCTGGGCCTGGCGGCCTGCCTGGCGGCGGTCGACGCCGCGCTCTCCGTGGTCAGCCATCATGAGATCTCCGACCTGGCCGCCGAGGGCAGCCGGGCCGCCGACCGGACCCTGCGGATCCTCGGCGACCTGCCAACCCACCTCAATGTGCTCATCTTCACCCGGATGCTCTTCGAGGCCGGGGCCACGGTGTTCATCGTCTATGGCTACACGGGTGCATTCGGGCAGGCCTGGGAGGTGATGCTGGCCAGCGTGCTGACCGCTGCGATCGCGGTGTTCGTGATCTCCGGGGTCTCGCCGCGCACGATCGGCCGGCGCCGCTCGACGCAGGTCAGCCTCGCCCTGTCCGGAGTCGTCTTCGGACTCCGCCGGGCGCTGGGGCCTGTGGCCAGGGTGTTCGTGTGGCTGGGCAATATGCTCACCCCCGATCGGGTCTATCGTGACGGTCCCTTCGTCTCGGAGTCCCAGCTGCGCGATCTGGTCGACCGGGCGAGTGCCGGAAACGTCATCGAGGACGATGAACGCGACATGATCGAAAGCGTGTTCAATCTGGGCGACACCAGGGCCTACAAGGTGATGGTGCCGCGCACCGACCTGGTCGTGCTCGACGCCGAAACGCCGCTGCGCAGGGCGCTGAGCCTGTTCCTGCGCTCGGGCTTCTCCCGGATCCCGGTGATTGGCGAGGATATGGACGATGTGCGCGGGGTGCTCTACCTCAAGGACGTGGTCAGGCGCGTCCACGTCCATCCCGAGGACGATGCCGAGCCGGCCTGGATGCTGGCCAGGCAGGTCCCCTTCGTCCCGGACACGGTCGCCGTCGACGCGCTGCTGCACCGGATGCAGGCCGAGAGCCGGCACGTGGTGGTCGTCGTCGACGAATACGGCGGTACCGCCGGGGTCGTGACCATCGAGGACATCGTCGAGGAGATCTTCGGCGAGATCGACGACGAGTACGACCATCAGGATGCCGACATCGAAGAGCTCGAACCCGGGACCTTCCGCGTTTCCGTGCGCATGCAGATCGAGGACCTGGCCGACTTCTTCGACGTCCGCATCGATCAGGAGGACGTCAGCACGGTCGGCGGCCTGCTCACGACGCTCATCGGGCTGGTGCCGATCGCCGGATCCACGGCGCAGATCGCCGGTCTGCGGATCACCGCCGAGGCCGGACAGGGCAGACGCCACCGCGTCGAACACGTCATCATCACCCGTGTGGGACCTCCGGCCGCACACACCGAGGAAGGACAACACCAATGAGCCTATTCGCCGAAGTCCCCGAGGGCTTCCGGGCCGGCTTCGCCTGTTTCGTCGGACGGCCCAATACGGGCAAGTCGACCCTGACGAATGCCCTGGTCGGCGCCAAGGTGGCCATCACCTCGGCCAAACCGCAGACCACCAGGCACACGATCCGCGGGATCGTCCACCGGCCGGATCATCAGACCGTATTGGTGGACACGCCAGGGCTGCACAAACCACGGACCCTGTTGGGGGCCAGGCTCAACGACCTGGTGGCCATGACGTTGTCCGAGGTCGATGTCATCGGGTTCTGCCTGCCGGCCGATGAGAAGATCGGCCCCGGCGATCGCTATATCGCAGCGGAGTTGAAGAAGGTGGCCGGGCGCACCCCGGTGGTCGCGTTGGTGACCAAGACCGACAAGGTCTCGCGGGAGGAGGTCGGCGCAGCACTGCTGGCCGTCGGTGAACTCTACGACTTCGCCGACATCGTCCCGGTCTCGGCCGTGGGCGACTTCCAGGTCGATACCGTCGATCGGGTGCTGTCCGAACACCTGCCGGACAGCCCGCCACTGTACCCCGACGGGGACCTGACCGATGAACCCGAATCCGTGCTCGTGGCCGAGCTGGTCAGGGAGGCCGCCCTCGAAGGGGTACGCGACGAATTGCCGCACTCCCTGGCTGTGCAGGTCGAGGAGATGGGCCCGCGCGAGGGCAGGCCCCAGGACCGCCCCCTGTGGGACGTGCACGTGAATCTCTATGTGGAGCGCGACAGCCAGAAGGCCATCATCATCGGTCGGCGGGGCACACGGCTCAAGCAGATCGGGTCACAGGCGCGCTCGGAGATCGAGGCGATCCTGGGCACGCCGATCTATCTGGACCTCCACGTCAAGGTCGCCAAGGACTGGCAGCGGGATCCCAAACAGCTGGGCCGTCTGGGCTTTGACTTCTCCTAGCGGATCCGGTGGTCGGGCCCCCGGCTACACTGGTTGCTTGTGAGTTCTACGACTGTGCACCTGATCGACCGTAATCCCCGGGTCAGCCCGGACGAACTGGTGGCGGGGCTGGTGCCCCCGCCGCAGTTCGAGAACGTCTCCTTCGACTCCTACCGACCGGACCCGACGCAGCCGAGTCAGAGCGCTGCGCGGGACAAGCTGAGCGATTTCACCGGTGCCGGCGCGAAGCGCCCCGGCCTGCTGGGCCGGCTCTTCGGCGGTAAGAAGGCCCCGGCCGTTCGCGGGGTGTACCTCGACGGCGGCTATGGTGTGGGCAAGACCCACCTGCTGGCCTCGGCCTGGCACGCCAACGACAAGCCGGCTGCCTTCGGTACCTTCGTCGAGTACACGAACCTGATCGGCGCCCTGGGATTCCAGCAGGCGAAGACCGTGTTGTCTGGGATGCGATTGGTGTGCATCGACGAGTTCGAACTCGACGATCCGGGTGACACCATGATGATGACCCGCCTGATGCGGGAGATCGCCGATGCCGGGGTCAAGATCATCGCGACCTCCAACACCCTGCCCGGTGCGCTGGGGGAGGGACGGTTCGCAGCCCAGGACTTCCTACGCGAGATCCAGGCGATGGCCGATCAGTTCGAAATCCTCTCGATCGACGGCGATGATTACCGCCACCGTGGCGCACCCACCCCGCCCGAACCCCTGGATGCGCAGGGCCTGTCCGACTATGTCGGCACGGTCGACGGCGAGGTCGCGGTCGACGATTTCGAGGCGCTGTTGGAACACCTGCGACAGGTCCATCCATCACGGTACGGGCGTATGCTCGGCACCGTCACGGCTGCGGCCTGGTCGAATGTCGCCACGATCCCCAGTCAGGATGTCGCACTGCGCTTCGTGGCACTGGTGGACCGGATGTACGACCGCGCCGTGGAGATCAAGAACACGGGAGCCCGGCTGGATGCGGTTTTCACCCCCGAGATGCTGGCCGGCGGATACAAGAAGAAGTACCTGCGCTGCCTTTCGCGCCTGACTGCGCTGGCCAACGCGGAGTCCTGAACACGCGGGGTCGGCTCACCGGTACTCAGTCGAGCAGGGTGAGGTGGGCCAGCCGGGCGGGGACCCAATCGGGGATCCCCGCCAGGCGCAGCACACCCCAGACACAGGCGCACACGCACACGCACGTGGCGGTGCCGATCAGCAGACCCACCCAACGGGGTTGGGCTGCCAACCAGCGCGTCCAGACATGGAGCTTCAGGCGCGCCCAGCACAGCAACCGGTGCGCCCAGGCGAACTCGCTGGCGATGACCGCGATGCCGCAGAAGACCACGAGCCAGCCGGGTCCGGGCAGTGGGACCATGATGAGGCCGGCGACGATGACGAGTGCCCCCACCACACCGACGCTGACACGGTAGACCCGCGAGACGTGTCGGTTGGAGTGGATCCGGCGCCGGGTGCGCAGCGCATGCAGGCGGGTGACGCGGAACCACTGGGCCCGTGTGGCCGGCACACCGCGCGTGGGGCGCGCCGCGGTGGGGGAAGCCGGTGCCGGTACGCGGGTGTCCGCAGGGGGGATGACCGGGCGGGTGGTCGCCTCATCGGTGCTCATAGTCGGCAGTTTACTGGTCCACGGTCGTGGTTTCCCGGGAATCCGGTGGACGGTCGATGAGATCCTGCGCGTTGAATGCCCACCCTTCGGCATCTCTGTGATCAGGGTCATGTCCACACGATTTGGCATGTGCGGATACCGTCGTATAGAGTTTAATTTCGTTGCGAGGCAAGCCGAAAGGCGGCCGGAACGACATGCGGATGTGGCTCAGTTGGTAGAGCATCACCTTGCCAAGGTGAGGGTCGCGGGTTCGAGTCCCGTCATCCGCTCGGTTGCCCTACGGTGTAACATGGGCGCGATTGGCGCAGCGGTAGCGCGCTTCCCTGACACGGAAGAGGTCACTGGTTCGATCCCAGTATCGCGCACGGTGAAGAGATTCACTGTGATAATAGAATATGCATGATTCGATCATGCGCGATTGGCGCAGGGGTAGCGCGCTTCCTTCACACGGAAGAGGTCACTGGTTCGATCCCAGTATCGCGCACGATGGTGTCGGAAGTCATCGACGCCAGTGTGAACAGTGCGGATGTGGCTCAGTTGGTAGAGCATCACCTTGCCAAGGTGAGGGTCGCGGGTTCGAGTCCCGTCATCCGCTCGCGTGGGGTTCAAACCCCGGGCACAATCATGCGGATGTGGCTCAGTTGGTAGAGCATCACCTTGCCAAGGTGAGGGTCGCGGGTTCGAGTCCCGTCATCCGCTCGCGTGCCGGAGTTTCAGACTCTTGGTAGTGGGTTCGCAACCCAACCTGGTGGCGTGGCCGAGAGGCGAGGCAGCGGCCTGCAAAGCCGTATACACGGGTTCGAATCCCGTCGCCACCTCGTAACAACTGAATAGCTCGTCATGAGCGCGATTGGCGCAGCGGTAGCGCGCTTCCCTGACACGGAAGAGGTCACTGGTTCGATCCCAGTATCGCGCACACACAGTGTGCTCAGTCAAGCGGTCCTACGGGGCCGCTTTTTTGTATGTTCGCCCGGTTCGTGGGCCCCCGAACGCAGTCGGGTAGGGTAGTGGTGCATCGTCCGCGATCCCGGTGGCCCCTTGATCGGCGCGGCATCCCTACCAGGTTCTTGTAGACGAGGAAGTATTCGATGAGTCAGCCTTACGATCCCAATCAGCCCAACCCGTATGGGGTGCCGCAGGGCAGCGGTCCGACGGATCCGTACGCGGGACAGAGCAGCCCGTATGGGCAACCGCAGGCGGACTACGGAACTCAGGCGTATGGCACCACCGGCGATTATCAGGGCGGTAATTACGGGGGAGGGGACTATCCGCCGTATGGTCCGACCGGTTACCCCGGAGGTCCGCAGGGCCCGCAGGCGGGTTCGGAGAAGAACGGCGTCGGCCTCTGGGCGATGATCCTGGGCCTCGTCGGCATCCTCATCTGGTTGGCCGGCGTGGTCGGTCTGATCCTGGGCTGCATCGGCCTGAAGAATGTCAAGAACGGTACGGCGAACAACCGGGGACAGGCGCTGACGGGTGTTATCGCGGGCGCCATCACCACGGTGCTGGGCCTACTGGGTACCATTGTGCTGATCGTGGGCGTGGTCGTGGGACTCGGCGCTGCGAGCAAGGCCGAGGAGTGCAGCAACGAACCCGGCCACTACTGGTCGAGCTCGGAGAACACCTGCAAGGAGTCCACCGCCGACGGTTACGGTCAGCCGACACAGGCCCCGGCCGCCGCCCCCGGTGGGGAGGACGATCAGGCAACGGCGCCCGCTGCGCAGCCGGCCCCCGGCGACGACGCGGTGGAAGCCGAAAACGGCACCGCCGAATTGGCCAAGGGCGTCAGCATGTCGGTCAAACTGTCCTCCTTCACCGCAAGCCAGTCGGCGCAACCGCAGGACATTGCGGGCAAGCAGGTGACCCTGGCGACGGTGACGCTCAAGAACACCACCAGCAGCACGTACAAGCCCTCCTTCCCGATCGCGAAGTGCAGTTATGGCGGTAAGGAGTGCAAGGCTGTCACCGACTTCAAGGACGGTGAACTGATCAGCCAGCTGAGCTTCACCAAGGAGGTCGCGGCCGGCCAATCCCGTACTTTCGAGGTTGCCTATACGGTTCCGGCCGATCAGCAGAAGGACGTAGCGCTGGAGTATCGGTTCGTCGGCGGTGCCGATGGCAGCAAAACCCTGAAGTTCACCTTCGCCGGCTGAGATGACCGGCAGGGGTGAGACTCCGGTGGCCGGAGTGATTCGTGGGCTGCTCGGGCTGGCGGGCCTGGCAACGGCCCTGGCCGCGGGCTGGGGTATTGCGACGAGTCGGTTCGATGCCCTGGTCATCGGCTTGGGGGCCGCAGCCGTGGTGCTGGGGACACTGGCCGGGGTCGGCCGGGGCCGGCGTACCGCGTGGGTGGCTGGGTTGACGGCCCTGTCGGTGGGGCTGGGCTGCCTGACCATGGTCGGCCAGGTGGGGTTGTCCATGGCGGGGATGTTCGGTCATGAGGTCCCCGGGTACCATTTCAACGCCGCTCATAAACGGCTGGGTACCGATGAGGCCGACGAGCCACGGGCGGAACCCTCGCCCACTGCACAGGGGACTCGTCCGCAGACGGGGATCGACTTCCCGCAGGACGCACATCGGGCACACCTGAACTCGGGTGTGACCTTGCGCACGGCGGTCCGTGCGGAGTCCGCTCCGGACGACGCCCAGCCTGGGAAATATGCGGGTAAGACCGTCGCGATGGTCTACGTGCGCATCGTCAACGACTCGAAGCGCTCCTATTCCCCCGGCTATCCCGCAATGTACTGCCGTGCCGCAGGGGAACACTGCTATGACGTGTACTCGGAAGCCATGGCGCTCTCCGGCGTCGAACCCTTCAACGAATCGATCGCCCCCGGCAAGTCGAAGACCTTCCGAATGGCCTACGCGGTGCCCAAAAAAGCGATCGGTTCCCTGGACCTGCGGCTGACCTTCGACGGTGCCCGCGACAATCCCTACCGCGTGCGCGGATAGAA
Organism: Brevibacterium sp. 91QC2O2; assembly: GCF_024580695.1. NCBI lineage: Bacteria > Bacillati > Actinomycetota > Actinomycetes > Micrococcales > Brevibacteriaceae > Brevibacterium > Brevibacterium sp. 91QC2O2. The sequence goes on along the minus strand of NZ_JANIJY010000001.1, from coordinate 311,195 downwards.
TCGACGTATCCATTAGAGTCCGACTCTCATCACCTAGGAGTACATCCGTGTCAGAAGTCATGTACCTTGACGACAATCCCATTCCGTTCGTAGAGGGAATGACGGGCACAACGGTGTTCGAGGATCGTCGGGATGTTGTGGCGATCATGCTCAACGGGGCGCCGGCCGATCTGAACAGGGAACTGTCCGTCGGCGACCATATCGCCCCCATCACCCTGGCCGACCAGGCCGGACTCGACATCCTGCGCCACTCCACCGGACACGCGGTGGCCCAGGCCGTGCAGGAACTGTTCCCGGGCACTAAACTGGGAATCGGGCCCTACATCACCGACGGCTTCTACTTCGACTTCCAGGTGGAGAACCCCTTCACCCCCGAAGACCTCAAGAAGATCGAGAAGCGGGTGGCGCGGATCGTCAAGGAGGGCCAGACCTTCAACCGCGTCGTGGTCGATGAAGCTGAGGCCCGTCGCAGGATGGCCGATGAGCCGTTCAAACTGGAACTCATCACCGACAAGGGCCATGGGAACGATGAGTCCTCGGTGGAGGTCGGCGGTGCCGAGCTGACCGTCTACGAGAACCGCAACCGCAAGGGCGAAGTCGTCTGGCAGGATCTGTGCCGTGGCCCGCACCTGCCCTCGACGAAGTACATCGGCAACGGCTTCGCCGTCACCAAGTCCTCGGCCGCCTACTGGCGCGGTGACCAGGACAATGCGAGCCTCCAGCGGATCTACGGTACGGCCTGGGCGACCAAGGACGAACTCAAGGCCTACCAGGACCGGATCAAGGAGGCCGAGCGCCGCGACCACCGTAAGTTGGGCGCTGAACTCGACCTGTTCTCCTTCCCGGAGGAACTGGGATCGGGGCTGCCCGTCTTCCACCCCAAGGGCGGGGTGATCAAACGTGAGATGGAGGACTACGTCCGCCGCAGGCACATCGAAGAGGGCTTCGAATACGTCGGCACCCCGCACATCTCGAAGGAGACTCTGTTCTACACCTCGGGGCATCTGCCCTACTACGGTGAGGACATGTTCCCAGCCCTGCCGGTCGACGAAGTGCTCGGTGAGAACGGCGAGGTCCTCAAGAAGGGCACACCGTACCGGCTCAAGGCGATGAACTGCCCGATGCACAACCTCATCTACCGGTCGCGTGGGCGCTCGTATCGGGAACTGCCGCTGCGCCTGTTCGAATTCGGCACTGTCTATCGCAATGAGGCCTCGGGGGTGGTGCACGGACTGACCCGCGTCCGGGCGCTGACCCAGGACGACTCACACTCCTACGTCACCCAGGAGGGCGCGGCCGATGAGATCCGTCATCTGCTGAACTTCGTGTTCAGCCTGTTGCGCGACTTCGGCCTCGACGACTTCTACCTCGAGCTGTCCACCCGCGATGAGGACGGGAAGAAGAAGGACAAGTTCATCGGTTCGGACGAGCAGTGGCGTGAGGCCACCGAGACCCTGGAGAAGGTGGCGCGCGAATCCGGCCTCGAATTGGTCCCGGATCCGGGCGGCGCGGCTTTCTACGGTCCCAAGATCTCCGTCCAGGCCCGAGACGCGATCGGCCGCACCTGGCAGATGTCCACCGTCCAGCTGGACTTCAACCAGCCTGAGCGCTTCGGCCTGGAATATCAGGCGGCCGACGGCACCCGCAAACAGCCGGTGATGATCCACTCCGCGAAGTTCGGCTCGATCGAACGGTTCCTCGGGGTGCTGACCGAGCACTATGCCGGGGCCTTCCCCGTCTGGCTCTCGCCGGTACAGGCGACCCTGGTGCCGGTGGCAGAGGAATTCCTGGACTACGCACAGGAGATCGCCGCCCTCCTGCGCGATGCAGGGGTGCGCGTCGAGGTCGACGATTCCGACGACCGCTTCCCCAAGAAGATCCGCAACGCCAGCAAGTCGAAGGTGCCCTACACGCTGATCGTCGGCGGCGAGGACCGTGACGCGGGAGCCGTTTCATTCCGGTTCCGCGATGGCAGCCAGGACAACGGGGTGCCAGTGGATGCGGCAGTGGCCCGAATCCGCGAGGCCATCGAGACCAAGGCCCAGGTATGACGGTCCGCGATGGGGCCGGCAACGTAATGCCCGAACCCGAGGCGGCTGCAGGGTTCCCCGGGGAGCCGGACGGCCTGCAACGCCTCTGGACCCCGCATCGGATGGTCTACATCGGTGGGCAGGACAAGCCGAAGGATGCAACCGAACATCAATGCCCGTTCTGTGCGGGACCGGCCCACAGTGACGAGGAGTCGCTCATCGTGGCACGTGGTGAGACGGTTTTCGCGATCCTCAACCTGTATCCGTACAACCCGGGTCATCTCCTCATCTGTCCGTATCGCCACGTCGCCGATTACCCGGATCTGACGGAGGCCGAAACCCTCGAGCTGGCGCATTTCACGCAGCACGCGATGCGGATGATCAGGCACGTGTCCGGGCCCGACGGTTTCAACATCGGGATCAACCAGGGTGAGGCCGGCGGAGCCGGAATCGCCGCCCATCTGCACCAGCACCTGGTGCCGCGCTGGAGCGGGGACGCCAATTTCCTGCCCATCGTCGCCCACACCAAGGCTCTGCCGCAGGTCCACGGGCAGGTGCGGGAACTCTATTCGAGCGCATGGAAGGAAGTCGCCTGAGATGACACCAGAGGACATCGACGCGGTCCACCAGCTGGCCGACCCGGTGGCGTGGGGGCAGCGTGTGCTGTTCACCCTGCGCCGGCCCCAGACGGCCCAGGACGCCTATACCGGCCAGGTCTTCGCCACCGATGGAGCGGTCACCCGGCGCATCAGCCACGGGTTCAACGATTCGCACCTGCGTTCGTGTGCCGGTGGCTTCGCCCTACTGCGCGCAGCCCGCGGTGGCGTGGCCCAGCTGCACATCGGCGAACACCCTGGTGCCACCAGGGTGCTGACGAACGTGGATCTGGGCGTGGACGATTTCGCGGTGTCCCCGAACGGTGACTCCGCCCTGGTCCTGGCCCGGATCCCGGAGGAGGGCCGCTACGGCACCGATCCTGAGGTTTCGGCCGATGCCGAGGCGCCGCGCCGGATCACCCACCCGCAGTACCTGCACAATGGGCTGGGGTACTTCCGCGACAGGGGCACCGTGGTATTCGAAATCGCGATCCCCGAGGCCGGCGTCGAACCCGTCGGGGTGGACGGCATCGACTCCTACCCGGTGCCCGAGGTCCTGCCGGAACTGCCGGGGGACACCTCGGATCCGCAGTACTCCCCGTCGGGTCTGATCCGTTCGGCGGTGGCCGGCCGGCACGATGACATCGATGAGGTCGATCTGCGCGACACCGTGTGGGTGTACACGGCAGAGGGTCCCAGGGCCCTTGAGATTCCCGAGTCCCTGGCAGTGCACAGCCACCGTTGGATCGACGACACGCGTTGTGTGCTCGTCGCCCAGGACTTCACGGATGGACCGACCGATTTCATCGCCCAGCTCTCCGGGGTCTACGTCCACGACACCGCCACGGGCGCCACCGAGCGCTTGACCGATGCCGCGAGCGTCGACGCCGCTGGTGGCCTGCTGCAGCTCGTCGATGGGAGAGTGTACTTCGGGGTCGTCACCGACGGCGCGATCCGACTGACGGCACTCGAACTGGACGCAGTAGGGCCCGCGACCCTGCGCGATCTGCACTTCCTGACCCCGGCGGACGCGGTGGTCTCCGGGTTCGCCTTCGCCGCCGACGGATCGCTGGTGTTCACGGCGGCTGTCCCGGACTCCTTCGGCGAACTCTTCCGAGTGCCCGCAGCCGCCCTCGACGCCGAGTCCGCCACAGGTGCCGGCATCGCCCCTGAGGCTCTGACGGACTTCGGCGGCGTGCCCGATGCGGTGGTGCCCGAGGCGATCAAGGCGGACGGAAGTGGCGGGGAGGTGCACGGCTGGGTAGCAGTGCCCCGGGGTCCTGGTCCGCACCCGGTGATCTTGAACATCCACGGCGGTCCCTTCTCCCAGTACACCCATGCGCTGTTCGACGAGACCCAGGTACTGGTGGCGGCGGGTTACGCCGTCGTGTACTCCAACCCACGCGGGTCCAATGGCAGGGGCCGGGACTGGGGGCTGGCGGTCAAGGGCGATATGGCAGAGCCCGCCGCCGCCGATGTGCTGGCAGTGCTCGACACCGCGCTGGCGGCACATCCGGAGCTCGACGGGACCCGGATCGGTGTGCAGGGCGGTTCATACGGCGGCTACCTGACCGCGATGCTCATCGGCTCGCAGGAGGGCACGAGGTTCTCGGCGGCGATCGTCGAACGCGGCTACCTCGTGCCGGGTTCGTTCTACGGAACCAGCGACATCGGCCGCTACTTCACGGATGAGTACACGGGCCCGGCGGCCGAGGACATCGCGCGCCAGTCGCCGATCGAGCGGGCGGCCCTGGTCCGGATACCCACCCTGGTGATGCACTCGGAGCGGGACCTGCGGTGCCCGCTGGAACAGGGCCAGCAGTACTATGCGGCACTGCGCCGGGCCGGTGTTCCGGCCGAGTTCCTGATCTTCCCGGGCGAGAACCACGAATTGTCCAGGGCGGGCCGGCCCAGGCACCGGGTGCAGCGCTTCGAGGCGGTCCTGGAGTGGTGGTCGAAGCACCTGCCGGTGGCCTGAGGCGGTTTTCCGGTAACAAGGGGCGGGCCCGTGGAGATCATCTCCACGGGCCCGCCCCTTGTGCTGCGAGCGTTCCGGTTCAGTCCTGCTCGGCCGCCGGAGCGCGCCCGGGCAGATAGGGCGAGGGTTCGGGCCCGTTGTGTCGGCGGGCTTGCACGGCCAGGATGATCAGGCCCAGGGCGATCGCACCCAGTGCCGCCCACACGTTCGTGCGAATGCCCAGGTAGAACTGACTGGGATCGATCCGGATGTTCTCCCAGACCGTGCGCCCGGCGCCATACCAGATGAGGTAGACGGCGAACAGCCGGCCCCACTGGAAGTAGACCCTGCGGCCCAACCACAACAGCACCACGACGCCGAGGGCGTTCCACAGCACTTCGTAGAGGAACGTGGGATGGAACAGGGTTCCCGCGGGGGTGCCCGCCGGAATGGCGGGATTTCCCGCCGCGATTTCGAGTCCCCAGGGCACGGTGGTGGGGCGTCCGAACAGCTCTTGATTGAACCAATTGCCGAAGCGTCCGCAGGCCTGCGCGAGGATCAACCCCGGAGCCAGGGCATCGGCCACGGCGGTGAATCGCAGGCCGGTCTGGCGGCAGCCGATGAACACGCCCAGGGCCCCGCCCAAGAGGGCACCGAAAATCGCGATGCCGCCCTCCCAGATCGCCCACACCGAGCCGTACTCGGTGATGTTCCAGGGGTTGCGCCCCGGTCCGAAGTAGTCGCCGAAATGGCTGAGCACGTGGTAGACGCGGGCGCACACGATGGCCAGGGGGATCGCCCATACCGCGACGTCGACGATCTGCCAGTCCTGGGTCCCACGGGCCCGCAGCCGTCGGTCGGTCAACCACAGCGCCACAATGATGCCCACGAGGATGCACAGCGCGTAGAAGTGGATGGTCAGCGGTCCCAGCTGGAAGGAGGATACACTCGGCGATGGGATTGACGCCAGGAGCTGGATATCGGTGGTCGATGGCATGGTGACCAGTCTATGACCGGCGTCGATGGGATGCCGCATTCACGCTCGGCACGCCGAGCGGGTATGCTCGATCGGGTCACCCTTGATAGGAATCCGGGGAGATCGGGACGAGACGAAGGCAGGAAATGAGCGAACTCACCGTCCGCCAGGCGGCGCGCGTCATCGTGGTCAACCCTGCTGCGCAGGTCTTCATGATCCACGTGCGCGACATCTACGACCCCACCCGGACGTGGTGGGAGACCCCGGGCGGGGGCGCCGAACTGGGGGAGGACCCCCGGCGGACAGCGGTACGCGAACTGGCCGAGGAGACCGGCATCGAGTGCGAGCCGATGGAATTGACCGGCCCGCTGGCCAGTCACCGGGCCAGCATCACGCTCTCCGACGGCGTCCACATCCAGGATGAGGTGTTCTACGGACTCCTCTGCAGTGACGATGAGGACCTCGACAACGCACTGCGCACAGACCTGGAGAAGAAGGCGATCCTGGAGACCGCCTGGCTCGACCTGGACGCCGTGGTCGTCGGACCCGAGGGGACCTCGGCCGTCGGGGTGATGCGGCCTGTGGCCGTTGGCGAACTGGCCCGGTTGGTAGTGGCGGGCCTCGTCCCGGACATGCCGCTGCGGCTGCGCAACGGGCGCCTGTAATATAAATCGTTGGAAGAGGTCGACGCCGCCTAGCGGCGTCGCATTATCGGTGAAGAGGAGCAAATCCCGTGTCAGGTCACTCCAAGTGGGCCACCACCAAGCACAAGAAAGCGGCCATCGATGCCAAGCGCGGCAAGCTGTTCGCCAAGCTGATCAAGAACATCGAGGTCGCGGCCAGGAATGGCGGACCGGACCCCGCTGGCAACCCGACTCTCTTCGACGCCGTGCAGAAGGCCAAGAAGAACTCGGTTCCCGCCGATAACATCGATCGCGCGGTCAAGCGCGGCGGTGGCCTCGACGGCTCGGGCGTCGACTACGAGACGATCATGTACGAGGGCTATGCCCAGGGCGGTGTGGCCCTGCTGATCGAATGTCTGACCGATAACCGCAACCGTGCCGCAGCCGAGGTGCGTGTGGCCGTGACCCGCAACGGCGGGAACATGGCCGACCCCGGTTCGGTCGCCTACAACTTCGCACGCAAGGGCGTCGTCGTGGTCTCGCAGGACAACGCAGACGAGGACGCGATCCTCGAGGCGACCCTGGACGCGGGAGCCGAAGAGGTCAAGGACAACGGCGATACCTTCGAGGTGATCTCCGAGGCCACTGATCTGGTCGCAGTGCGCTCTGCCCTGCAGGACGCCGGGATCGACTACGAGAGTGCCGACGCCGCCTTCGTGCCCAACCTCGAGGTCCCGTTGGACGCGGAGACCGCGGCCAAGGTGTTCAAGCTCATCGATGCGCTCGAGGACAGCGACGATGTGCAGAACGTCTACACCAACGCCGATGTCTCCGATGAGGTCATGGCGCAGTTGGAAGAATCCGACTAGGCCGCCGTCGTGCGCATCCTCGGTGTCGACCCCGGGCTCACCCGCTGTGGGCTCGGGGTCGTCGAGTCCAGTCGGGCGCACCAGCCACGGATGGTGGCGGTGGGTGTGGCCAGGACCCCCGCCTCGGACGCGGTGGACGTCCGCCTGGGCCGCATCGCCGAGGTGTTCGACACCTGGCTCGACGACTACCGTCCCGATGTCGTCAGCATCGAGCGGGTGTTCGCCCGCAACGACGTGTCGACCATCATGGGCACGGCACAGGCCTCCGGACTGACCATGGGACTGGCCGCCCGCCGCGGCATCCCCGTAGCCATGCACACACCCTCCGAGGTCAAGGCCGCGATCACCGGCAACGGCAGGGCCGATAAGCGGCAGATGACCACCATGGTCACGAAGATCCTCCGGCTCGACGCCCCACCGAAGCCCGCGGACGCCGCGGACGCCCTGGCCATCGCTATCTGCCACCTGTGGCGCGGGGCGACCGCGGCCACCTCGACCCCGGGCCCCACCAAGGACCTACTGGCCCGCCAGGCGGCCGGCAGGCAGGGCTCGGGCCTGACCCGGGCACAGGAACAGTGGGCGGCGGCGATCCGGAGGAATCGCTGAGCCGGACCTGCCGTGCGTGCGCTAGGCTAGGGAGAAATCGTACATCTGTTCCCACATAAGCCCTTCCACGGAGAAGCACTGTGCTCACCTATCTTGCAGGGACCGTCCACGCGGTCACGACCGACACACTGACGCTCGTGACCTACGGCGTCGGTCGTGAAGTTCACATCACCCCAGCCTTTGCACTGCAGACCAGACCGGGAATGGAGCTGGCGCTGCACACGATCCTGGTGGTGCGCGAGGACTCCCTGACGCTGTTCGGCTTCCCCACACCCGACGAGAAATCGGTTTTCGAAGTCCTCACCGGTATCTCGGGGGTGGGCCCCAAACTGGCGCTGGCGGTGCTCGGCGTGCTGGGGCCGGCCGAACTGAGCACCGCGGTCTCCGCCGGCGACGAGGCCGCTCTGACCCGGGTGCCGGGTATCGGCAAGAAGGTCGCGGCCCGGATGATGCTGGAGCTGGGCAACCGGCTCGACCGATTGCCGGCGGCCGCTGCTGCGGGGGCCCCCGTGCACACCGCCGCGGACGACGAGGTCGTGCTGGCCCTGACCGGGCTCGGCTGGAAGGAAGCGGAAGCGCTCGACGTCGTCTCCGCGGTGCGCGCAGATCTGCCCGAGGCCTCCGTACCGGTTCTGCTCAAGGCCAGTCTGCGGGTTCTGGGGGGCCGCCAGTGACCGACGGCTACGAAATCGACTTCGGTTCGGACGACCCGACCGGCGCGGAACTCGAGCGCCTGATGGGCACCGGTGCCGGAGCCCAGGAGCGGGCTCAGGAAGCTGCTCTGCGGCCGAAGGGGCTCGCGGAATTCGTCGGGCAGCCACTGGTGCGCGAACAGCTCTCCCTCGTCCTCGATGCAGCCAGGGCCAGGGGCAGGACGCCGGACCATGTGTTGCTCTCGGGGCCGCCCGGACTGGGCAAGACCACACTGGCGATGATCATCGCTGCCGAAATGGGCGCGCAGATCCGGATCACCTCGGGCCCGGCGATCCAGCACGCCGGCGATCTTGCGGCGATCCTGTCCTCGCTGGAGGAGGGCGAGGTCCTGTTCATCGACGAGATCCACAGGATGTCGCGTTCGGCCGAGGAAATGCTCTACGTCGCGATGGAGGACTTCCGCGTCGACGTCATCGTCGGCAAGGGCCCCGGCGCCACCGCGATCCCGCTCGAACTTCCGCCGTTCACGCTGGTCGGCGCGACCACCAGGTCGGGGCTGCTGCCGGCGCCGCTGCGCGACCGCTTCGGGTTCACCGGGCACCTGGACTTCTACTCCGATGAGGATCTCGAAAGGGTCCTCGTCCGCTCGGCGCAGATGATCGGCATCGAGGCCAGGCCGGCCGGCCTGGTCGAGATCGCGATGCGCTCCCGCGGTACCCCGCGCATCGCCAACAGGCTGCTGCGGCGGGTGCGCGACTGGGCGCAGGTGCGCGGCAGCGGAGTCGTGGACAAACACGCGGCGCAGGAGGCGCTGAAGGTATATGAGGTCGACGAACGGGGACTCGACCGGCTCGACCGCTCCGTTCTGCGGGTCCTATGCCGCCGATTCAACGGCGGTCCGGTGGGACTGTCCACCCTCGCCGTATCGGTGGGGGAGGAGGCCGAGACCGTCGAAGAGGTCGCCGAGCCCTTCCTTGTTCGCGAAGGGCTGATATCGCGGACGCCACGCGGCCGGATCGCCACCCGCGAGGCCTGGGCGCACTTGGGCCTGACTCCGCCGGAGGAGCGGGTGGACTGATTCCGGGGCCGCGGGATTGGTCATCCTTAGGTGGTCCCAACTAGACTAGCGACCGATCTGCCCATTCTCTGAAAGGTCGTACCTCCGTGGATCCCAGCATGATTCTGATCGTCGTCGTCGCGGCGATGCTCATCTTCTTCATGTTCAGCAACAAGAAGAAACAGAAGGCCCGCGCCGAACAGATGAAGAACGATCTGGTCCCCGGCGCCTCGGTGATGACCAGTTCCGGTATCTACGGCACCGTCGTGTCCGTCGACGAAGCCGATAACAAGGTCACCATCGAATCGGGGCCCGGCACCATCCTGGTCTTCCACAAGCAGGCCATCGGCCAGGTGCAGGCCGCTCAGGCCGACCCGGCGCCGGCAGAGCCCGCGTCCGACGAACCGGCAGAGTCCGCAGCGGACTCCGAGTCCCCGCGTATCACCGACGCCGAACTCGACGCGATGAACGCGGCCAAGCGCGAATCGCCCGAACAGGACTCCGACTCCCAGCAGGGGAAGGACTCCGCCGACAAGGACAAGGACTGAATCAGGTCCTCCCACCCACACCGCGTCGGGCTCCTGGTCTGAAAGCGCGGTGCTCCCAATCGAAAGAACTTCCGTGTCATCTTCAGAGAACAAGCCCCGGCCCGGGCTGCGTTTTACGTGGCTGATCGTCATCACGGCGATCGTGGCCGCGATTATCGCCGCCGGGTCCATCTGGGGCAAGGCGAGTTGGACTCCCAACCTCGCACTCGACCTCGAGGGCGGAACCTCGATCATCCTCGAACCACAGCTGGACGAAGGCGCCAAGATCTCCAAGGAGCAGCTGCAGCAGGCTGTGGCGATCATCCGGCAGCGTGTCGACTCGACGGGTGTATCGGAGGCCGAGATCAGCACGCAGGGCGATCAGAACATCGTCGTCAACCTGCCTGGCAACCCCGATAAGCAGACCCGCGGTCTGGTCCGGTCCTCGGCTCAGCTGGCCTTCCGCCGCGTCGCGGCCGTCGGCGCCCCGCAACCCGCAGGGCAGGAGTCGGCGAGTCCGAGCGAGTCGAAATCGCCGGAGATGACCGATGAACAGAAGAAGAAGCTCGAGGATCTGCTGGGCAAGCAGTCGGAGACCGGCAAGGCCGGCGGTACGGTGTCCAAACAGGCCGCCTCCGCGGCTCCGGCCGGCGGGCCGAGCGCCTCGCCCACGGCCAAACAGCAGGACTCCACCGAGGCACAGAAGATTCCGCGCTTCGATCCGGCAGCCGATCAGTCCTGGGCCAGCGAGAAAATCCAGAAGCAATTCGCCGAACTGGACTGCACGAATCCGGAGAACCGGACTGGTGGCAAGCGCTTGAACCCCGATCAGCCGGTCGTGGCGTGTTCCAAGGACGGACAGGAGAAGTACGTCTTGGGCCCGGTAGAGCTCGACGGCTCGCATGTCAAGGACGCCAGTTTCGGTTACGAGACTTCCTCCTCGGGCCAGCAGACGAACAATCTGGCCGTGTCCATGGAGTTCGACGGAACCGGCCGTGACGTCTTCGGCAAGGTGACCAGTGCCATCACCGGTCAGCAGCAGCCCTACAACCAGTTCGCCATCACCCTCGACGGGCTGGTGCTCACGGCACCCGTCTCACAGTCGGCCGTGACCGATGGGCGGGCGCAGATCACCGGCAGCTTCACGCAGGAGGAGGCCGAGACCCTGGCCAACCAGCTGAAGAACGGTGCACTGCCGATCAGCTTCCAGGTCCAGTCCGAGGAGCAGATCTCCCCGACCCTGGGTTCGGAATACCTCTCGAAGGGCCTGCTCGCTGGCGGTATCGGCCTGTTGTTGGTCATCGTGTACTCGCTGTTCCAGTACCGCGCCCTGGCCTCGGTGACGGTCAGTTCCCTGGTCGTCGCTGGAATCCTGACCTATCTGCTCCTGCTGTTCGTATCGTGGCGGTACGGTTATCGGCTGTCCCTGGCCGGCGTCGCCGGCATCATCGTGGGTATCGGCATGACCGCCGACTCGTTCATCGTCTACTTCGAACGTGTCCGAGATGAATTGCGCGACGGCAGACCTCTGAAATCCGCGGTGGAGGTCGGCTGGTCGCGTGCGGGCCGGACGATCTACGCGTCCAAGGCGGTCAACATGCTCGCAGCCGTCATTCTTTACATCCTGGCAGTCGGCTCGGTGCGTGGCTTCGCCTTCACCCTGGGTCTGACAGTCATCGTCGACGTGCTCGTCGTCGTCCTGTTCACCCATCCGATGCTGCAGGCCCTGGCGCGCACGGAGTTCTTCGGCAACGGCCACCCCATGTCCGGGATGGATCCGCGGTTGCTCGGGGTCAAGCCCGCTGCCTACCGCGGTGCCCTCGGCCTGGATTTGGAACGTGCGAAGGAGAAGTCGAAGAAGGGCAAGTCCTTCAAGGAGGCGAAGAGGCGGCAGGCCCGGACCGACCGGAAGGCCGAGGACGGGATGTCGATCGCCGAACGCAAGGCCGCTTTGAAGTCGGGAGAGGACGAGTAAGTGAAACGCTTCTTCGAATGGGGCAACAGGCTCCACACCGGTGAATCGTCCATCCCGTTCGTCGGGAAGTCCAAACTGTGGTTGACGATCGCGGCCGTGCTGACCGTCCTGTCGATCCTGGTCCCCGTCTTCGGCGGGTTCAACCTGGGCATCGACTTCCGCGGCGGATCCCAGTTCCAGGTCGACCACGTGGCCACCGACAAGGTCGACGCGGCCTCACAGGCGGTGACCGATGCGGTGGGCGCTGCGAATCCCTCCGTGGTCCCGACGACCAATGACACCCTCAAGATCGAGACCGACCAGCTCAGCGATGAGCAGATGCAGCAGGTCAGGGACTCGCTCGTGAGCCATCTGCAGGTCGACAACTCCGATGTCACATCGAACTTCATCGGCCCGCAGTGGGGCGCGGACGTCACCCAGAAGATGGCGCGTGCGCTCATCATCTTCGTGGCCCTGGCGATGGTGTTCATGGCGATCTACTTCCGCACCTGGAAGATGTCATTGGCGGCGATCCTGGGCCTGGTGTTCGTCATGGTCCTGACCATGGGGATCTACTCGGCCACCGGCTTCGAGGTCACCCCGGAGGCGGTGATCGGCTTCCTCACGGTCTTGAGCTTCTCGCTGTACGACACGGTGGTGGTCTTCGACAAGATCAGGGAGACGACCCAGGACTTCGGGAGTGCAAAGGACAGGACATTCTCCGAATTGGTGAACCTGGGCATCAACCAGACCACTGTGCGCTCGATCAACACCACGATCATCGCGGCCCTGCCGATCGGCGCGATCCTGTTCATCGGCGTGTTCCTGCTCGGCGCGGGCACGCTGACGGATATTTCGCTGTCACTGTTCGTGGGCACCGTGGTCGCTGCGGCCTCGACACTGTTCGTCGCCTCTCCGCTGTACGCGGTACTGCGTTCCACGGAGAAGAAGGTCAAGGAGCAGGAGGCCAGAGTGCTCGAGGCCCGCCCTGCGGCTTGAGCACGAAGTTCCTTGTAGTATTGAACCACCGGTGAGTCCGCTCACCGGTGGTTCTTTTATTCGCGTGGAACCCGCAGGTGTTCCCAGGGAGGGTGACGGGTCATGAGCGATCAGGCGAAGAGCACCAACAAGCGCCAGCGGGGCCTGTCCCGATTGGCGTTCTGGACGGCGCGCAGCCAGAATTCGCCGCAGTTCCCCCCGGCCCTGGGGCCCCTGCTGCAGGCGCTGGAGAAGAACCACCCGAAGGCCGATCCGGACATCGTCCTGCGGGCCTATCGGGTGGCGGAGAAATGGCATCGCGGCCAGACCCGCAAGAGCGGTGATCCCTACATCACGCATCCGGTTGCGGTTGCGACCATCCTGGCCGAAATCGGCATGACCCCGGTGACCCTGGCCGCAGCCCTGCTGCACGATACGGTCGAGGACACCGGGTACAGCCTGGAGGACCTGCGCACTGACTTCGGCGATGAGATAGCGCTGATGGTCGACGGGGTCACGAAGCTGGACAAGATCCAATACGGGGCTGCGGCCCAGTCCGAGACCGTGCGGAAGATGATCGTGGCGATGAGTCAGGACATCAGGGTGCTGGTCATCAAGCTGGCCGACCGGCTCCACAATGCACGCACATGGAAGTACGTACCGGCTTCCTCAAGTGAGCGCAAGGCCAGGGAGACCCTGGAGATCTTCGCCCCGCTGGCGCACCGCCTGGGGATGAACACGATCAAATGGGAACTCGAGGACCTGTCGTTCCAAGTGCTCTATCCCAAGGTCTACGACGAGATCGTCAGACTGGTCGCCGAGCGGACCCCGGAACGCGAGAAGTACCTGGGCATCGTGTCCAAGGACCTGGGCGATGTGCTTCACGGAGCGCAGATCGATGCGACCATCACCGGCCGGCCGAAGCACTACTATTCCATCTACCAGAAGATGGTGGTGCGCGGGCACGAGTTCGGCGACATCTACGACCTTGTCGGTGTGCGCGTGCTGGTCTCGACGGTCAACGAGTGCTACGGGGTGCTCGGGCTGGTCCACGCCAAGTGGACGCCGGTGCCGGGGCGGTTCAAGGACTATATCGCGGTCCCGAAGTTCAACATGTACCAGAGCCTGCACACCACCGTGATCGGCCCGTACGGCAAGCCGGTGGAGATCCAGATCAGAACCTATGAAATGGACACCAGGGCGGAATACGGGGTGGCCGCGCACTGGCGCTACAAGGACCGGGCAAAGGCGACGGCCGCGGGATCCGGCACCGGCGGGCGGACCGTCAAGGTGGCGGACTCCGGAGAACTCGACCAGGTCAACTGGCTGCGCCAGATCATGGACTGGCAGCAGGAGACCGAGGACCCCGACGAGTTCCTGGACAACCTGCGTTACCAGGTACGCAGCCAGGAGGTCTACGCCTTCACCCCGCAGGGCGACATCATCACGCTGCCACAGCATTCGACGCCGGTCGACTTCGCCTATTCCGTACACACGGAGGTCGGGCACAAGACGATGGGCGCCAGGGTCAACGGCCGGCTGGTGCCGCTGGATACAGAGCTGAACAACGGTGACGTCGTCGAGGTCTTCACCTCGAAGGACGAACACGCCGGTCCCAGCCGTGACTGGTTGACCTTCGTCGCCAGTCCCAGGGCACGCAACAAGATCCGACAGTGGTTCTCCAAGGAGCGCAGGGAGGAGGCCATCGACAACGGGCGCGACCAGCTGGCCCGGGCGATGCGCCGTCACCATATCAGTGCCGAGAAGCTGATGAAGAACGAGACCCTGGAGCTCGTCGCCGCAGAACAGCACCTGCCGGACGTCGATTCGCTCTACGCCTCGATCGGCAATGGGAACGTCTCGGCTGCGCACATCGTCGATCTACTGGCCAAACACGTCCAGGGCGAACAGGCCGAACCGGAGCCCGCCCCGGTGATCGCACAGAACAAGACGGGCAGGTCCTCCGGGCACCACTCCTCGACCGAGGGCGTGCGCGTCAAGGGGATGGACGACATCCTGGTGAAGTTGGCGCGCTGCTGCACCCCGGTGCCCGGCGATGACGTCATCGGCTTCGTCACCCGCGGCAGTGGAGTATCGGTTCATCGCAAGGACTGTAAGAACATGGCCTCACTCGAACGCCAGCCCGAGCGGTTGGTGGAGGTCGAATGGACGGGGCAGTCGCACGGACTCTACCTCGTGCAGATACAAGTCGAGGCGCTCGATCGTGCCGGTCTGCTCTCCGATATCACGAAGGCGCTCAGTGACTACCATGTCAACATCCTTTCGGCCTCCGTGGCGACCAGCCGCGCCAGGGTTGCACAGTCTCGTTTCGTCTTCGAGATAGGGGACTCCACCCACCTGGGCAGCGTGCTCTCGGCGGTACGGCAGGTGGACGGCGTGTTCGACGTCTACCGGATCACCGGCTGAGTCGGCGGGGTCACAGCTCGACGAGTTCCAGCGCCCGGCGCAGCACGGTGATCCCGGAGCGGCGGTAGAGCCCGTCAACGTATTCGCCGAAGGCCAGTCGGTCGGCGCGGCCCACATCGACGAGCAATGTGGTGATCGCCGCCGCCAGCCGCGCGGGGTCCCGCGTCTCGATCGCCATGGCCTCGTCGAACAGGGTACGGGCTCCAGTCGTCACCGGCACCGCTGCGGGGCGGGAGACGTCGAAGGGGCCCAAGGTGCGTTCGAAGGTGTGAGCGGCATAGTTCCCGCGCAGTCTGCGGCGTTTGAGGGTCGTCAGGTGCACGGTGACCGGGCTGCGCCCGGAGCCCCACCAGACCCAGTGCGCGGTGGCGTGGGAATAGGCGGTGTCGGCCAGTTGGGGCGGGCCGAGCGCGGCCGCCCGCAGCCGCGGCCCGGCGGGGGCGTCGGCGGCGACCCAGCAGTCCTCGGTCAGCTGGACGAGCAGTCCGTCGAGGGCCAGTGAGCGCAGGGTATCGCGGTCGACGTCGGCAGTCGGCCGCAACAGCCCGTCGACGGGGGCTGATTCTTCGCAGGTGGACATGAGGAAAGCCTGGCAGCTCATTGGCCACCAGGCCAGACCCCCGGGGGAATCTGTGGATAACCGGCCCGGAGCCCACCGCTGCGGGCCGGTTATCCACAGATGTCTGATGCCTTAGTCGGAGAACTCCTCGGCAGTGCGGGCCAACTGCTCATACCATTTACGCTTCGTCTCGAGCTCCTCGCCGGCCTTGGCGATGCGCTTCTGATCGCCTGCGGCCTCGGCGGCGTCGAGCTTGGCCTGCAACTCGTCGAGCTGATCGGTCAGCTGGGAGAGCACTCCGCTGGTCCGTGCCCGGGTCTCCGGGTTGGTCTTGCGCCAGCGCTCGTCCTCTGCTGCGGACAGTGCCGACTCGACCTCGCGCAGACCGTTCTCCATCCGGCTGATATCGGCGCGCGGGACCCGGCCCGCGTCCTCCCACTCGTCCTGGATCTTCCGCAGGGCTTGCTTGGTTGAATCGATGTCGGTGATCGGCAGGAGGGCCCTGGCGCGTTCGAGCAGAGCCTCCTTGACCACCAGGTTGTCCGCATAGCCGGCGTCGATCGCATCGTTCTCGGCCTTGCGCGCGGCGAAGAAGACATCCTGTGCGGCCCTGAAGCGGGCCCACAGGGCGTCGTCGTCCTTGCGGCCCGCCCGCGGGGTGGCCTTCCACTTGTCCATCAGGTCGCGGAACCGCCCTGCGGTCTCGCGCCAATCGGTGGAACCGGAGAGCTCCTCGGCCTGGGCGACCAGCTTCTCCTTCAGCCGCTTGCCCTCGGCATTGTGGGCGTCCAGCTCGGCGAAGAACTCCTTGCGGCGCCGGTCGAACCCGTTGCGGGCCTTCGCGAAGCGTCCCCACAGTTCCTGATCCTCCGACCGCGGCAGGCGCGGGCTGGCGGCCTGCACCTCCTTCCAGCGCGCGAACAGTTCCCGCATCCGGGCGCCGGACTGCTTCCACTGGACCCTGGCGGAATCCTGGGCGGCGATCCGCTCCGCCTCGTCCACGATCTCCCGGCGGCGCAGACGGCCCTCCTCGCGCCTTGCCTCGGTCTCCTGCTGGGCCGCGGCGGCAGCGGTGTCGGCACGTGCGGCGAGCTGTTGGAGGCGCTCGTCGAGTCCGGCCAGGTCCCCGACCACGTCCGCGCCGGCCAGGGCCTCGCGCTGGGCGGCGGCGGAACGCCGGATCGCATCGGCGGGCGCACCGGCGGCCAGGCGCTGGCCCAGCAGCTCCGCCGCGTCGACCAGGTCGAGGTACTTGTTGGCGAAGTACTCCAGGGCGCCTGCGGCATCGGCGTCGGGGTACTGTCCCACAGGGCGTTCGCCCTCGGCCGTCCGGACGAAAACCGTCTGCGCTTCATCGACCCGGCCGAAGGCGGTGGCGGCGGCCAGCTCTGCGCTGCGGTCGCGGTGCTCGGTCGCCGGCACCGGCGCCAGCGCCGAGGGCTTCGGGCCCGGGCGGGGGCCTGGTTTCGGAACGGGATGGTTCGAATCAGTCATGGAGATTCCCTGTCTGTCGTCGGTCGAATCACACGGATCACTCGACTATGCGGTTGAAGTACCCCCACAGCTTAGCCGTTGTGGTCCGGGGCAGGGCCAATCCGTCCACTGCGCCCGCCTCGTGGATAGAATCGGGCTATGCGCGTTTTGACCACTGTCGCCCCGTTTCTGGGCGTCAACTGCTATGTCGTCTCCGCCGCAGAATCGCAGGAGTGCGTGTTGATCGACGCGGGCCTCGGCGGCGCGGAAGGGGTACGCGCCCAGGTTGAGGCCGCGGGCCTGCACCCGGTGGCGGTATTGCTGACCCATGGACATCCCGACCACGTGCTGGGACTGCCCGCATACCTTGAGTCCTGGGACGTACCGGTCTACCTGGCCGCCGCGGACCACTACCGGCTGGCCGATCCCGCGGCCACGATGACCGGTGACTTCGCCGCGGTGGTGGCACGCGCCGTGCCCGATTGGCCGGCGCCGGTGGCGCGGGCACTGCCGGAGCGGCTCAGCCTGGCGGGGCTCGACTTCGACTTCACGGTGTTGCCCGGGCACACGGAGGGTTCCACACTGATCGCCGCGGGCCTGCCGGACACGGGGGAGACGGTGTACTTCTCCGGCGATATCCTGTTCGCCGGTTCGGTGGGACGCACCGACCTGCCGGGCGGCAGTGCGCGTGCCATGGTCGACAGCCTTGCGGTACTGCGCGGTCTGCCCGACGGTGCCGTCCATCCCGGCCACGGGCCGGCCACGACGATGGCCCGCGAACAGGCCGGCAATCCCTTCCTGAAATGATAGAGATCCATTAACCACCCCAACCCGCCCCGGCGGGCATCACACTAGGAGTGAAGCACTCATGGCACAGGCGGCCAAACTCTCCGGCTTTCCAGAATGGCTTCCAGCCGATCAGATCGTCCAGGAACGGCTGCTCGATCATCTGCGCCATGTCTTCGAGCTCAACGGCTACGCCGGAATCCAGACCCGCGCGGTCGAACCGCTGACGGCACTGGCCAAGGACGGGGAGATCGACAAGGAGATCTTCGCGGTGCGCCGGCTGCACGCCGAGGGCGAGGAGAAGAACCCCCTGGGCCTGCACTTCGACCTGACGGTGCCGCTGTCGCGCTATGTGGTGGAGAACGCGGGACATCTGGACTTCCCGTTCAAGCGCTATCAGATTCAACCCGTCTGGCGCGGCGAGCGTCCCCAGGAGGGCCGCTACCGAGAATTCATTCAGGCCGATATCGACGTCATCGGCGATGGGACCCTGCCGGACCACTACGAGGTCGAGGTCCCGCTGGTGATGCTGCAGGCCTTCGAGGCGCTTGGGGAACTGGGTATCCCGCCGGTGCGGATCCTGGCGAACAACCGCAAGCTGCTGGAGGGCTTCGCCCGTGGGATCGGGCTGAGCGACATCACCGCAGTGCTGCGCTGCATCGACAAGTACGACAAGATCGGCCCGGCCGCGGTGGGCGAACTCCTGGCCGCAGAGGCAGGGGCGAGCCCCGCCCAGCAGCGGGCGTGCCTGGCCCTGGCTGAGATCGAGGCGACGGACGCCGGATTCGCGGACCGCGTCACCGCGCTGGGGGTTCACGACGACCTGCTCGACCAGGGACTCGAAGCCCTGGTCAAACTGCTCGATGCGGCCAATGAGCTGGCCCCGGGCAAGGTCGTCGCCCAGCTGAAGATCGCCCGCGGTCTGGACTACTACACCGGCACCGTCTACGAGACCCAGCTGATCGGACACGAGGGCCTGGGCTCCGTGGCCTCCGGTGGACGCTATGACGCCCTGGCCAAAACGGACAAGAAGGTCTATCCGGGCGTGGGCATGTCCCTGGGCGTCTCCCGCCTGCTCTCGCGCTTCATCGGCCGCAACCAGGCGCTGCGGGCCACCCGGTCCGTGCCGACCGCCGTGCTGGTGGCCGTCACCGCAGAATCCCACCGGGCCGATGCGAACCGGGTCGCCGCCGTGCTGCGCTCCCGCGGGATCGCCACCGACGTGGCGCCGAGTGCCGCGAAGTTCGGCAAACAGATCAAGTTCGCCGATAAGCGCGGTATCCCGTTCGTCTGGTTCCTCGACGGAGAGACCGGGAACGAGGTCAAGGACATCCGCACCGGCGTGCAGGCGCCGGCCGATCCGGAGATCTGGGCGCCGGGCGCAGACGACCTGTGGCCCCGAGTCGTCAATCCCGCGGCCGGAGCCTGAGGTCCGGGCCGTCGGGGACCTGCGACTAGACTTAGTCGCTGTATCGCGAACTCTTGTGCAAGAGTCGAACTACCAAGGAGACTGATCAGTGCTACGCACGCATGAGGCAGGCAGCCTGCGGCTGTCGGATGCCGGAACCACCATCACCCTGGCCGGCTGGGTGGACCGCCGCCGCGACCACGGTGGGGTCGCCTTCATCGACTTGCGCGACGCCTCCGGCATCGTCCAGGTCGTCGTGCGCGAGGACGTCGCGGACAAGCTGCGCAATGAGACCGTCGTGCAGGTCACCGGAACCGTGGCCCAGCGGCCCGAGGGCAACGCCAACCCGGACCTGGCCACCGGCGATGTGGAGATCGTCGACACCGAGGTCAAAGTCCTGGCCGAGGCCGCGCCCCTGCCCTTCCAGGTCTCCGAACATGCCGAGGACGCCGGCCAGGTCGGCGAGGAGACGCGGCTGAAGTACCGTTACCTGGATCTGCGTCGGAAGGGCCAGGCCGCGAACCTGCGCCTGCGCTCCGAGGCGAACCGGGCGGCCAGGACGGTCCTCGAGGCCCACCGCTTCACGGAGATCGAGACCCCGACGCTGACCCGCTCCACCCCCGAGGGCGCCCGCGACTTCCTGGTTCCGGCGCGTCTGCGCCCCGGCAACTGGTATGCGCTGCCGCAGTCCCCGCAGCTGTTCAAGCAGCTGCTCCAGGTGGCCGGGATGGAACGCTACTACCAGATCGCCCGCTGCTACCGCGATGAGGACTTCCGAGCGGATCGCCAGCCGGAATTCACCCAGCTCGACATCGAGGCCTCGTTCGTCGATCAGGACGACATCATCGCCCTGGCCGAAGACGTCCTCAAGGCCGTGTGGAAGCTCATCGGCTACGACATCACGACGCCGATCGCCCGGATGACGTACAAGGACGCAATGGAGAAGTACGGTTCGGACAAGCCGGACCTGCGCTTCGGCCTGGAGCTGACCGATCTGACCGAATACTTCAAGGACACGCCGTTCCGCGTGTTCCAGGCGCCCTATGTGGGCGCGGTCGTCTACCCGGGTGGGGCCTCGCTGCCGCGTCGGCAGTTCGATGCCTGGCAGGACTGGGCCAAGCAGCGCGGAGCCAAGGGCCTGGCCTATGTACAGGTCCAGGCCGATGGCACGCTGGGCGGACCGGTGGCCAAGAACATCTCGGAGGACGAGAAGGCCGGACTGGCCGCAGCGGTGGGCGCCGTCCCCGGCGATGCGATCTTCTTCGCAGCGGACAAGCCCAAGGCCGCCCGCGCCCTGCTGGGTTCAGCCCGCAATGAGATCGCCGCGCGCTCCGGCCTGATCGATGAGAACGCCTGGGCCTTCGTCTGGGTCGTCGACGCTCCGCTGTTCGAACCCGCAGAAGAGGCGGTGGCAGCGGGCGATGTGGCCGTGGGCGCCGGCAAATGGACCGCGGTGCACCACGCCTTCACCTCGCCCAAGCCGGAATTCCTCGACACCTTCGACACGGATCCGGGTTCCGCGCTGGCCTACGCCTACGACATCGTGTGCAACGGCAATGAGATCGGCGGCGGTTCCATCCGTATTCACCGCCCGGACATCCAGGAGCGCGTGTTCAAGGTGATGGGCATC
Source organism: Brevibacterium sp. 91QC2O2 (assembly GCF_024580695.1). Classification (NCBI taxonomy): domain Bacteria; kingdom Bacillati; phylum Actinomycetota; class Actinomycetes; order Micrococcales; family Brevibacteriaceae; genus Brevibacterium; species Brevibacterium sp. 91QC2O2. Next base: position 290,085 of record NZ_JANIJY010000001.1, on the reverse strand, counting down.
TCCGAGGCCGAGGCGCGTGAGAAGTTCGGCTTCCTGCTCGACGCCTTCGCCTTCGGCGCCCCGCCGCACGGCGGCATCGCCTTCGGGTGGGACCGCATCGTCTCGCTGCTGACCCACTCCGATTCGATTCGCGACGTCATCGCCTTCCCGAAGTCCGGTGGCGGCTACGACCCGCTGACCGATGCACCCGGTGCGATCACCGAGCACCAGCGCAAGGAAGCCGGCGTGGACTACGTCGCAGAAGAAGAGGACTGACACCCATCGTGGCGGACCTGTTCAACCAGGAGGCCGGGGACGACGAATCGCCGTCCCCGGCCTTCGCCGGCTCCGGATCCGCACTGGACCCGCTGGCGGTGCGGATGCGCCCGCGGACCATGGACGAGGTGGTCGGCCAGGAACACCTGACGTTCCCCGGTTCACCACTGCAGCAGTTGGCCGGCGCACAGGCCGGTTCGAAGGCGGGCGCGTCCTCCGTGATCCTGTGGGGTCCGCCGGGCGTGGGCAAGACCACCCTGGCGCACGTCATCTCCCATGCCGGGGACCGGCGCTTCGTGGAGCTCTCCGCGATCACAGCCGGGGTCAAGGACGTGCGCCGCGTGGTGGAGAACGCGCGCAACGAACGGGACCTGCACGGGCGCACCACTGTGCTGTTCCTCGATGAGATCCACCGGTTCTCCAAGGCGCAACAGGATGCCCTGCTGCCGGCCGTGGAGAACCGTCTGGTGGTGTTGGTGGCGGCGACCACCGAGAATCCGTCCTTCTCCGTGATCGCACCCCTGGTCTCCCGCTCGCTGGTGCTCACACTCAAACCCCTGACGCCCGAGGACATCTCCCACCTGCTCGAGCACGCGGTGTCAAGCGACCGGGGACTGGCCGGCGGTTTCGTCCTCGAGGACGAGGCCAGGGAGCACATCGTGGCGATCGCCGGGGGAGACGCGCGCCGGTCCCTGACCGTGCTCGAGGCCGCTGCGGCGATCGCCCAGGCGCGGACCAAGGGGGAGGGGACCCCCGTCATCACGGCGGCCTTCACCGCCGAGGCGGCGGACCAGGCGATGGTCCGCTACGACCGGGCAGGGGATCAGCACTACGACGTGATCAGTGCCTTCATCAAGTCGATTCGCGGCTCGGATCCGGATGCCGCGTTGCACTATCTGGCCAGGATGATCGTCGCCGGTGAGGACCCGCGCTTCATCGCCAGACGGATCGTGATCTCGGCGGCCGAGGACATCGGCATGGCGGATCCGCAGGCGCTGACCCTGGCCGTTGCCGCGCAGACCGCCGTGGAGCGCATCGGCATGCCCGAGGGCAGGATCCCCCTGGCCGAGGCCGTGGTCTACCTGGCGGCCGCACCGAAATCCAATGCCTCGTACACCGGTATCAACGAGGCCATCGCCGATGTCAAAGCGGGCAAGGCGGGGGAGGTCCCAGCTCATCTGCGCGATGCGCACTATCCGGGGGCTGCGGCCCTGGGACACGGGGACGGATACAAATACTCCCACGACTACCCCTTCTCGATCTCACCGCAGGACTATCTGCCGGAGTCCCTGGAAGCCGCTCGCTACTATCGGCCGACGGGCAACGGGGCGGAGAGGAACATGGCCGAGCGCCTGCGCCATATCGAGGCGAGACGCAAACCACAGGGGTGAGGCGGCTTGCACGGGTCCGGGTGCGGTAGAGTTGTCTACTGCTGTGCCTGCACCTTAAAGGCGGCCTTGCCCGGTTGACTCGAGCCGGACCATTGCCTTCCCACCCTGGGAAACAGCCGCTTGGACGCCGGCCGAGCCCAGTACTCGCGGATTCCCGTGGAGCACAGGCGTCGAAGCTCAATGCACATACGAAAGGTAGACATCACATGTCTCATGCAACGCGTTCGCGCCGTCAGGTCCGCCTGTCGCGCGCCCTCGGCATTGCCCTGACCCCGAAGGCCGAAAAGTACTTCGAGCGTCGTCCGTACCCGCCCGGCGAGCACGGCCGTGCCCGTCGTCGCAACGACTCGGACTACTCGATCCGCCTGAAGGAGAAGCAGCGTCTGCGCGCCCAGTACGGCATCCGCGAGGCCCAGCTGCTCAAGGTCTACAAGGAAGCCCACCGCCAGCCGGGCATGACCGGTGAAAACCTGGTCGAGCTGCTCGAAATGCGTCTGGACGCCCTGGTCCTGCGTGCCGGCTTCGCCCGCACCATCGCCCAGGCCCGCCAGTTCGTCGTGCACCGTCACATCTGCGTCGACGGCCAGCGCGTGGACCGCCCCTCCTTCCGCGTGAAGGAAGGCCAGACCATCTCCGTGCACACCCGCTCGGCCGATATGGATCCGTTCCAGGTCGCCGCCGCCGGTGCGCACCGCGATGTGCTGCCCGCGGTCCCCGGTTACCTGAACGTGAACCTCGAAGCCCTGCAGGCCACGCTGCTGCGTCGGCCCAAGCGTGAAGAGGTCCCCGTGACCTGCGACGTCCAGCTGGTCGTCGAGCACTACTCGCGCTGATCGCCGCGCACAGGTAGCGTCACCCCGCCCCGGCACCCACTGTGGTGTCGGGGCGGTCGTGTCATCCCGTAGAATCGATCGGGTGTTGACACAGTGTCCGCGCAGCCGGTCCCACGGCGCTCGGGCGCACCCCCTGCTAAGAAAACCGGAAGGTTGGGAATGAAGACCGCTGAAATCAAGCGTCGTTGGCTGAAATTCTTCGAATCCAAGGGACACACCGTCGTGCCCAGTGCGTCGGTCATCAGCCCGGAGCCCTCGGTCCTGTTCACCATCGCCGGTATGGTCCCCTTCATCCCCTACCTGTCCGGCCGCGAACCCGCGCCCTATCCGCGTGCGACGAGCGTGCAGAAGTGCGTGCGCACCGGCGATATCGAAGAGGTGGGTAAGACAACCCGGCACGGCACGTTCTTCCAGATGAACGGCAACTTCAGCTTCGGCGACTACTTCAAGCGCGAGGCGATCCAGTACGCCTGGGAGCTGTTGTCGACTCCCGAGGCCGATGGCGGCCTGGGCTTCGATCCCGAACGGCTGTGGGTCACCGTCCACCACGAGGACGAAGAGTCCATCGGGATCTGGCTCGAGGAGTCGGAGATCCCGATCGAGCGGATCCAGAAGCGCGGAAACGCCGACAACTTCTGGCACACGGGCCAGCCCGGTCCCGGTGGGTACTGCTCGGAGATCTACTTCGACCGCGGGCCCGCCTATGGAGCCGAGGGCGGCCCGGAGGCCGATGAGGACCGCTACATCGAGATCTGGAACCTCGTGTTCACGGAGTTCGAGCTCTCGGCCGTGCGGACCAAGGTCGACTTCGACATCGCGGGGGAACTGCCCGCGAAGAACATCGACACCGGCATGGGGCTGGAGCGCGTCGCCTTCCTCAAACAGGGCGTGGAGAACATGTACGAGATCGACGAGGTCTATCCCGTGCTCGCGGCGGCCTGCGAACTGGCCGGCAAGACCTACGGCGCCGATCACGACGACGATGTGCGCATGCGCGTGGTCGCCGACCACATCCGTTCCTCTCTCATCATCATCGGCGACGGGGTCCGCCCCTCGAACGAGGGTCGCGGTTACATTCTGCGCCGCCTGCTGCGCCGGGCGGTGCGCGCGATGCGCCTGCTGGGTGTGAGCGAACCCGTCCTGCCCGTGCTGCTGCCCGTTTCACGCGATGCCATGGCCGAGTCCTATCCGGAACTGGCGACCGACTTCGAGCGGATCTCGCGGGTCGCCTATGCTGAGGAGAAGGCCTTCCGGCGCACGCTGGAATCGGGCACCGAGCTGTTGAATAAGTCGGTGGCACACCTACACGGCGGACACGAGCTCTCCGGCGAGGTGGCCTTCGCCCTGCACGATACCCACGGGTTCCCGATCGACCTGACCCTGGAGATGGCCCACGAACAGGGCGTCGAGGTCGACGAGGCGGGCTTCCGGACCCTGATGGAGCAGCAGCGACAGCGTGCCAAGGCCGATGCCAAATCGAAGAAGGGCGGCCACGCCGACGTCACGGCATTCAGCGAACTGCTCGACGGCGGGGCGACGGAGTTCGTCGGCTACGACACCCTGGAATCGGGCGCCACGGTGCGTGGCCTGGTCTCCGCTGGGCAGTTCGTCGACGTCGCCCGGCCCGGGGACACCGTGGACCTGGTGCTCGACACCACCCCGTTCTACGCCGAGGCCGGCGGCCAGCGCGCGGACGTCGGGTTGATCTCCGGTGATGGCTTCACCGCCCGTGTGACCGATGTGCAGAGCCCCGTCAAGGGCCTGCGCGCCCACAAGGTCGAGGTGCTCGAGGGCGAGCTGCGCGCCGGCGGCGACGTCTTGGCCGCGGTGGATCCGGCCCATCGCTTCGCCTCCGCGCAGGCGCATTCGGCGACCCACCTGGTCCATGCGGCACTCAGGGAGATCCTGGGGCCCAATGCCGTCCAGGCGGGCTCGCTGAACCAGCCCGGTTATATGCGCTTCGACTTCTCCTTCCCCGATGCGCTTTCGGCGGCTGCCAGGGCCGAGATCGAGGACGCGGCCAATGTCGCCGTCCGCGACAATCTGGAAGTCGACTACCAGTACATGCCCTTCGAGGAGGCCAAGAAGTCCGGTGCGATGGCGCTGTTCGGTGAGCGCTACCCGGAAATCGTGCGCGTGGTGAACATCGGCGGGCCGTTCTCGCGTGAGCTGTGCGCCGGCACCCATGTGGGCCTGACCAGTGAGATCGGGCCGATCTCCGTGATCGCCGAATCCTCCGTGGGATCGGGTACCAGGCGAATCGAGGCGAGCGTCGGTCTGCAGGCCTTCCGCGATCTGGCCAAGGAACGCACGATTCTGTCCTCGGTCTCGGAGATGCTGCGCGTGCCGGGCGCGGACGTCCCCGCCAGGGTCGCGGGACTCCTGGAGCGGATCAAGGAGACCGAACGCGAACTGGCGAAGCTCAACTCCGAACGGGTCCTGGGCCAGGCGGCCTCCGCCGTCGCCTCCATCCGCGAGGTGGCCGGCATCCGGTTCTCCGGTACGGATCTGGGGGCCGTGTCCAATGCAGGTGACGTACGCGCCTTCGTCCTCGATGTGCGCGGACGCCTGGGCGCCGAACCAGCGGTGATCGCCGGGATCGGCGATGCCGCTGGCAAGCCCGCGGTCGTCGTCGCGGTCAACGATGCGGCGCAGGCGCTGGGTCTGCGGGCCGGCGAGTTGGTGCGGGCCGCCTCTGCGGTCCTCGGCGGAGGCGGTGGCGGCAAGCCCGATATCGCCCAGGGCGGCGGCAGCGACTACGGCCGCGCCGCTGCGGCTCTGGAGGAGATCGCCCGCCTGGCCGGATCTCATTCGTGAGTTTCCGCAGGGGCAGACGTCTGGGCATCGACGTCGGCAGCGTACGCGTCGGGGTCGCCTACTGCGACCCCGACGGGATTCTCGCCACCCCGCTGGCGACGGTCTACCGGCGCGATGGGGACGAACGCGCGCTGCGGGAGATCCGCGATCTCATTAACGAAGTCGAACCTATCGAAATCGTCTGTGGTAAGCCGAAGACCCTGCGCGGGCAGGAGGGCAAGTCGGCGGCGACGGCCCTTGAATTCACCCGACTGATAGCGGAAACCTCGGGTGTTCCGATCCGCCTGTTCGACGAGCGCTTCACCACTACGGAGGCCCACCGCATGCTACAGTCGGCGGGCAGGAATTCCCGGCAGCGGCGCGAGCGCGTCGACGCTGTGGCCGCCGTCGTCATCCTGCAATCGGCACTCGAGGCCGAGAAGACCACGGGATCGCCCGCAGGCGATCCGCTGCCGCACGAAAGCCAGCCACCTGGGGGAGACCACTTGTGACACTGCACGAAGAGTTCGCCCAGTTCGGTGAGGAGACCCGGACTTCCCGCAGGGCCAGAGAGCGCCGCAGGAAGTTCCGACGTCGCCGGATGGTCGCGATCATCGTCGTCGCGGCGGTCCTGCTGCTCGGCGGCGGGGTGTTCGCTGTCTTCACCGCCAAGGGCGCCTTCGGCGAGGTATTCGGTTCGAACGCAGACTACGAGGGCAGTGGAACCGGTGAAGTCGTCGTGACGATCGAACAGGGGACCTCTGCCCGGGCCGTGGCCAATCAGCTCGTCGACCAGGAGGTCATTCAGGCCGCCCGACCGTTCCTCAAACTGGTCGAGGAACGCGACTTCACGATCCAGGCGGGCACCTTCCGGATGCACAAGCAGATGAGTTCGGCCGCAGCGCTGGACCTGCTGCAGAAGGGGCAGGCCGCCAATCGGGTGACCGTGGCCGAGGGGCAGACGATCAAGCAGATCAAGCCGAAGATGGTCGCGGCCGGGCTGGACGCCGACGACGTCGACGCCGCCATCGACGACAAATCGCCGAGGGACTACGGACTCGAGATCAAGGCCCCCAGCTTGGAGGGATACCTGTTCCCTGCGACATATGACGTGCAGAAGGACAGCTCGGCCACTGCGATGGTCCAGGATATGGTCGATCGCACGAAGGGCGAGTTCAATGAACTGGCGATCAACAACGATGACGCCAATCGTCTGTTGACCCTGGGCAGCCTGGTCCAGGTCGAATCGAATGAGGATCCGGCGACCCAGGCCAAGGTGGCGCGCGTCTTCCTCAACCGGATGGGCAAGGCCAGTGAGACCCGCGGTCTCTTGCAGTCCGATGCGACGGTCGCCTACATCTTCGGCGCCAGGGGCGATCTGACGACCACCTCCAAGGAGCGCGCGAGCAAGAACCCGTACAACACCTATGTGCACAAGGGACTGCCGCCGGGTCCGATCGGCAGTCCCGGCCGCTCGGCGCTGCTGGCGGCCAAGCGGCCGGCCACCGGTGACTGGCAGTACTTCGTGGCGACCGATCCGGATGCCGGCGAGGTCAAGTTCGCCAAGACCTACAAAGAGCACCAGGCGAACGTCAAGGAGTACCAGGCCTGGCTGCGCGAACACAACAGTCAGTCTCCCGGCGCGGGGTCCGGAGCGGACGGCTCGGATGGCTGAGGCCCGGCATCGCGCCGCTGTGCTCGGCTCGCCGATCGCCCATTCCCTGTCCCCGCTGCTGCACACCGCGGCATATGCCGCGCTGGGAATGGACGACTGGTCCTACGACCGCAGGGAGACCACTGCGGACGAACTCGAGGGCGTGCTGCTGGGGGCCGATTCGCACATCGCGGGCTACTCGGCGACCATGCCGTTGAAGGAGGAACTCGTCAGGCTCGCCGCCGTCCACGGCTGGGACGTAGACGAGACCGCAGCCCTGACCGGGGTCGCGAACACCTGGGTCGGCGGCAGTCGTCCGCGCATTCTCAACACCGATGTGCAGGGGATCGTCGGTGCCCTGGCCGAGGCCGGAATCCAGCCGGGCCGTGTCGCCATCGTGGGCACCGGGGCAACGGCCCGTTCGGCTGCCCTGGCGGCGCGCCTGGCCGGCGGGCGGGATTTCGCAGTCTACGGGCGCAACCCCCGCAGGACTTCTGCGCTGGCGGACTTCCTGCACAGCCTGGGCGCAGCCGAGGTCACCACGGAGCCGATCGCGCAGCTGCAGCCGGGTGCCGCCGACCTGGTGATCTCCACTCTGCCCGCAGGGGTGCTGACGGCCGACACCTGGCATTGGCCGGCCCGGCTGCCGGAATCCACCGCGGTGCTCGACGTGGCCTATGCCGTGGGCTCGCTCGATCTCACGGGGATGTTCACCGAGCGCGGGGCCCGTGGCCTGGCGGGCACCCGGATGCTCGTCCACCAGGCAGTCGCCCAGTTCCAGGCCTTTCGCGAGGCCGCGGGCCTGCCGGCCGGGGACGCCACTGCGATTCGGACGGCGATGGACGCCGCCGGCGCCCGGCGCACGGTCTGAGATGACGACCCTGCCGGGGTCGGCCGGCGCCGTGTCGGTGTGCGTTTCGCTCATCGTGGCCCTGGCGATCGGGTGGCGCCTGCCCCGGCTGCTGGCCGACCCCGCGCACACCCTGCGGGTGCGCACCGCGGGACGGACGTATCTGCTCGGCGCCGTCGCCCTGGGACCGCTGCTGTCCCTGCTCGTGACGTGGGCCCTGTCCACCGGTATGGAATCCACCACTGCCACTCGCACCTGCCTCGTGTTGATCCTGGGGGTGCTGGCCGGCGCCACCGGGTGGCTCTTCCTGATCGACGCGCGGGTCCACCGCCTGCCCAATCGGATCGTCGGACCTCTGGCGATCCTGGTCCTGGTCACAGCGGTAGCGGCCTGGCAGGCCGCCCCCGGCCTGAGCCTGCGGATGCTGGCTGGGGCGGTGGGGCTGGGCCTGTTCTTCGCGTTCATCGCCGTCCTGGGCCGGTTGCTGGCCGGTGAGTCGATGGGCCTCGGCGACGTCAAACTCGCCGTGCCGCTGGGCGCGCTGGCCGCGGGGGTCGAGCCGTGGGCACCCCTGACCGCGCTGGTCGTGATGAATGTCTCCGCCCTCGTCTTCCTGCTCTACCGCTGGGTGCGCACCCGCACCCGCCCCGGCGGAAGCCTGGCGTACGGCCCCCATATGCTGATCGGCACGTGGACGGCGGTCCTGGCCGGTGCCCCGCTTTTGTAGACTCATAAGCATGTTGAGATGGCTGAGTGCAGGAGAGTCCCACGGTGAGGCTCTGATCGGAATCATCGAGGGGCTGCCGGCGCACGTGCCCGTGACCACCGAGGACATCCAGACGGCTTTGGCCCGTCGCCGGCTGGGCTACGGACGCGGAGCGCGGATGAAGTTCGAGGCCGACGCGGTGCGGATGCTCGGCGGGGTGCGCCACGGTGAGACCCTCGGTTCGCCGATCGCCATCGAGGTCGGCAACACCGAGTGGCCCAAATGGCAGGAGGTGATGAGCGCCGATCCGGTACCCGCCGAGGTGCTGGCCGAGCAGGCGCGCAATGCGCCGCTGACCCGGCCGCGGCCCGGTCATGCCGACTTGGTCGGGATGCTCAAGTACGGCTGGGACGAAGCCCGCCCGATTCTGGAACGCGCCTCGGCCAGGGAAACCGCGATGCGGGTGGCGCTGGCCGCTGTGGCGCAGCGGTTCTTGGCCGAGCTGGGCATCACGGTGCTCTCGCACACCGTGGCCATCGGCCCCGTTGACGGAGGACGGGACCTGCCGCGGCCGAGGATCGCCGACGTCCCGGCGCTCGATGCGGATCCCGTGCGCTGCTTCGACTCCGAACTCTCCGCACGGATGATCGAGGAAATCGACGCAACGAAGAAGGCGGGGGACACCGTCGGCGGGGTCGTCGAGGTCATCGCAGACGGCCTGCCGATCGGCCTGGGTTCGCATATCCAATGGGACCGCAGGCTCGACTCCCGCCTGGCCGGAGCCCTGATGGGCATCCAGGCGATCAAGGGCGTGGAGATCGGCGACGGCTTCGACACGACGCGCCGACGCGGTTCCGCCGCCCACGACGAAATCCTGGTCGACGGCGGTGGCCTGGCCCGTTCGAGCAACCGTGCCGGTGGCACCGAGGGCGGGATGTCGACCGGCGAGCGACTCATCGTGCGAGCCGGAATGAAGCCCATCGCCACCGTCCCCCGCGCCCTGCGCACGGTCGATGTGAGCACGGGGGAGGCCGCGAAGGCGAATCACCAGCGCTCCGATGTGTGTGCGGTCCCGGCCGCCGGCGTCGTGGCCGAGGCGATGGTCGCCCTGGTCCTCGCCGAAGCCGTGATGGAGAAGTTCGGCGGCGACTCGGTGGCCGAGGTCTCCCGGAACCTCGACTCCTACCGCGCTTCCCTCGACCCCAGGCTGCTGGGTTCGTGATGGTACCACCGGAGGAGGGGCCCCTGCCGCGCCCGGCCGCACCGGTGGACCCGCTGCCGGCCGCCGGGGCCAGACTGGCGCTGATCGGTCCGCCGACCGCGGGGAAGTCGACGATCGGCCGGCTGTTGGCCGATCGGCTCGACATCCCGTTGATCGACACGGATCAGCGGATCGTCGACCGCTATGGCCCGATCCAGGAGATCTTCACCGAGCGCGGCGAGGCCCGGTTCCGGGAGATCGAACGCGAGGTGGTCCGCCGGGCCCTGCGCGGCCTGCTCGACGGACCCGGGGTCGTTTCCCTGGGCGGCGGGGCCATTCTGAACCCGGGCACTCGCGCACAGCTGAAGCACCCGGCGATCAAGGTCGTCAACATCGTCATCGATGCACAGACCGCCCTGGAACGGCTGGGCGGTTCGCGCCGGCCACTGCTCGACGACGCCGCGGACAGGCTGCAGGCCTTCGAACGGCTGCAGGCCGAGCGTGCGCCCCTGTACCGCTCGGTCGCGACGCTGAGCGTTTCGGCCACGAACGATCCGCCCTCGACGATCGTCAACCGAATCGTCGACATCGTCGCCGGGATGCAACGGGCCGAGGATCTCAAACGCTACGGGGACCTCGGCGCTGCCGCCGGGGTGCCATTGGAAGGGTCGGCCGAGCCGACCGGGGAAGAGGACTGAACTCATGAGCGAAACCATCCAGATCGACGTGCATGCCGAGCGGGACTATCCCGTGCGGATCGGCCACGGATTGCTCGGGCAGCTGCCCGAGCTCCTGGGCGCCCGGGTCAAGAAGGTGCTCGTCATCCACCCGCGCGCCCTGCGGACCACCGGTGAGGTCGTGCGCGATGACCTCGAGGCGGCGGGATTCGAGGCACTGGCCGCCGAGATCCCCGATGCCGAGGAGGCCAAGCACGTCCAGGTGGCCGCGTTCTGCTGGCAGATCCTGGGGCAGTCGGACTTCACCCGCTCGGACGCGATCGTCGCCGTCGGCGGAGGAGCCGTGACCGATCTGGGCGGGTTCGTCGCGGCCAGCTGGCTGCGCGGCATCCGCTATGTCAACATCCCGACCACGGTGCTGGGCATGCTGGACGCGGCGGTCGGAGGCAAGACCGCGATCAACACCGCCGAGGGCAAGAACCTGGTGGGCTTCTTCCATTCGCCCGCGGGCGTTCTGGCCGATCTGGACACCCTGGCCACCCTGCCGGATCACGAACTGTTCACCGGGCTGGCCGAAGCCGTCAAGTGCGGCTTCATCGCCGACCCCGTCATCCTTGATCTGCTCGAAGGGCACAGTCTCGAGCAGATCAAGGATCCGCACGGGCCCGTGCTGGCAGAAGTGGTGCGCCGTGCGATTGCGGTCAAGGCCGCCATCGTCGGGGAGGACTTCAAAGAATCCGGTCGGCGCGAATTCCTCAACTTCGGACATACGCTGGCGCACGCGATCGAGCGGCAGGAGCGCTATCAGTGGCGCCACGGGGCCGCCGTGGCCGTCGGTATGGTCTTCGCGGCCGAACTGAGCACCCTGACGAAGAACCTCGACCCCGCGCTCGTCGACCGGCTGCGTGCGCTGTTGGAACATCTGGGGCTGCCCACGGGCTACCGTGGGGACAAATGGCCGCAGCTGTTGGAGACCATGCGGCGGGACAAGAAGTCCCGCGGTTCGCTCATGCGCTTCATCGTGCTCGAAGACCTGGGCAGGCCGAAACTGCTGGAGAACCCGGACCCCAGCCTGCTGTTCACCGCGTATCAGACGATTGGGATTGACGCCCCGGCGCGGCGACTGTAAAACAGTTGCTAGACTTGAGCGGATTGTCTTTCCGAATCCTACCCACTAGACAAAGGGAAAATCTGTGGCAACGACCAACGATTTGAAGAACGGCCTGGTTCTCAACCTGGACAACCAGCTGTGGCAGGTGCTGGAGTTCCAGCACGTCAAGCCCGGTAAGGGACCGGCCTTCGTGCGCACCAAGATCAAGAACGTGCTCTCGGGCAAGATCATCGACCGCACCTTCAACGCCGGTACCAAGGTCGAAACCGCAACCGTCGACCGCCGTGACATGCAGTACCTGTACAACGACGGTACCGACTACGTCTTCATGGACGCCAAGGACTACGACCAGGTCAACCTGAGCCCGGAGCTGGTCGGGGATGCGGCCAACTTCATGCTGGAGAACCAGATCGTGCAGGTGTCCTTCCACGAGGGCACCCCGCTGGCCATCGAACTGCCCGCCGCGGTGGAACTGGTCATCTCCCACACCGAGCCCGGCCTGCAGGGCGACCGCTCCACCGGTGGATCGAAGCCGGCGACGCTGGAGACCGGATATGAAATCCAGGTGCCGCTGTTCCTCGAAGAGGGCACTAAGGTCCGCGTCGACACCCGTTCGGGTGACTACCTGGGGCGCGTCAAGGAGTGAGTTCGCGCAGCAGGGCCCGCCGCCGGGCACTCGAGATCCTCTTCGAGTCCGAACAGCGGGCAATGGACGAAGCAGAGCTGACACAGCTGCGGTCGCACGACCCCGATTACCCGATGAAGCCCTATGCGGTCGAAATCGTCGACGGGGTGGTCAGCCACCGCGATGAGATCGACGAACTCATCGCGACGCACGCGCAGGGCTGGGAACTCGACCGACTGCCGGCGGTGGACCGGGCCCTGTTGCGGATGGGCCTGTGGGAGATCCTGTTCAACGATTCCGTGGATGCCAAGACCGCGATCGACGAAGCGGTGTCCCTGGCCAGGCAGTATTCGACGGATGACTCCCCGAAGTTCATCAACGGCGTGCTCGACCGGATCCGCAAGCTGGAGGCCTGAGCCGCCATGGTCGAACTGCGCGACTGCGATGCGATGGTCTTCGACTGCGATGGAGTGCTGGTCGATTCGGAGACCATCGCCAATGAGGTGCTCAGGGAGGTGATCGGTGAGCTGGGCTGGGCGATGAGCCAGGACCAGGCACACCGGACCTTCGTCGGACACGCTCTGCCCGACACCGTGAAGATCGTCACCGAGCACTTCGCAGCGCAGGGAGACCGGCCGGACGCCTCCTGGGTTGAAACCTACCGGGCCCGCCGCGATGCCGAGCTGGCCGCGCGGCTGAGTCCCATGCACGGCGTGGCGGGGATGCTCGCCGCGGCCCTGCGCCGGTTCAAGGGGAGGGTCGGGGTGGCTTCGAACTCCCCGCGGGGCAAACTCGATATGCAATTGCGTCGGACGGCCCTGGACGAGGTGTTCCATGCGGCCCATGTGTTCAGCGGGATGGACATGCCGCAGCCGAAGCCGGCTCCGGATGTCTATCGTGCGGCCGCGGCCTCCTTCGACCCGCCCAGTCGACGGTTCGCGGTCCTGGAGGACTCTCCCTCGGGCGTTAAGGCCGGCGTCGCCGCCGGCGGCTACGTGATCGGTCTGTCCACGGTTTTCTCCGGGGCGGATCTGCGTGCCGCCGGAGCACATCGGGTGGTGGCCTCGCTGCCGGACGCGGCCGAGCTGCTGCGTCCTTGAGCCCCCTCCCAGTGGCGCTGGGCTATGGGATCGGACACACGTGTGTCCGGGGATGCCCCGGGCACACCGGGACCTCGCTATAGTAAAGGCGTATCTACTCCTTTAAGCACCGTCCCGTGAGGCGGAGAAGGGGGACGCATGCGCACACGAACCGTGCTCGACGAGACCGAGATCTCGCGGGCCATCACACGCATCGCCCACGAAATCGTGGAAAACAACAAGGGTGCCCAGGGCCTGCTGATCCTGGGAATCCCCACCCGCGGGGTCCCGCTGGCCCACCGGCTGGCCGAGCGGATCGCCCAGATCGAGCCCACGGTGGAAGCCACCGAACTCGTCGGCAGCCTCGACGTCACGATGTATCGTGACGATCTGCGCACGGGCCGGCTGCGCGCCCCCGAACCCACCTCGATCCCCGGGAGCATCGACGGTCGCACAGTCGTCCTGGTCGACGACGTGCTCTACTCCGGCAGGACCATCCGCGCGGCACTCGACGCCCTGACCGATATCGGTCGGCCAGCCGCGGTGCGCCTGGCGGTCCTGGTCGACCGCGGCCACCGGGCCCTGCCGATCCGCGCCGATCACGTGGGCAAGAACCTGCCGACCTCGACCGACGAACGGGTCTCGGTGACCCTACAGGAGATCGACGGAGCCGATTCGGTGATCATCACAGGGGGTGCCGCCTGATGCGTCATCTGCTGTCGACCAAAGATCTCAGCCGCGCCGAGGCCGTCGAACTGCTCGACATCGCCGAGGAGATGTCTGCCGCCCAGGCCCGTGAGATCAAGAAACTTCCCGTACTGCGCGGCCGCACAGTGGTCAACCTGTTCTACGAGGACTCGACCCGCACGCGGATGTCCTTCGAAGCCGCCGCCAAACGGCTCTCCGCCGATGTCATCAACTTCTCGGCCAAGGGCTCCTCGGTGTCCAAGGGCGAGAGCCTGCAGGACACCGCGCAGACGCTCGCCGCGATCGGTGCAGACGCAGTTGTCATCCGCCACCCCGGATCCGGCGCCCCGCACCGGCTGGCGGCCAGCGACTGGATCGACCTGCCCATCCTCAACGCAGGTGACGGTACGCATGAACACCCCACCCAGGCACTACTGGACTCCTTCACCCTGCGCCGCGTCCTGACCGGCGCGCCGGCCTCCGGGCCGTTGTCCGCAGGGTCCGGGACGCGGGGAACCGACCTGGCCGGTGCCAGGATCGCGATCGTCGGCGACGTTCTGCATTCGCGTGTCGCCCGCTCGAATGTGCACCTGCTGGTCACCCTGGGGGCCCGAGTAACCCTCATCGCCCCGCCCACCTTGCTGCCCTGGGGCGTGGAATCCTGGCCCGTCGAGATCTACTACGACTTCGACCAGGCGCTGGCCGAACGTGATTTCGACGCGGTGATGATGCTGCGCGTCCAGCTGGAGCGCATGCACGCGGCGTTCTTCCCCAACCCGCGCGAATATTCGCGGATGTGGGGTCTGACCCCGAGCCGGTACGCCGACCTGGGGGAACACACGGCGATTATGCACCCCGGGCCCATGAACCGGGGATTCGAGATCTGCGCAGTGGCAGCCGACTCGCCCCGCGCGGTGGTGCGCGACCAGGTCGCCAACGGCGTGTCCGTGCGCATGGCGGCACTGTACAAACTTCTGACCGGCCGGGGCCCCGACCCCGCCGCAGTCGTCAACCCGATGGAGGAGCCACACGCATGAGCAGCACACTGATCCGCGGTGCGTCCGTACTCGGAGGCGCCGCACGTGATCTCTTGATCGTCGACGGCCGCCTGAGCGAACCGACGCCCGAGGCCTCGAAATCGGCCGATACCGTCGTCGAGGCGGCCGGCCTGGTCGCCCTGCCCGGCCTGGTCGACATGCACACGCATCTGCGCGAGCCGGGCAAGGAAGACGCTGAGACCGTGCTGACCGGCTCGCAGTCCGCCGCACGCGGCGGCTACACGGCCGTCCACGCGATGGCCAACACCCAGCCGGTCGCCGATTCCGCCGGGGTGGTCGAACAGGTATGGCGGCTGGGCCGCTCCGCCGGGTTCACGGAGGTCCGTCCGGTGGGCGCTGTAACACTGGGCCAGGACGGCGCCCAGCTGGCCGAACTCGGCGCCATGGCCGCGAGCGCGGCACAGGTGCGGATGTTCTCCGATGACGGCAAGTGCGTTTCGGACTCCCAGCTGATGCGCCGCGCGCTGGAATACGTGAAGTCCTTCGACGGGATCATCGCCCAGCACTCCCAGGATCCCCGGCTGACGGAGGACGCGCAGATGAACGAGGGCGTCGTCTCTGCCGAGCTGGGCCTGCCGGGGTGGCCCGCGGTGGCGGAGGAGGCGATCATCGCCCGCGACGTCCTGCTGGCCGAACACGTCGGTTCCCGCCTGCACGTCTGCCACCTCTCGACCGCCGGGTCCGTGGACATCGTCCGCTGGGCCAAGGCCCGCGGGGTGCGGGTGACCGCGGAGGTCACCCCGCACCACCTGATGCTGACCGATGAGCTGGTTCGCAGCTATGACCCCGTCTACAAGGTCAACCCGCCACTGCGCACCCAACGCGATGTCGATGCCGTGCGCGCCGGCTTGGCCGATGGGACGATCGACGTGATCGGCACCGACCACGCACCGCATCCGGCCGAACACAAGTGTTCGGAATGGACCGCCGCGGCGATGGGCATGGTCGGGATGGAGACCGCTCTGCCGATCGTGGTCGAGGCCATGGCCGACTACGACTTCGGCTGGGAGGACGTCGCCAGGGTGATGAGTACCCGGCCGGCCCAGATCACCGGTCTCACCGCGCACGGTTCACTGGCCGTCGGGCAGCCCGCCAACCTTGTTCTGGTGGATCCGCGGGCCCCGCACCGGATCGATCCGGCCGGCCACGCGACGCTGGGCCGGAACAATCCGTTCAAGGGCGTGGAGGTCTCCACCCGGATCGTCGACACCTTCCTCTACGGGACCAGGGTCGTCGCCGACGGGCAGTTGGCACAGCCGCATCCGGCTGCCGGGGACGGCGCATGGATCGCCTGACCCCGAGCATCGTCATCCTGATCGTCGTCGTCGGCGTCTTCGGCCTCATGTACTGGGGCTGGCGGGGTCGGCAGCACCGGCAGGCGGGGATCGCAGCGCCGGCTGCGCCGCCGGCCGGCTACACCGCCGAGCTGACCCCGGTGCCCGGCATGTACGTCGCCACCACACACGCGGGGGAGAACCTGGAGCGGATCAATGTGCACGCCCTGGGGGTGCGGACGAACGGTGCCCTGTTCGTCGGCGACCAGGGCGTGGCGATCGAGCGCGAGGGCGCCGATGACATCTTCATCCCCGCGGCCGCCGTGGAACAGGCACATGCCGGATCGGGCATGATCGGCAAATTCGTCGAGCGCGACGGCCTCATCATCATCCGCTGGAATCTGGGAGGGACCCGTGTCGACACCGGTTTCCGGCCCAGGGAACACGCACAGACCAAGCCCGCGATCGCCGCGGTAGACGAACTGATTGGACATCACGCATGAGCTTATTGGACCGCCCCAAGGCAATCCTCGTCTTAGAGGACGGCACGACGTTCGCCGGACACGCCTATGGCGCTACCGGCCGTGGGCTGGGCGAGGCCGTCTTCGTCACCGCGATGACCGGTTATCAGGAGACGCTGACCGATCCGTCCTACCACCGACAGGTGGTCGTGCAGACTGCTCCGCACATCGGCAACACCGGGGTCAACGACGTCGACGACGAATCGCTGAAGTACTGGGTCGCCGGTTACGTCGTACGTGATGCCGCCCGGATCTCTTCGAACTGGCGCGCCACCGAGGACCTCGAGGCCCGGCTGCGCAGGCTGGACATCGTCGGGATCCAGGATGTCGACACCCGCGCACTGACCCTGCACCTGCGCGAGGCCGGCGCGATGCGCGTCGGCATCTTCTCGGGTGAGGACGCCGGCCGCCCGGTCGGCGAGCTGCTCACGATCGTGCGCGAGACCCCGGCGATGACCGGCGCTCAGCTGGCCGACGAGGTCTCCACCGACGAGCCGTACATCGTCGAAGCGGTGGGACCCAAGAAGTTCACGGTCGCGGCCTACGACCTCGGGATCAAGGCCATGACCCCGCAGCAGCTGGCAGAACGCGGCATCGAGGTCCACGTGGTGCCGGCGGACTACCCCTTCGAGAAGCTGCAGGAGCTGGGCCCCGACGGGGTGTTCTTCTCCAACGGACCCGGTGACCCGGAGACGGCCACCGCGCAGATCGAGGTGCTGACCGAGGTGCTGGCCCATCGTATCCCGTTCTTCGGCATCTGCTTCGGCAACCAGCTGCTGGGCAGGGCCCTGGGCTTCGGCACCTACAAATTGCGCTTCGGCCACCGCGGCGTCAACCAGCCGGTGCTCGACACCGCCACCGGGCGCGTCGAGATCACCGCACAGAACCACGGCTTCGCGGTCGACGCGCCCCTGCACGAGGTCGTCACCGCACCGGCGAACGCCGATTTCGGGCGGGTCGAGGTCAGCCACATCGGGCTCAACGACGATGTGGTGGAGGGCCTGCGCTGCCTTGACATCCCGGCCTTCTCGGTCCAGTTCCACCCCGAGTCCGCGGCCGGCCCGCACGATTCGCGCGGCCTGTTCGACCGCTTCGTCGACCTCATGACCACCACCGCCAAGACCGCGGCCGAATAAGGAGTTTTTTCTTGCCCATTCGTAAAGATCTGCACTCGGTCATGGTGATCGGCTCCGGGCCCATCGTCATCGGCCAGGCCTGCGAGTTCGACTACTCCGGAACCCAGGCGTGCCGCGTCCTCAAACAGGAGGGCCTGCGCGTTATCCTGGTCAACTCCAATCCCGCCACGATCATGACGGACCCGGAAGTCGCCGATGCGACCTATGTCGAGCCGATCGACCCCGAGGTGATCGAGAAGATCATCGCCAAGGAGCGGCCCGACGCCCTGCTGCCCACGCTCGGCGGCCAGACCGCGCTCAACGCTGCGATCAACCTGTTCGAAGCCGGCACTTTGGAAAAGTACGACGTCGAACTCATCGGCGCCGACGTCGACGCGATCAACCGCGGCGAGGACCGGCAGAAGTTCAAGGAGATCGTCGAGGGCATCGGCGCCGAGGTCGCCCGTTCGCGCATCTGCCACACCATGGAGGACTGCCTGGCGGCCGCCGGTGATCTGGGGTATCCGATGGTGGTCCGGCCGTCCTTCACCATGGGCGGTCTGGGCTCGGGCATGGCCTACAACGAATCCGATCTGCGCCGGATCGCCGGCGACGGCCTGCACGACTCCCTGACCACCGAAGTGCTGCTCGAAGAGAGCATCCTGGGGTGGAAGGAATACGAGCTCGAACTCATGCGCGACCGCAATGACAATGTGGTCGTCATCTGCTCGATCGAGAACATCGACCCCGTCGGCGTGCACACCGGCGACTCCATGACGGTCGCCCCGGCACTGACCCTGACGGACCGCGAATACCAGAAACTGCGCGATATCGGTATCGCCGTCATCCGCGAGGTCGGCGTCGACACCGGCGGCTGCAACATCCAGTACGCGATCGACCCGGACACGGGCCGCATCGTCGTCATCGAGATGAACCCCAGGGTCTCCCGTTCATCGGCCCTGGCGTCGAAGGCCACGGGTTACCCGATCGCCAAGATCGCGGCCCGCCTGGCAGTCGGCTATACGCTCGACGAGGTCAAGAACGACATCACCGAGGTCACCCCGGCCAGCTTCGAGCCGACCCTGGACTACGTCGTGGTGAAGATCCCGCGCTTCGCCTTCGAGAAGTTCCCCGCAGCCGATGAGACGCTGACGACGACCATGAAGTCCGTTGGCGAGGCGATGGCCCTGGGGCGCAACTTCACCACGGCCTTCCAGAAGGCCCAGCGCTCTCTTGAGCAGAAGGGCTCGGAGTTCCGCTTCGACATCCGCTTCGACCTGGCAGATCCCGCGGTGCGCGCCGATGTCGTGCGCAAGCTGGGACATTCGACGACGACCCGCATCCAGACGGTGCAGCGCGCACTGCTCTCCGGCATGACGGTGCCCGAGGTTCATGAGGCCTGTGATATCGACCCGTGGTTCCTCGACCAGATCCAGTTGATCAACGAGGTCGCCGGCGAAATCGCACAGGCGGACGAACTGACCCGCGAGGTCATCGAGCTGGGCAAGAACCACGGTTTCTCTGACCGGCAGATCGCCGCCCTGCGCAATCTGGACGAAGCGGTGGTCACCGGGGTGCGCCATGCGCTGGGTCTGCGCCCGGTGTTCAAGTCCGTCGACACCTGCGCCGGCGAGTTCGCCGCCCACACGCCCTATCACTACTCCAGCTATGACGCCACCAGCGAGGTCGCCCCGCGCGAGCACGAGGCCGTCATCATCCTGGGTTCGGGACCCAACCGGATCGGGCAGGGCATCGAGTTCGACTACTCCTGTGTCCACGCCACCATGGCACTGCGGGATGCGGGCTATGAGACGATCATGGTCAACTGCAATCCGGAGACCGTGTCGACCGACTACGACACCGCCGACCGCCTGTACTTCGAACCGCTGACCTTCGAGGACGTGATGGAGGTCTACCACGCGGAGTCGCAGGCAGGGCCCGTCGCCGGCATCGTGTGCACCCTGGGCGGGCAGACCCCGCTGGGTCTGGCCTCCCGGCTCAAGGCCGCGGGTGTGACGGTGCTGGGCACTCAGCCCGAGGCCATCGACCTGGCCGAGGACCGCGGAGAATTCGGCCGGGTGCTCGACGAGGGCGGACTGCTGGCGCCCAAGCACGGCACTGCCACGACCTATGCCCAGGCGGAGCGGATCGCCCTGGAGATCGGCTATCCCGTGCTGGTGCGCCCCTCCTATGTGCTCGGTGGGCGCGGTATGCAAATCGTCTACTCGACCGAGCAGCTGAAGTCGTATATGGAGTCGGCCACCGAGGTCTCGGCCGATCGGCCCGTGCTGGTCGACCGGTTCCTCGAGGACGCGATCGAGATCGACGTGGACGCCCTGTTCGACGGCACCGACCTCTACATCGGCGGCATCATGGAGCACATCGAGGAAGCCGGCATCCACTCCGGCGACTCCTCGTGCACCCTGCCCTCGATCACCCTGGGGGAGCACGTGCTCGAACGCGTGCGGCACGCCACCCGGGTCATCGCGGAGGGCACGGGGGTGCGCGGTCTGCTCAACATCCAGTTCGCCGTGGCAGCCGACGTCCTCTACGTCATCGAGGCGAATCCGCGTGCCTCGCGCACGGTGCCCTTCGTCTCGAAGTCCACCGGGCATCCGCTGGCGAAGGCCGCGGCACTCATCGCGATCGGCGGCTCGATCGCCGATCTGCGGGGTACTGTGCTGGCCGTCGAATCCGATGGTTCGCACCTGCCGCTGGACCACCCGATCTCGGTGAAGGAGGCGGTCCTGCCCTTCCGCCGGTTCCGCACGGTCGACGGTAAGGTCGTCGACTCGATCCTGGGGCCGGAGATGCGCTCGACCGGTGAGGTCATGGGCATTGCCCCGACCTTCCCCGTCGCCTTCGCCAAGGGCCAGCTGGCTGCCAGCTCCAAGTTGCCGACCAGTGGCCGCGTGTTCGTCTCCGTGGCGGACCGGGAGAAGCGCTCGACGGTGCTGCCGGTCAAACAGCTGGTCGACATGAGCTTCGAGATCGTCGCCACCTCCGGCACCGCCGCGGTGCTCTCCCGCTATGGCATTCCGAGTCAGACGCTGGCCAAGTGGCACGATGCAGGTGAGGCCGAGCGGACGATCCTCGATGAGATCGAGGAGGGCCAGATCGACCTCGTTGTCAATGTGCCGGCCGGCCGGGCGGAGCGCGCCGACGGCTACGAGATCCGTGCGGCCGCCGTCGCGGCGGCCCTGCCGCTGATGACGACCGTCGCGGAGTTCTCCGCAGCGGTCACCGCGATCGAGGCCTCCCAGGCGGGCGACTTCGACGTGCGGTCCCTGCAGGATTGGGGCTTCAACTGAGATGACCGATATCGATTTCGCCGCGGCCTGGCCCGCGGCCGTGGCTGCCTCGCCGCTGTGTGTGGGGATCGATCCCCACCCGGCCTCCCTGGCCGCTTGGGGGCTGCCGGACACCGCGGCCGGGGCCGGGGCCTTCGCCGACGTCCTGGTGGACGCTTGCATCGGGCGCGTTGGCCTGCTCAAACCGCAGTCGGCGCTGTTCGAACGCTTCGGCTCCGCCGGGATCGCCGAGCTCGAGCGGATCCAGGCCAGGATCCGGGCGGCCGGGATGCTCAGCGTGCTCGACGCCAAACGCGGCGATATCGGTTCGACGATGGCCGGCTACGCGGATGCCTATCTGCGCCAGGGAGCTCCGTTGGCCTGCGATGCACTGACGGTCTCGCCCTATCTGGGCATGGACTCCCTGGAACCGGCCTTCGCCGTGGCCAGGGAGACGGGTGCAGGCCTGTTCGTGCTCGCCCTGACCTCGAACCCGCGGGCGGAGGTATTCCAGCACGCCCGTACTGCCTCGGGCGCCTCCGTGGCGGCCGAGGTGGTGGCCAGGGTCCATGCGGAGAACGAGAAGTCGGGTCGGGCGCAGTTCGGCCTGGTGGTCGGTGCGACCATCGGTTCGGCCGCGCGCCGGCTGGACATCGACTTGGGGGAGTTCAACGGACCGATCCTCAGCCCCGGAGTGGGCGCCCAGGGAGCCGGCCCGGCAGAACTCGACGAGGTCTTCGGCCGTTCCTGGAAGGAGGGCCGGGTGCTCGTCAACGTCTCGCGCGGTGTCTCGCAGGCTGGTCCGGAGCCGGCCCGCATTGTGGACCGGATTGCACAAGTGAGCGCTTCGTTGGCTTAGGATGGCGCTATCCCCGCTATTCCCCGATCCAATGAAGGACTGACATGGCACTTGCACCCCTCACCGATGAACAGCGCAGAGCCGCCCTCGACAAGGCCTTCGCCGCCCGCCAGGCACGGGCCGATGTCAAGACGGATCTGAAGTCGGGCAGGCTGCGCCTGGGCGAAGTGCTCGGGCGGGCCGGCGGCGATGACGCGCTGTCGAAGATGCGGGTGTACGATCTTCTGCGTTCCCTTCCCGGAGTGGGCGATCGCCGTGCGGTGGTCCTCATGGAAGAAGTGGGGATCGCCCAGTCCCGCCGGTTGCGTGGTCTGGGCAAACATCAGAAGGCAGCACTATTGGAGAAATTCGGCGAGTAGTGGATAACAGACTGACAGTCCTGGCAGGGCCCACCGCAGTGGGCAAGGGTACCGTGAGCGCCTATATCAGGGAACATTTCCCCGAGGTGTACTTTTCGGTCTCGGCGACGACCCGCGACCCCCGGCCCGGTGAGGTCGACGGTGTCCACTACTGGTTCGTCTCCGATGAGGAGTTCGACCGGATGATCGCCGACGGTGGACTGTTGGAGTATGCGACGGTGCACGGGCGCAACCGCTATGGGACGCCCTCTGCGCCACTGGACGAGGCACTGGCACAGGGCCGTTCGCCCCTGTTGGAGATCGATTTGCAGGGCGCCAGGCAGGTCAAACTGCGGCGCCCCGATGCGCGGTATGTCTTCCTCGCCCCGCCCAGCTGGGACGAACTCGTCCGTCGGCTGGTGGGCCGTGGTACGGAGGGCCCGGAGGAACGGGCCAGGCGCCTGGAAACGGCGCAGACCGAATTGGCAGCTGAATCCGAGTTCGATCACACCATCGTCAACCACGATGTTTCCACTGCCGCTCGCGAACTAGTAGAATTGATGGGTATCCCGAACCAGCGGGAGCGCGCAACACAACTTGAAGATGGAGAATGAGTGTCTGTTCAGCCTGAGGGCGTAACCAATCCGCCGATCGACGATCTGCTCAAGCGGGTGGACTCGAAGTACGAACTCGTGATCGAATCCTCGCGTCGTGCCCGCCAGATCAATGCCTACTACGCCCAGCTGCAGGACGGCATGCTGGAGAACGTCGGTCCGCTGGTCACCCCGGAACCCAATGAGAAGCCGTTGTCGATCGCGCTGCGCGAGATCGACGAGGGCAAGGTGCAGATGCGGGAGGCCACTGAGGCCGACTTCGCCGCCCCGGTCGTCCCCGAGGTCCCGGAAGTCGGCATCGACGACCTCCCCGACTTCGAACAGCCGTGAGAAGCCTCACGCTGAGATGAAAATCGTGCTCGGCGTAGGCGGCGGAATCGCCGCCTACAAGGCGTGTCAGGTGCTCCGTGATCTCACAGAGGCCGGTCACAGCGTCCGTGTCGTTCCGACGGCCAATGCGCTCGAATTCGTCGGCGCCGCCACCTGGGAGGCACTCAGTGGCCATCCCGTGGCGACCTCCGTGTTCGTGCGGGTCGACGAGGTCGAGCACGTGAGGATCGGACAAGACGCCGACCTCGTGTTGATCGCCCCCGCCACCGCCGACCTGCTGGCCAGAATCAGGGCCGGACGGGCCGACGATCTGCTCACCGCCACATTGCTGGCGACCCGGGCCCCGGTGGTGCTGGCACCGGCCATGCACACGGAGATGTGGCTCAATCCGGCGACGGTGGACAATGTGGCAGTGCTGCGCTCACGCGGCGTGCACGTGCTCGACCCCGCCTCCGGCAGGCTCACCGGCAAGGACTCCGGTCCCGGTCGGCTGCCGGAGCCGGCGGACATTGTGGAGTTCGCCCTGGCCGCCGCCGGCGGGCAGGACGCGCCCGGCGTGCTGAGCGGTCGGCGGGTCCTCGTCAGCGCCGGCGGTACCCGTGAGGCGCTGGATCCCGTGCGGTTCCTCGGCAACAGATCCTCGGGCAAGCAGGGTATCGCCTTTGCACGCGCAGCCCGGGCGGCCGGTGCCGCGGTCGAACTCGTGGCCGCGAACATCGACGCGGCCCTGCTGGCCGAACTGCCCGATGACATCGGCGTGACGCCGGTCGAATCGACTGCCGAACTGCGCAGCGCGATGTTGGACTCCCAATCCGGGTCCGACCTGCTCATCATGGCCGCCGCGGTGGCCGACTACCGGCCCGCCACCCGGGCCGAGCACAAGATGAAGAAGGACGGCGACGACGGGCTGACCCTGCGACTGGTGCAGAATCCCGATGTGCTGCGCGAACTCGTCGCCGCCAAGACCGCTGCCGGCCTTGACCAGAAGATCATCGGCTTCGCCGCCGAAACCGGATCCGCCGAGGTTTCGGCGCTCGAATACGCCAGGCGGAAGTTCCTGCGCAAGGGTGCCGACTTCCTGGTGTTCAACGACGTTTCGGCAGGCCGCGCATTCGGAACCGACGGCAACTCAGTCGTGCTCTTCGGCCAGGGGGAAGCGGGCCAGCCCGTCGAACTGGGCCACTTCAGCGGTGACAAACTCAACGTTGCACAGGAAGTCGTTTCCGCCGTGTGTCCCACGGTGACCGGATAGACTTCAGTTCCGTGACTGCGAATAACCTACGACTCTTCACCTCGGAATCCGTCACCGAGGGCCATCCCGATAAGATCTGCGATCAGATCTCCGATGCCGTGCTCGACGCCCTGCTGGCACAGGACCCCGACGCCCGCGTCGCCGTTGAGACGATGGTCACCACGGGACTCGTGCACGTGGCCGGCGAGGTGACCACCGAGGGGTATGCGGATGTCGCTTCCCTGGTGCGCGGGATCATCACCGAGATCGGCTACGACTCCTCCGAAAAGGGTTTCGACGGTCACAGCTGCGGCGTCTCCGTGTCCATCGGCTCCCAGTCGAGCGATATCTCCGACGGGGTCACGACCTCATTGGAACACCGGCTCGGCGATGATACAGACGATGAGAACGCCCGCCTGGGCGCGGGGGATCAGGGCCTGATGTTCGGCTACGCCGACAACTCCACGCCCGAACTCATGCCGCTGCCCATCCATCTGGCCCACCGGCTGTCCGAACGCCTGACCGAAGTGCGCAAGAACGGCACACTGCCCTATCTGCGGCCCGACGGCAAGACCCAGGTGACCATCGGCTACGACGGCGACACACCGGTGACCGTGGACACCGTCGTCCTGTCGACGCAGCATTCGCCCGACGTCACCCAGGCCCAACTGGCCAGGGACGTCCGCACGCATGTGATCGATCCGCTGCTGGCGGAGTCGGGCCTGGACCTGGCCGAAACGAAATACCTCATCAACCCATCGGGCCGCTTCATCGTCGGTGGTCCGATGGGTGACGCCGGCCTGACGGGCCGGAAGATCATCGTCGACACCTACGGCGGATACGCCAGGCACGGCGGTGGCGCCTTCTCCGGTAAGGATCCTTCGAAGGTCGACCGGTCGGGAGCCTATGCGATGCGCTGGGTGGCCAAGAACGTGGTCGCCGCAGGCCTGGCCGATCGGGTCGAAGTACAGGTGGCCTACGCCATCGGCAAGGCAGAGCCGGTGGGGCTCTATGTGGAGGCCTTCGGCACCGAACACGTTCCGGTGGCCACCATCACCGCTGCGATCGAGCACGAATTCGACCTGCGCCCTGCGGCGATCATCAAGGCCCTCGATCTGAAACGACCGATCTACCGGCGCACGGCCAGCTACGGGCATTTCGGTCGTGAACTGCCCGGCTTCACCTGGGAACGCACCGACCGCGCCGTGCGTCTCGCGGCATTCTGTGGGCTGTCGGCCGCGCACTGACACGGGGCTGGGGCCCCGGCCCCGTGTCAGTGCCCTACGGATAGACTGCGGGCGTGTCCGAACAACTGAGGCTGGGTGACCAGGCAGATCCGATAGAGGAGGTCTCGGAGCTGCTCGGCCCGCAGCCGCCGAAGCTACGCGGGGCGGTGCAGCCGGCGGCCACGAATCCCGTCGCCCGGGTGCTGGTGGAGACGGTCCACCCGCACCTGGCCCACGCCTTCGACTACGGCGTACCCGCACAGTTCGACGCCGAGGCCCGGCCAGGGGTCCGGGTGCGGGTGCGCTTCGCAGGGCGCCTGGTCTCCGGCTTCATCCTGGCCAGGGTGGCGACGACCGAACATGTCGGCGAACTGGCACCGCTGCAGCGCGTCGTCTCGGCCCTGCCGGTCCTGCGCGAGGACCTGCTGGCGCTGACCAGGGCGATCGCCACCCGCTACGCCGGGACCCTGCCCGATGTGTTGCGCCTGGCCATTCCGCCACGCCACGCGGCAGCGGAGAAAGCGGTCCTGGCCCGCCCGGAAGGGGTTGACGAGGAAGCCCTGCGGAGCGCCTGCACCGCTTTGGAGGAGCGGGAATCGGCGGCGGCACTGTCCCATCCCGATCCGGCGCCGCCGGCTTGGGAGGATTACCTCGAGGCCCTCGAAGCCTATGTCGGTCCGGCCTCCGGCGCCCCGGCGAACGGGGATACGGCCCAGCCGGCTGCCGGCGCCGGCCCGCGTGCGGCCTATTGCGTGATGCCGGGGGCCACACCGGGAACGGGCTGGGCCAGGGCGGGTCTGCAGGCCGCACAGACCGTCCTGGCCGCCGGCCGCAGCGTCCTGTGGCTGGTGCCCGATGCCAGGGAGCTCGCCGAACTCGAACGCCATCTGGCTGGCCTGGGCGGGATCCACTGTGTGCTCACCGCCGAACAGGGCCCCCATGCACGCTGGTCGGCCTGGGTCAGCGCACTGACCGGCCGGACCAGGTTGGTCATCGGCACCAGGACCGCGGCCTTCGCCCCGCTGTCCGACCTGGGCCTGATCATCTGCTTCGACGACGACAACGACTCCTACCAGGAGCAGCGCGCCCCATACCCCCATGCCCGCGCCATCGTGCTCGAACGCGTCCGCGCAGCCGGTTGTGCCCTGCTGTTCCTGGACTACTCCCGCTCGGTCGCAGTGGCCCAACTGGTATCGACAGGGTGGATAGGAGACGTGCACACGCCGCGCGATCTGCGGCGCAGCCAGGCGCCCCTGGTGTTCCAGCCGCCCCCGGCCAGGTCCCTGGCCGACTTCAGCAATCTGCCCGAACGCGCTTTCGAGATCACCCGGGCGGCCCTTGCGGGGGGCCGCCACCGGGAGGCCGTCGGTCCCGTCCTCGTCCAGGTCCCACGCGTGGGATACGCCCCGGTCGTCGCCTGCGACACCTGCTATGAAATCATCCGCTGCCCCGCCTGCTCACGGCCCCTGGCCGCAGCGGGGCCGGGCGGGCCGTTCGCCTGCCGCGCGTGCGGTTTCCGTGCAGACCGGATGCGCTGTGCCAACTGTGGCGGCACCCGGCTGCGCAGCGTCGTCCACGGCCTCGACGCCGTGCGCCGGCAACTGGGCAGGGCCTTCCCCGGAACCCGGGTGCTGGCCTCGGGCGGGGGAGCCGTCCTGGCCCGCATCGACCCCGACCGCGTCATCGTGGTCGCAACCACCGGTGCCGAGCCCTACGTCGAGGACGGTTATGCGGCAGCGGTACTGCTGGACTCCCTGTGGCCGGGCCCCAGCCTGCGCTCGGCCGACCGGGCCATCGCCAGGCGGATGCGGGCCCTGTCCCTGGTGCGCGGTGCCCACCTGGGCGGTCGGGCCCTGGTACTCGACGACGACCCGAACCTGCTGCGGGTCCTGACCCGCTACGAACCCGTCGAGTGGGCCGCGCACGAGGCCACGCAGCGCAGCGGGCTGGGTCTGCCCCCGGCGGTGCGCACCATGCGGATCTCCGGGTCCCGTGAGGCCTGCGAGGCGCTGCTGGCCGAATTGCGCCGCTATGGGGAACCGACGGTACTACTCAACGACTTCGACCCGCCCGGGCTGACACTGGGGATGAGCCTGGTCGAGGCACCGGCGCTGACCGAGGCGGCAGCCGCATGGATCTCCAGCAGGTCACTGGCCAGAGCCGAACTCCCCGGCGTCAGGGTGGACGCCCCCGACGCCCTGTGAAAACGGGGCGCGGGAACCGGGCTCGGAACCTCCACGATAGAATCCCAGGGTGAGAATCCTGTTCGCCGGAACCCCCGAAGCCGCTGTCCCGTCCTTGCAGGCCCTGGTGGGCTCGCGCCACGAAGTCGTGGCCGTGCTGACCCGACCGGACAAACCGGTGGGCCGCAAACGCGTGCTCACCCCCAGCCCGGTCAAGGCCGCCGCTGTGGAAGCCGGCCTGACCGTCTTGGAAGCGGACAGGCTGCGCTGGGAGATCATCGAGGACATCGCAGCCCTGGCCGTGGATGCGGTGGCAGTGGTCGCCTATGGCGCGCTGGCCGGTCCGCGCTCCCTGGCGGCGGTCCCCGGCGGCTGGTTCAACCTGCATTTCTCGCTTTTGCCGGACTACCGGGGCGCCGCCCCCGTGCAGCGGGCCATCATGGACGGTCTGAGCACGTCCGGGGCGACCGTGTTCCGACTCGATGCGGGCCTGGACACAGGCGACATCATCGCCCAGGAAGAGTACCCCCTGGGCACCATGACCGCAGGGGAGGCCCTGGCGGACTTCGCCGAGCGCGGTGCCGGGCTGCTGGTGCGCGCCTTCGACGAGCTGGCCGCCGGAACCGCACGGTTCCGGCCACAGCCGGCCGACGGCAGCCAGGCGCCCAAACTGACCCAGGCCGACGGCTACCTCAACCTGGGCGAGCCCGCATCGGCGCTGGCCGCCCGCGCCCGCGGGGTGACGCCGGCACCGGGGGCCTGGTGCCTGCTTGAGGGCAAGAAGACGAAACTCGCCGGCGCCTCGTGTGCTCCCACAAGCGGGCTGGCACCGGGGGAGACCGCCCCGGACGGTTCGGCGCTGCTCATCGGCACCGCGGACGGCAGCCTGCGAGTGCAGCGCGTCCAGCCCTTCGGGAAGCCGATGATGGCCGCCGCGGACTTCCTCCGGGGCCATCCCCATGCCAGATTCGCCGCCACGGACTGGACCACCGCACAGCAGGAGAGCAGCCGATGAACAATAGGAATCACACAACCGCCCACCGCGGAGGCGGGACGACCCGCCGGACGGCCGTGGCAGACGCGCGGACCGTGGCCTGGGACGTCCTCATCGAGGTGGAGAAGGAAGACGCCTATGCCAATCTGCTGCTGCCGCGCCGTCTCAAACACGCCCGACTCAGCCCGGCCGACGCCGCTCTGGCCACCGAATTGACCTACGGTACCCTGCGGGGCCAGGGCTTCTACGACGCCGTGATCGAATCCGCGGCCGGACGCACCATGAGCTCCATGGAACCCGTTGTGCGCACCGCACTGCGGCTGGGTGCCCACCAGATCCTGAGCATGCGGATCGCCGACCACGCGGCGGTCGGGGAAACCGTGGCAATCGTCAAACGACGCCTGCCCAGGGCCACCGGCATCGTCAACGCGGTACTGCGCCGGGTGAGCGAACGCACCCGCGAGGACTGGCTGACACTGGTATCCACCTCGCTCGACGAGATGGGTCGCCTGGCCCTGGAATACTCTCATCCGGCCTGGATCGTCCGAGCACTGCGGCAGGCTCTGCACGCCCACGGCAGGGACCGGGCCGAACTCGCCGAGCTGCTGGCTGCGGACAATGCGCCGGCGGCCGTCGACCTCGTCGCCCTACCCGGGCTCGCCGACCGCGCCGAGCTGGCTCGCAGGGTCGGGACACCCACCCGGCTGAGCCCCCTGGGAGTTGAACTGTCCCACGGCAACCCGCTCGATGTCCCCGAGGTCGCGGAGGGGACTGCACGGGTCCAGGACGAGGGGTCCCAGCTGGTCGCCCTGGCACTGCTGGCGGCGCCCGCCCCGGCGGATACCGCAGGGGCCAGCTGGTACGACATGTGTGCCGGCCCCGGCGGCAAGACCTCGGTGATCGGGTCGCGGGCCGCCGAGCTCGGCCGCGTCGTCGTCGCCTCCGATGCCTCCAAGCACAGGGCCGAACTCGTCCGCGATTCCACCCGCGCGCTGCGCGGGACCGTCAAGACCGTCAACGCCGACGGACGCGAGTTCGCCCGCAAGCACCCAGGCGAGTTCGCCCGCGTGCTCGTCGACGCGCCGTGCACGGGACTGGGCGCTCTGCGCCGGCGTCCCGAGGCCCGCTGGCGGCGGCGGCCGGCCGATATCGCCGGGCTGGGGCCCCTGCAGCGGGAACTGCTGGAAGCCGCTTGGGAGGCCACCGCCGTCGGGGGAGTCGTGGCCTATTCCACCTGCTCCCCGCACGCGGCGGAGACCACCGTCGTACTCGAAGACGCCCTGCGCGTCCTGCCCGGCGCCCGACTGCTCGACGCGGCCGATGTCCTGGCCCGGGTCACAGGTGCCGCAGCCGGCGAATTCGCCTCAGCGTCCCTGGCAGGCGGCAGGGCCGCCCAACTATGGCCGCACCTCCACGGCACCGATGGAATGTTCTTGGCGCTCATCGCCAAAGACGCCTGATACCCGAACACCTCCAGGAAAGGCCCCGCAATGGGAATCCAGATCAATCCCAGCATTCTGAACTCCGATTTCTCCGACCTGCGCGGCGAGCTCGCGGCGATCTCCACCGCCGATATGGCCCACGTCGACGTGATGGACAACCACTTCGTGCCGAACCTGACCTTCGGCCCGCCGGTGGTCGAACGCATTATCGCGGCCAGCCCGATCCCGGTCGACGCGCACCTGATGATCACCGATGCCGATGTCAACGCTCCTGTGTATGCGGAGCTGGGTTGCGCCTCGGTGACCTTTCACGCGGAGGCCGCGGCCGCCCCCGTGCGGCTGGCCCGAGAGCTGCGCCGACTGGGCGCGCGGGCCTCGATCGCACTCAAGCCGGCGACGCCGGTCGAACCGTTCATCGATCTGCTGGGGGAGTTCGACCAGGTCCTCATCATGACAGTCGAACCGGGATTCGGCGGACAGAAGTTCCTCGACGTGTGCCTGCCGAAGATCCGCAGGCTGCGCAAGGCGATCAGCGCTGCCGGCCTGCAGATCGGCCTGCAGGTCGACGGGGGTGTCTCAACCGGTACGATCGACCGCGTCGTCGAGGCCGGCGCCGATGTGCTCGTGGCAGGCTCCGCCGTCTACGGGGCCGATGACAGGGCCGCGGCGATAGCAGGGCTGCGCGCGGCGGCAGAACACGCCGCGCACAGCTGATTCGGAACCCTCAGTAACCGGAGAAGCTGGTGTTGCTCGAGGTGAAAGCCACCTCACCGACATTGCCGCCGGTCACGTCGACCCGGGCGTCGAAGTCCAGGGTGAACGACGATGAGGAGTCGTATTCGGATTCCGCATCGTTGTTCGGATAGGTCGCCTGGCCGTCGAGCCCGCGCACCGAGGCCGTCACGGTGTTCCCGCTGCGACGCATCTCGTAATCAGGCAGCCCGTTGATCGACCACTGGTTGACCTGATCGACGCCGCTGCGGATCTCCTCGCCGGCCGGCACGGGCTTGCCCGCCAGCGCCCAGTCCGTGGCGGTCATCTCCTGGGGACAGCCCTTGGGCCGGCCGGCATGGGATTTCATGCACTCGCGCAGCCGGTCGTTGACAGCCGTCTCGACGTCGGCGCGCAGCGCATCGTCGATCTCGGTGCTCTCGGAATCGTCCTGTGCGGCGTCGTCGTCTGGCGCCGCAGCGGAATCCGAGTGGGCGCCGGCCGCCGGCTGGGCCGCCTGCGGCTTCCGGTCGCCGTGGCCGAACAGGTAGCCCAGTCCGCTGGCGATCAGCACGACCGCCACGAGCGCGAAGACCCCGATCAGCAGCAGGCGCTTGCGCTTCGCCCTCTGCTCGTCCTCCGGTGGGCTGGGCGGAGCCGGCAGCGGGCCAGGCAGCGGCGCGGCACCGAGGCCGGGGATGACCATGGTCTCCGGTTCGGGAGCCGGCCGGGGAGCCTGGGGCACACCGTAGCGGCCGCTGACGTAGTCGTCGGCGGGGCCGCTGCCCGGTGCACCGGTCGACCATTGGGGATTGGACCCCTGCGTGGGGAACTGGGGTGGCTGGGACATATGGAGCCTTCCGTCATGCCGTGATTCGTGATGGGGCCGATGCTCCCACAGCATATCCCGCGAAAGTCGCAGTAGCGCCCGGGTTCCGGTCCGCGATACGCCCGCCTTTGCAAACGCGGTACATTGATCCGGTGGAAATCCTCACCTGGCTCAACGCCCCGCTGTTTCACCTCCTGGGCAAGCCCGTGCCCGTCTCCGACTTCTTCGGCAACATCCTGGCACTGGCCACCGTGTGGCTGGCCCTGCGCCGGAATCTGTGGTCCTGGCCCGTGCAGATCATCGGATCGGTACTCCTGTTCTGCGCCTCGATCTCCGCGCATCTGGGTGGTAATGCCTCCCGCCAGGTCGTCATCGTCATCGCCGCGGTCTGGGGCTGGTCGCGCTGGAGGAAATCACGTGAGGATACCGGGGAGGTCGTCATCAGGTGGGCAGGCTGGGGTGAGCGGATCGGCCTGCTGGCGGCCCTGGTGGTCGGCACCGCGGCCTTCGGATTCGTCCTGGCCTGGGGCGGTTGGTCGTGGAATCCGTATCCCGACGCCTACATCTTCATCGGCTCCCTGGTCGCCATGTACGCACAGGGCCGGGCGATCGTCGAATTCTGGTTCGTCTGGCTGGCCGTGGACCTGGTGGGCATCCCGCTGGCGGTCATGGGCGGGCTGGTCTTCTCCGGAGCCGTCTACCTGCTGTTCTTCATCATGGTCATCGTCGGTATCAGGGACTGGGCCAAGCGGACACACCAGACCATCAGCCACCCGGCGGTCCCGGCTCAGGAAGTGGGCCGGGACTGAATCCGGGCACGCACTGTACTACCCTGAAAGCGTGAAAACCTTCGACGAACTGTTCGCGGAACTGGCGACAAAGGCAAAAGAACGTCCGGCGGGCTCGAAAACCGTCGCAGAGCTCGACCAGGGCGTCCACCATATCGGCAAGAAGATCGTCGAGGAGGCCGCCGAAGTGTGGATGGCCGCGGAATACGAGACCGATGAGGAACTCGCCGGCGAGGTCTCCCAGGCCCTCTACCATCTGCAGGTCATCCTGTTGGCCCGTGGGCTGACCCTCGAAGACGTCTACCGGGTGCTCTGACCCGCCGAGCCGTCCAGTCCCAGACCCACCGGGCCGATCCCCGCCCGGTTCCTCACACCGAAAGGCCACCCATGCTGCGAGTCGCAGTGCCCAATAAGGGCACCCTGTCAGAATCGGCCACCGAGATGCTGCGCGAGGCCGGCTATTCCCTGCGCAAGAGCTCCAAGACCCTGGTCCACGTCGATTCGCGCAACGACATCGAGTTCTTCTATCTGCGGCCCCGCGATATCGCGATCTACATCGGCAGGGGAGTGCTGGACATCGGCATCACCGGCCGCGATCTGCTGGCCGAGTCGCGGGCCGACGCCACGGAGGTCCTGCCCCTGGGGTTCGGCAAGTCCTGGTTCCGTTACGCGGGGCCCGAGGGCCGCTTCTCCGACCCGGTTCAATTGGCCGGTAAGCGCATTGCCACGAGCTATCCCGAACTCGTTCGCGCCGACCTCGACAAGCGGGGGATCGCAGCCGATATCGTCACCCTCGACGGGGCAGTCGAGGTCTCGATCCAGCTGGGCGTGGCCGATGCGATCGCCGATGTGGTCCAGACCGGCACCACGCTGCGCACGGCCGGATTGGAGATCTTCGGCGAGGAGCTGCTGGCCTCGGAGGGGATCCTGATTTCCCACGGAGAACCCGCCCCGGCCGCGCAGACCCTGCTGCGGCGGATGGAATCGGTGATGGTCGCCCGCGCCTTCGTGCTCGTCGACTACAACGTCCAGGCGGACCGCCTGGCAGAGGTCACCGAGATCACCCCCGGCCTGGAGAGCCCCACCATCATGCCCCTGGAGGAGGACGGCTGGGTGGCGGCCAGGGCCATGGTGCGCGCCGACGACGTCCACGCGGTGATGGACCGGCTCTACGATCTGGGTGCCCGCGCGATCCTGGTGAGTTCCATCGGTGCCTGCCGCATCTAAGCCGCTACTGAGCGTGCGCCCGCGCATCGTGCGCACGCTCACCGTGATCCTGGCGCCGGCGACGACGCTGGCGTTCGCCGCGCTGTCGATCTACCTCGAGACGATCGGCTGGCGCAGCTGGCACGTCTTCGACATCGTCTGGATGAACTACCTGGGACTCGCCTTCGGACTCATCATCTGGCGCCTTGGGGCGATCCGGGTGCGCGCATATCCCGATGGGCTGCACGTGCGCAACCTCTTCTCCTCCAGGACCGTCCCCTGGACCGCCATCGTCGGCGTGCACATGCACCCGGCCGGGACCTCGCCCTGGGCGGTCCTCGACCTGGGCGACGGCACCACCTTCGCCCTGCACGCGATCCAGGTATCGGAGGGCGAACGGGCACAGGAGGCCTGCCGGGAGTTGCGTAGACTCGTGGATGTCCACGGGAGACCCTGACAACCGATTCACAGAAGGAGACACAATGCCGGACACACAGCCCACCGGGGCGCCTGGCCTGCCGCTGAGCGGCTACACCGTCGTCGACCTGTCCCGCGCCCTCGCGGGACCGCACGGCGGCCAGATCTTCGGCGACCTGGGCGCGCGCGTCATCAAGGTCGAGAATCCCAAGGGTGGTGACGACACGCGTCGTTGGGGGCCCCCGTTCGTCGGCCCCGAGGACGATCCGCAGGCCACCTACTTCTTCTCCTGCAACCGCAACAAGGAGTCGATCGCCCTCGACCTGAAGAGCGATGACGGCCACAGCACCCTGACGGAGCTGATCAAGCGCGCCGATGTGCTGATCGAGAACTTCCGCGGCGGCGTACTCGACCGGCTGGGCTTCTCCACCGCGCACTGCATGGAACTCAACCCGCGGCTGGTCATCGTCTCCATCACCGGCTTCGGCCACGACGGCCCCGAGGCCGCGCGCGCCGGCTACGACCAGATCGCCCAGGGTGAGGCCGGCCTGATGTCGGTGACCGGCCCCGGGCCTGAGGACATGCAGCGGGTGGGCGTGCCGATCGCCGATCTGCTCGGCGGCATCCACGGCGTGCTCGGTGCCCTGGCCGCCCTGCTCGAACGCGAGCGCACCGGCCGCGGCAAGATCGTGCGGACCTCGCTGATCGCGGGCATCGTGGGCGTTCAGGCATTCCAGGGGACCCGCGCGACGATCGCCGGGGAGACCCCCGAACCGCAGGGCAACCACCATCCCTCGCTGGCCCCCTACGGGCTGTTCCGCTGCGCCGACGGAGCTGTGCAGATCTCGGTCGGCAATGAGAACCTGTGGGCCAAGTTCTGCGCCGCCTTCGACCTCGACCCACAGGCCGAGGGCATGACGGGCAACGCCGAGCGCGTGGCCAATCGCCAAGCCGTGATCGAGGTCGTGGAGTCCGCCTTCGCCTCCTGGAACGCGGCGGATCTGCTGGCCAAGCTGGGCGAAGCGGGGATCCCCGCCGGTACCGTGCGCACCATTCCGGAGGTCTACGAGTGGGAGCAGGCGCTGTCCCAGCACCTCAAGGTCACGGTCGACCACCCGGTCCTCGGCGAGGTCGCGCTGCCCGGTTCGCCGCTGCGCTTCTTCGACGTCGAAGACGGCGCCGAGGTCGAAACCACTCGGCTGGCGCACACCGCCCCGCCGTTGCTCGATGCCAATGCCCAGGCGATCCGCAGCTGGCTCGACGCCTGATCCGGCAGTAACCACCCCGAACCCCTAGGAGGCACGCAGATGGCACAGCGCCTGAGCGCCCGAGAGCTCATCACAGAGGTCGTCGACGACGGCAGCTTCATCAGCTGGGACACCGCCCCGGTGACCCCGGCCGCCGGGATCAGCGAGTCCTATGCCGCGGATCTGGCCGAGGCCCGCCGCAAGTCCGGCGAGGACGAGGCGGTGCTCACCGGCGAGGGCCTGCTCGACGGGCGCCGGGTGGCGCTGGTCGTCTGCGAGTTCAAGTTCCTGGCCGGTTCGATCGGCGTGGCGGCGGCCGAACGCCTCGTCACGGCGATCGAACGGGCCACGGCGGAGGGGCTGCCGCTGTTGGCCGGCCCAGCCTCCGGGGGGACGCGGATGCAGGAGGGCACACTGGCCTTCCTGTCCATGGTCAAGATCACCACGGCGGTCAAAGCCCACCGCGCCGCCGGACTGCCCTTCCTCGTCTACCTGCGCCACCCCACCACCGGCGGGGTGTTCGCCTCCTGGGGCTCGCTGGGCCACTTCACCGCGGCGGAGCCGGGAGCCCTCATCGGGTTCCTGGGGCCACGCGTATACGAAGAGCTCTACGGTGAGAAGTTCCCCGAGAACGTGCAGAAGGCGGAGAACCTGTTCCGCAAGGGACTCGTCGACGCCGTGCTCAGCCCCGACCGGCTGGGCGCCTACGCCTCGCGGGCACTCGACGTGCTGTTGGCCAGCCAGGAGGTTCCGGCGCCGGTTGCGGAACCGGACACCGCACCGGATCCCGGCGCACCAGCCGCCTCCGCCTGGGACGTCATCACGGCCTCCCGCAATCCCGAGCGGCCCGGGGTCCGCGATCTGCTGCGCATGGCGGCAGACAACGTCCTGCCGCTCAACGGCACCGGCCAGGGCGAGAAGGACCGGGGCCTGCTGCTGGCCCTGGCGAAGTTCGGCGACGCCCCGTGCATCGTGCTCGGCCAGGACCGGTACCGGCAGAACTCGCGCTCTCCCATGGGCCCTGCGGCCCTGCGCGAAGCCCGGCGCGGCATGGCGATCGCAGAGGAGCTCAAAGTACCGCTGGTGACCGTCATCGACACGCCCGGCGCGGCCCTGTCGCAGAGTGCGGAGGAAGGCGGCCTGGCAGGGGAGATCGCCCGGTCGCTGGGCGACCTCGTGACGCTCAAGGCACCCACCGTCTCCGTGATCCTCGGCGAGGGCTCCGGCGGTGGAGCCCTGGCCCTGATCCCGGCCGACCGGGTCATCACCGCACAGAACGGCTGGCTCTCCCCGCTGCCGCCGGAGGGGGCCTCGGCCATCGTCCACCGCGACACCGCGCACGCGGCCGAAATGGCGGAGGCCCAGCAGGTCCAGGCCGATAGGCTGCTGGCCAATGGAATCGTCGATCGGATCGTCGCGGAACGCCCCGATGCCGCAGCCGAGCCGCGCGAGTTCGTGCAGCGGATCGCACAGACCTTGGAGTACGAACTGATCGAACTGATGCGGATCAACCCCGCGCGGCGCTTCTTCCAGCGCGTTGAGCGCTACCGCGGGCTGGGGTTGTAATGCCGGCGGTACGGGTCATCCCGTGCTTGGACGTCGATGCCGGACGCGTCGTCAAGGGAGTGAACTTCCAGGGCCTGCGCGATGCCGGGGATCCCGTCGAACTGGCCAGGCGCTACGGCACCGAGGGCGCCGATGAACTGACCTTCCTCGACGTCACGGCCTCCTCGGCCGATCGCAGCCCGACCCTCGACATCGTCGCCCGTTGCGCCGAACAGGTATTCATCCCGCTGACCGTCGGCGGCGGCGTGCGCAGCGTGGCCGATGTCGACAGGCTGCTGCGGGCCGGCGCCGACAAAGTCGGGATCAACACCGCGGCCTTGGCCCGTCCGGCCCTGCTCACCGAGGTCTCCCGCCGGTTCGGAGACCAGGTCATCGTGCTCTCCGCCGATGTCCGCCGTGTGCCGGCGGGCGCTGCGCCGACCGCCAGCGGCTTCGAGGTCACGACGCACGGCGGGCGCACCGGCACGGGGCGCGACGCGCTCGAGTGGATCGCCCGGGCCGCCGAACTGGGGGCGGGCGAAATCCTGCTCAACAGTATGGACGCCGATGGCACGAAGGCCGGTTTCGACCTGGAGCTGATCCGCGCCGCCCGTGCCAGGGTCGACATCCCGCTCATCGCCTCGGGTGGCGCCGGGCGGATCGAACACTTCGCCCCCGCAGTCCACGCGGGGGCCGACGCCGTCCTGGCGGCCAGCGTCTTCCACTACGGCGATATGACGATTGCAGCGGTCAAGGACGCGCTGCGGGCAGAGGGGATCGAGGTCAGATGAACACTGTGGGGGAGTCCGGCCCGGACCCGGAGGCATTCGACCCGGAGTCGTTGACCTACAACTCGGCCGGCCTGCTGCCGGCAGTGGTGCAGGAGGCGGGCACCCGCGACGTGCTGATGTTGGCCTGGATGGACGCCGAGGCCCTGCGCCGGACCCTGGCCACCCGCCGGGCGACCTACTGGTCGCGCTCCCGCGGCGAGTACTGGGTCAAGGGGGAGACCTCGGGACACGTCCAACACGTGCGCCGGATCAGCGTCGACTGCGATGGCGACACCGTACTGCTCGAAGTGGAGCAGACGGGCGCGGCCTGCCACACCGGCACGGCCACCTGCTTCACGGGGAGGCGTATCGATGCGGATCACGCCTGATCTCGAGGGTTTTCGGGCCAGCGGGCGGGAGCACCGAGTCGTGCCCGTCTACACCACGGTGCTGGCCGATTCGGAGACCCCTCTGAGCATTTACCGGCGCATCGCGCACGGCCGGCCCGGCGGATTCCTGCTGGAGTCGGCCCAGCACGGCGCCTGGAGCCGGTACTCCTTCATCGGCCGGAACCCGGTGGCCACGCTGACGGCCGACGCCGGCGGTGAACTCGTCTGGCTGGGCACGGTGCCCACCGGCGCGCCGACGTCCGGGGACCCGGTCGCCGCCGCCGACGAGCTGCTGCGCGTGCTGCGCAGCGAGCCACATCCGGATCTGCCGCCGATGATCTCCTCCCTGGTCGGGTATCTGGGCTGGGATGCGGTACGGCGCTTCGAGCGCTTGGGACCGGGGCCCGCCGCCGATGCCCCGATGCCGCTGTTGAGCCTGTCGATTCCCGGAGACGTGGTCATCTTCGACCACTACACCTCCGAGCTGACACTGGTGGCCAATGTCATCAACGTCGACGGGCTGGACACCGGCATCGAGGCAGCCCACGCCGGCGGCGTCGAACGTCTGCACGGACTGTTGGACGATCTGCGGGCACCGCTGCCGGCGAGCATCTCCCAGTGGAGCCCGGCGGACCCGGTCGTGACCACGACGACCACCCACGCAGACTACCTGGACTCCGTGCGCGAGGCCCAGCGCCGGATCGTCGACGGTGACATCTTCCAGGTCGTCATCGGTCAGCGCTTCACCACGGAGTGCCCCGCCGATCCCCTGGAGGTCTATCGTGCCCTGCGCCGGACCAATCCCAGCCCGTATATGTACCTGATGGACATCCCCGTGCCCGATGGGCCGTCGCTGGCGGTCGTCGGTTCCTCTCCCGAGGCGCTGGTGACCGTTGCCGACGGCCTGTTGTCGACCCACCCGATCGCGGGGTCGCGGCCGCGCGGTGCCACCGGTGCCCAGGACGCGGCGCTGGCGGCCGAGCTGTTGGCCGATGAGAAGGAACGTGCCGAGCACCTGATGCTGGTCGACCTGGCCCGCAACGACTTGTCGAAGGTGTGCGCCGCCGGCAGCGTCGACGTCACCCAGTTCATGGAGATCGAGCGCTTCAGCCACATCATGCACATCTCCTCGACCGTCACGGGCCGCCTGCGCGAAGGGCTGACCGGCATCGACGTGCTGCGCGCGACCTTCCCCGCCGGCACCCTCTCCGGGGCTCCGAAGCCGATGGCGCTGCAGATCATCGACGAACTCGAGCCGGTCGCCCGTGGCCTCTACGGCGGGGTTGTGGGGTATCTCTCGTTCAGTGGGAACCTCGATATGGCGATCGCAATCCGCACCGGAGTCATCAGACAGGGCCTCGTCCACGTCTACGCCGGTGGTGGAGTCGTCGCCGACTCGGTGCCGCAGGCCGAATACGAGGAATCACAGAACAAGGCCGCCGCCGTGCTGCGGGCGGCCGCGGCGGCAGCAGGACTGCAGGAGGACGTATGACCAAGGGCAGGGGGGTCCTGGCGCTGTTGGTGGCGGCGGGACTGATGTGGATCGTTGCGAGTCGGCCCTGGACACCGGCAGTCGTCGACAATGCGCAGACCATCGCCGGGGTGGCCGGGACCTCGACCAGCCAAGCCGGAACGTCGCCGCTGCTCATCGCCTGTGCTGCGATCGTGGCGGTGTGCGCACTCCTGCTGGCCCTGTTGCGCGGTTTCGGACGCCAGGTGATGGGCGTACTGGCGGGCCTGGCGGGCCTGGGTTTCGCCGCCGAGGCGATCGCCGTGCTCGCAGCCAGCGGCGCCACCGCGTGGCCCTGGGCGGGACTCGTCCTGGGCCTGCTCACAGCGGGGACCGCCGGTTGGGTCTGTGCTGCGGCCCGGACCTGGAAGACCAGTTCGCGCTATGAGCGCACGACGGTGGGCTCGGACCCCGATGATCCGGCCGCCACCTGGGACGCCCTGAGCCGTGGCGACGATCCCAGCGAGCGGGACTGATCGGTCCACATTCGGCGCCCGGCTTTTCGCTTCTGCAGCGGCGCGTGAAATAATGACCCCGTAGACCCCTGTGTAATTCTTTGGAGGAATGATGTCAGCTTTGGCCACCCGCAACGGTGCAACGGACCTCGACAAGTCGAGCATCGACTACGAGGCGATCCAGGACCCGGGAGAGGGCCACTCCATCGCCGGGTGGACGGGCACGACGATCATGCTCATCGGCACCATCGTCGGCGTGATCGGCAACCTGATCTTCAGCTGGCCCGTCTTCTGGGCCGGTGCGATCATCCTGGTCGTGGGCTTCGTGCTGGGCAACATCCTGAGCAAGGCCGGTTTGGGCGCCAAGCCCCACCACCACACGCTGAACCGCTGAGGGCGGCTGCGTTGACGGTACTCGACGACATCATCGTCGGCGTCCGCGCCGATCTTGCAGCCCGCCGCGCGGACCTCGGTCTGGCCGAGGTCCGCGCCCGTGCGCTCACCCGGGGCCCCGCCAGGATCCTGCGGCCCGGGCCCGGCCTGATCTGCGAGGTCAAACGCGCCTCCCCGTCCGCCGGCGCCCTTGCGGTCATCGACGATCCGGCTGCCCTGGCAGCGGCCTATGCGCGCGGGGGCGCCGCCGCGATCTCGGTCCTGACCGAACGCCGCAGGTTCCACGGCAGTCTGGCCGACCTCGACGCCGTGCGCGCAGCGGTGGACGTGCCGATCCTGCGCAAGGACTTCGTCGTCGACGAATACCAGGTCTATGAGACACGCGCCCACGACGCCGACCTCCTCCTGCTGATCGTCGCCGCGCTGAGCGACGACCAACTGTCCCATCTCTACGGACTGGGCCGCGAACTCGGCCTGACCGTACTGGTGGAGACGCATACGCCCGAGGAGATCGACAGGGCCTCCGCACTGGACCTCGACGGCGCTCTGCTGGGGGTCAATGTGCGCAATCTCAAGGATCTGAGCGTGGACACCGGACGATTCGCGCCCCTGGCGGCACTCGCGCCCACCGGCCCGGTGCTCGTCGCGGAATCCGGGGTCAGAACCGCTGCAGACGTCGCCGCCTACGCCACAGCCGGTGCGGGCCTCGTGCTCGTCGGCGAGGCCCTGGTCAAAGCGGGCGAACCGGCGGAGGCAGTGACCTCCTTCACCGCCGCTGCCCGGGCGTCGCACGGCTAGGACGCCAGGGCCCGCCCCCACCATCAACTGAGGAAAGTGACTCCCATGTCAGACACCGTGCCAGCGCCGACTCTGCCCAGTGGCCCGTATTTCGGGGACTTCGGCGGCCGGTTCATCCCCGAGGCCCTCGTCCCGGCCCTGGACGACATCGCAGAGGCTTGGCAGAAGTCCCTGGTCGACGATGAGTTCCAGGCCGAGCTCAAGCGCCTGCAACTGGACTACATCGGCCGGCCCAGTCTGCTCACCGAGGTTCCGCGGTTCGCTCAGCATGCGGGCGGTGCCCGGGTGTTCCTCAAACGCGAGGACCTCAACCACTCCGGCAGCCACAAGATCAACAATGCGATCGGCCAGGCTATGATCGCCAAGCGCCTGGGCAAGACGCGGCTGATCGCCGAGACCGGGGCGGGACAGCACGGGGTGGCCACGGCCACCGCCGCGGCCCTGTTCGGCCTCGAATGCACCGTGTACATGGGCTATGTCGACACCCAGCGCCAGGCCCTCAACGTGGCCCGGATGAGGTTCCTCGGCGCACAGGTGGTCGCCGTCGAGCAGGGCACCAAGGTGCTCAAGGACGCGATCAACGAGGCCATGCGCGACTGGGTGACGAATGTGGAGGACACCCACTACGTGCTCGGCACCGCCGCTGGCCCGCACCCCTTCCCGGCGATGGTCCGCAGTTTCCAGCAGGTCATCGGGACCGAGGCGAGGGCACAACTGGCCGCCATCACCGGGGGCCTGCCCGACGCCGTCTGCGCCTGTGTGGGCGGCGGCTCGAACGCGATCGGCTTGTTCTCCGCCTTCATCGACGAACCCACGGTGCGTCTCTACGGCTTCGAAGCCGGTGGCGAGGGCATCGAATCGGGCCGTCACGCGGCCAGGTTCGCCGGTGGGCGCCCCGGAGTGCTGCAGGGCGCGGCCAGTTA
This sequence comes from Brevibacterium sp. 91QC2O2, assembly GCF_024580695.1. NCBI lineage: Bacteria > Bacillati > Actinomycetota > Actinomycetes > Micrococcales > Brevibacteriaceae > Brevibacterium > Brevibacterium sp. 91QC2O2. The sequence continues at coordinate 247,764 of NZ_JANIJY010000001.1, read as the reverse complement.
TGTGCTGCAGGATGAAGACGGACAGACCCTGCCGTCCCATTCGATCTCCGCGGGGCTGGACTACACCTCGGTCGGCCCCGAGCACGCCCATCTGTTCGAAACCGGTCGGGCGACCTACGCCCCGATCATGGACGGCGAGGCGATGGACGCTATGCGGCTGTTGGCCCGCACCGAGGGAATCCTCCCGGCCATCGAGTCCTCACACGCCCTGGCCGGCGTCCTCAAGGTCGGCCGGGAGCTCGGTCCGGACGCCGTGATCGTCGCGAACCTCTCCGGGCGCGGCGATAAGGACATGACGACCGCTGCCACATGGTTCGACCTGATCGACGAAGGAGCACAGCAGCTATGAGCACGCCAATCGAAGGCGCCGCCGGTCCGACCCACCGTGGGCGGCGTACCGCCGAGACCCTCGACGCGGCCAGGGCCGCCGGCCGCACCGCGGGCCTGATCGGCTACCTGCCGGTGGGCTACCCCGATGTGCCGGGCTCACTGGAGGCGGTTCGCGAACTCGTCGCCGGCGGGGTCGACATCGTCGAGGTCGGGATGCCCTATTCGGATCCGGGGATGGACGGACCGGTCATCCAGGCCGCCTCGGAGGCCGCGCTGCGCGGCGGAGTGCGCACGCGCGATGTGTTCCGCGCCGTCGAAGCGGTGGCCGAGGCCGGCGGTACCGCCGTCGTCATGAGCTACTGGAACATCGTGCTGCAGTACGGGGTGGAGAACTTCGCACGCGATCTGGATTCCGCCGGCGGCGCCGGCATCGTCACCTCGGACCTGATCCCGGAGGAGGCCGGCGCCTGGACCGCGGCCAGCGACGCCTACGATCTCGACCGGATCTTCCTGGCAGCGCCGTCCTCGACGACCGAGCGGCTGGCCACGATCGTGGGAGCCCACCGCGGCTTCGTGTACGCGGCCTCGACCATGGGTGTGACCGGCACCAGGAGCAGCGTCGACACGCACGCCCGCGAATTGGTCGCCAGGGTCCGCACGGCCGGCGCTGCCCACGTGTGCGTTGGCCTGGGGGTCTCGAGCGCCGCACAGGCCGCCGAGGTCGCCGAGTACGCCGACGGAGTGATCGTCGGCTCGGCGCTGGTCAAGGCGCTGAGCAGTGGAGGACCGGCGGCCGTTGGAGCTTTGGCCCGCGAACTGGCGGAGGGAGTCGGGAGGTGAATCCGGCGGTGACGATCGCCATAGTCGCATGCGTCTTCGTCATCGCGGTGCTGGCGGGAGTGCTCCTGGCCCTGCGGCGGTCGAAAGCGGCAGCTGCCGCCGAGGACGCGGCCCTCGACGCGGCGGAGCGCCAGCAGGCGGCGCAGGGACCAGAGCTGGTCGGCTTCGGCCCGCAGACCTCCTCATTGCCGCAGATCACCCCGGAAATGCTGCAGCCCGGCGGCTCCACACAGGTTCCCGGCGGCGCGGCAGAGGACCCCGAGATATTCGGACAGCGTTCTTTTGGCTTTTTCGGAGCCGTCACCTCGGCTATCTCAATCGTCCCTCAGGTCGACCGTCTGCCGCAGTCCTCGAGACCGAATGATGAACCGTGAATTAGACATGAACGCGAATAGTTGTATCCTGGCCTCCCACATTTTTAAAATGTGACCTAGGGGACAGCGCCGTCCTCGCTTGTAGATGATTCGAGTGATTGGAGGACGGTGCTATGACTGGTGACCCCAGACCGTCTGTGCCCTTGTTCACGGATATGCCTGACAAGCAGGGACTGTACGATCCCGTGGCCGAACACGATGCCTGCGGCCTGGCGATGGTCGTGCGCTACCGGGGTGCGGCCGACCACCAGGTCGTCCAGCAGGCACTGACGGCGCTGCGCAATATGGAGCACCGCGGCGGCGTCGGCGGAGACGAGGGCACCGGTGATGGCGCCGGCATCACGGTCCAGATCCCACACGGCTTCTTCACCGACGTCGTCGACTTCGATCTGCCGGAGCCGGGCCACTACGCCGTCGGCACGGCCTTCCTCGACTCCGCGGATCCGGCCGCGGGCCAGGCGACGGTGACCAGTTTCGCCGAACAGGAGGGCCTGCGCATCCTCGGCTGGCGCGACGTCCCCGTGGTCCCCGACGTCGTCGGGCGCAGCGCCCGCGCCGTAATGCCGCAGTTCAAACAGGTATTCCTGGCCCTGGACCCGCGGATCCCGGTGACCTGCGATGAACACGGGAATCCGGCTCCCATGGAGCTGGAGCGCCGTGCCTGGGCCACCCGTAAGCGCTCCGAGCACTCGGGGGTGTACTTCCCCTCCCTGTCCAGTCGCACCCTGACATACAAGGGGATGTTGAGCACCGGCCAGCTGGCGCCCTTCTACCCGGACCTGGAGTCGGGCCGATTCATCTCCAAGATCGGCCTGGTCCACTCGCGGTTCTCCACGAACACCTTCCCGTCCTGGCCCCTGGCCCAGCCCTTCCACATGATCGCCCACAACGGCGAGATCAACACCGTGCGGGGAAATCGCAACTGGATGCGCGCCAGGGAGAGCCTGCTGTCCTCGGTCGAACTGGCCAGCCCCTGGTCGGACGGTTCGAACCGCGACCTGTCCCGGCTCTTCCCCATCGTCGATCCGGGTGGATCCGACTCCGCATCCTTCGACGAGGTCCTCGAACTGCTCGTGATGTCGGGCCGCTCGCTGCCCCACGCCATCATGATGATGATCCCAGAGGCGTGGCAGAACGATCCGCTGATGAGCGAACAGCGCCGGGCCTTCTACGAATACCACTCGATGCTCATGGAACCGTGGGACGGGCCCGCGTGCGTCGCGTTCACCGACGGCACCCTGGCCGGAGCCGTGCTCGACCGCAACGGCCTGCGTCCGGCCCGTTATGTGATGACCGAGGACACGATCGTACTGGCCAGCGAGGTTGGCGTCGTCGACCTGCCGGACGAGCAGATCGTCAAACGCGGCCGCCTCATGCCAGGGCGCATGTTCCTCATCGACACGGCAGCCGGCCGGGTCATCTCCGACACCGAGATCAAGAACGAACTCGCCACGGCCCAGCCCTACCGCGCCTGGCTCGACGATGCGGCGATCGACCTGGCCGACCTGCCCGACCGCGAACACGTCGTCCACCCGCAGAGCTCGGTGGAGCGCCGCCAGCGCACCTTCGGCTATACCGAGGAGGATCTGCGCCTGCTCATCGGCCCAATGGCGACCACCGCCGCCGAACCCCTGGGTGCGATGGGCTCCGACACCCCGATCGCCGCCTATGCACAGCGTCCCCGCCTGCTGTTCGACTACTTCGTGCAGAACTTCGCCCAGGTGACTAATCCGCCACTGGATGCGATCCGCGAACAGCTCGTGACCTCGCTGAAGTCCTCGACCGGCTCCGAGCACAACCTGCTCTCCGGCGGGCCGGAGCACACAGCACGCGTACTCCTGCCACACCCGGTGATCAACAACGACGAACTCGCGAAGTTCGAACACATGAGCCCCAAGCGGTTCGCCGGCCTGCGCTCGGCCCAGAGTCCGACGAAGGTGCTGCGCGGGCTCTACCGGCCCGGCGGCGGGGGAGTCAACCTGGCCCGCCGGATCGAGGAACTGTGCACCGAGGCCTCCCGCGCAGTGGCAGCCGGCGCCCAGTTCATCATCGTCTCCGATCGCGATTCGAATGCGGAATTCGCCCCGATCCCCTCCCTGCTGCTGACCTCGGCCGTCCACCAGCACCTGATCAGGGAGCGCACCAGGACCAGGGTCTCCATCATCGTGGAGGCCGGCGACGTTCGCGAGGTCCACCACGTCGCAACCCTCATCGCATTCGGCGCTTCGGCCGTCAACCCCTATTTGGCGATGGAATCGGCCGAGTACATGGTCAGGCAGGGCCGCCTGCCCGGCATCGACGAGGCCACCGCCGTCACCGGAGTGCTCAGGGCCCTGGGCAAGGGCCTGCTGAAGATCATGTCCAAGATGGGCATCTCGACAGTGCAGTCCTACCACGGGGCCCAGACCTTCGAAACCCTGGGCCTGAGCGAGGATTTCGTCGAACGCTACTTCACCGGCACCTCGGCCCGCCTGGGTGGCATGGGCGTGCAGGGAGTCGCCGCAGAGGTCGAGGCGCGCCACGGCGCGGCATATCCCGGCGAACACCCCAGACTGCAGGACCGGGTGCTCGAAACCGGCGGGGAATACCAGTGGCGCAGGGAGGGCCCGCCCCACCTGTTCAATCCGGAGACGGTCTTCAAGCTCCAGCACTCCACCCGCACCGGCCGGATGGACGTGTTCCGCGAATACACGAAGAAGGTCGACGACCAGGCCGCGGAGCTCATGACCCTGCGCGGGCTCTTCGACCTCAAGCCGGGACCGGACGGACCCATCCCCCTGGACGAGGTCGAATCGGTCTCCAGCATCGTGAAGCGCTTCTCGACCGGGGCGATGAGCTACGGCTCACTCTCGCAAGAGGCCCATGAGACCCTGGCGATCGCCATGAACCGCCTGGGCGCGAAGTCGAACACCGGCGAGGGCGGCGAGGACGCCGACCGGCTGATGGACCCCGAACGCCGCTCGGCGATCAAACAGGTCGCCTCCGGCCGCTTCGGCGTGACCAGCCTGTACCTGACGCAGGCCGACGACATCCAGATCAAGATGGCCCAGGGCGCCAAACCGGGCGAGGGCGGACAGCTCCCACCCTCGAAGGTCTACCCCTGGGTGGCCAGGACCCGCCATGCCACCCCCGGCGTCGGCCTGATCTCGCCGCCACCGCACCACGACATCTATTCGATCGAGGACCTGGCGCAGCTGATCTACGACCTCAAGCGGGCCAACCCCTCGGCCCGGGTCCACGTCAAACTGGTCTCGAGCGTGGGCGTGGGCACCGTCGCCTCCGGCGTGGCCAAGGCCGCAGCCGATGTCGTGCTGATCTCCGGCCACGACGGCGGGACCGGCGCCAGCCCGCTTAACTCCCTCAAGCACGCCGGCGCCCCATGGGAGCTGGGCCTGGCCGAGGCACAGCAGACCCTGCTGCTCAACGGGCTGCGCGAACGCGTTTCCGTCCAGGTCGACGGTCAGCTCAAGACCGGACGCGATGTCGTCATCGCCGCCCTGCTCGGCGCAGAGGAATTCGGCTTCGCAACGGCACCTCTGGTGGTCTCCGGATGCATTCTGATGCGCGTGTGTCACCGGGACACGTGTCCCGTGGGCGTGGCCACCCAGAACCCAGAACTGCGCTCGCGTTTCTCCGGCAAACCGGAGTTCGTCGTGAACTTCTTCGAATTCATCGCCCAGGAGGTCCGCGAGTATCTGGCCGAACTGGGCTTCCGGAGCCTCGACGAGGCAATCGGCCAGGTGGAGCGTCTCGATATGAAGAGGGCGATCGGGCACTGGAAGGCGCAGGGACTGGACCTGGGCGATGTGCTCCACGTCCCGCACACCATCGACGGTGCCGTCGCCGCGGTGCGCAAGCACACGACGGGGCAGAACCACCGGATCGAGGAGCACTTCGACCAGCAGTTCATGGCGGAGGTCGAACAAGCGCTGAAGACGCGCGAACCCGTGACGTTGACCGCCCATGCGACGAATGTGGATCGCTCGATCGGTACGCTGCTCGGACACACGGCGACCCTGTCCTGCGGGACAGAGGTCCTTCCCGAGGACCTCATCAGGGTCGAACTCGATGGCTACGCCGGCCAGTCCCTGGGCGCCTTCCTGCCGGCTGGAATCACCCTGCGACTGCGGGGTGACGCCAATGACTACGTCGGCAAGGGTCTGTCGGGGGGCACGATCGCGGTGGCGCCCGCTGCCGGAGTACGGGGCCTGCCACAGGAGAACGTCATCGCCGGCAATGTGATCGGATACGGTGCCACCGGTGGGCGTCTCTACCTGTCCGGACAGGTCGGTGAGCGCTTCCTGGTCCGCAATTCCGGGGCCACCGCAGTCGTCGAGGGCATCGGAGACCACGGGCTGGAGTACATGACCGGCGGAACCGCTGTGATCCTGGGTCCCGTCGGTCGGAACTTCGCCGCCGGGATGTCCGGCGGCACCGCCTATATGTTGGACTTCAATCCCGGTCGGATCAACGCGGCGGACAGGAGGGCCGGGAAATTCCAGCTCAGTGCGCTCTCGGACTCCGATGCGCTGTTCATCCGCGAGATCCTCGTGGCGCACGCGGATCGGACCGATTCCCCGCTGGCCGGCGGACTGCTGGACCAGCTCGAACGCGGCGAGGACGTGATGAGCCGCTTCACCAAGCTCGTTCCCGTCGACTACGCCAGTGTGCTGGAGATCCAGCAGATGTTCACCGGTTCCGGCCAGGACCCCGAGGGTGACGAGGCCTGGAACAAGATTCTGGAGGCTACTCATGGCTGATCCACGCGGATTCCTCAAGGTTCGCAACCGCGAACTGCCGTCCAAGCGACCCGTCGCACTGCGGTTGCTCGATTTCAAGGAGATCCCGACAGACCTCGGGGACTCCGCCTTCGTCGGGCAGGCCGGACGCTGTATGGACTGCGGCATCCCGTTCTGCCATCAGGGCTGCCCACTGGGCAACCTGATCCCCGAATGGAACGACGCGATGTACCGTGACGAGCTGCCGCGGGCGCTCAAACTCCTGCATGCGACGAACAACTTCCCGGAGTTCACGGGGCGGGCCTGCCCCGCACCGTGTGAGGACTCGTGCGTGTTGGGGATCAACCAGCCGCCGGTGACGATCAAGAACATCGAGGTCACGATCATCGATCGGGGCTTCGCCGCCGGCCTGGTCCGCCCGGAGACCCCCGAGCGGATCTCGGGTAAGACCGTGGCCGTCGTCGGTTCGGGACCCGCCGGCCTGGCCTGTGCCCAGCAGCTGACCCGGGCGGGGCACACCGTGGTCGTCTACGAGGCCGATGATCGGATCGGTGGCCTGCTGCGCTATGGCATCCCCGATTTCAAATTGGAGAAGCCCACCATCGACCGCAGGATCGAGCAGATGCGTGCCGAGGGCACCCGCTTCCGCACCGGGGTGCGGATCGGAACGGATATGTCCTGGTCCGACCTGCGCGAGCGCTTCGATGCGGTGTGCGTGTGCACGGGTGCGACGGTTCCCCGTGATCTGCCGGTGCCCGGCCGGGACCTGGCCGGAGTCGAGTACGCGATGGACTATCTGGTGCCGGTCAACCGGGCACAGCACGGTGACGAGGTCGACATCATCGACGCCAAGGGCAAGAACGTCATCGTCATCGGGGGCGGCGATACCGGATCGGACTGCCTGGGCACGGCACTGCGCCAGCAGGCGAAGTCCGTGACCACCCTCGCCATCGGCGCCCAGCCGCCGGTCGAGCGGCCGGCCGAACAGCCCTGGCCCACCACGCCGCGCGTCTTCGAGATCTCCTCGAGCCACGAGGAGGGCGGGACGCGCGAGTTCCTGGCCTCGACCGTGCGCTTCCTCGGCGATGACGCGGGCCACGTCCGTGCGGTCGAGGTTGCCGAAACCCAGTTCGTCGACGGCCGGCGGGTTCCCACCCCGGGGACCGAGCGGGAGATCCCGGCGGACCTGGTGCTCATTTCGATGGGCTTCACCGGTCCGCAGTTGCCGGCTGCGGAAACGGGCATCCGGTCACAGGGCAGTACCCTTGCCAGGGACGCTGCGTGGCAGAATCCGGCCGAGGGCGTCTTCGTCGCAGGTGATGCCGGGCGCGGGCAGTCGCTCATCGTCTGGGCGATCGCCGAGGGTCGTGCGGCGGCCGCCGCAATCGATCAGCACCTCACGGGTTCGACCCTGCTGCCGGCTCCCGTCACACCCGATCAGCAGGCATTGCGAGCCTGAGCGGGCGGACACGGATGGACCGGAGCGTATAGGGTTGAGCGTATGAGGCATGCAAAGATCGTGGCGACCCTGGGTCCCGCGCAGAAATCCTATGAGGACATCCGTGCCCTGATCGAGGAGGGGGTCAACGCCGCCAGGTTCAACTTCAGTCACGGCAGTCACGCCGACCATCAGCGGCTCTATGACTGGGTCCGCCGCGCCGCGGCGGACACCGGTCGCGCGGTTGCAGTGTTGGCGGACCTGCAGGGGCCGAAGATCCGACTGGAGACCTTCGCGCAGGACGCCCCGGTCGAACTGGTCAAGGGCCAGACCTTCACCATTACCACCAGGGACGTCCCCGGCAGCGCGGAGGTGGTGGGCACGACCTACCACGGCCTGCCGGGCGATGTGCAGATCGGCGATCCACTGCTGATCGACGATGGCCGGGTGCGCCTGCGCGCCGTGGAGGTCACCGATACCGATGTCGTCACCCAGGTGGAGATCCCCGGCCGGGTATCCGATCACAAGGGCATCAACCTGCCGGGTGTGCCGGTTTCGGTGCCGGCGATGAGCGAGAAGGACGTGGCGGACCTGCGCTTCGCCCTGAACATGGGCGCCGACTGGATCGCCCTCTCCTTCGTCCGGTCGCCGGAAGATGCGGACCGGGTGCGTTCGGTGATGGCCGAGGAGGGTATCACGGTGCCCATCATCGCCAAGATCGAGAAGCCGCAGGCGGTCGAGAACATCCGCTCGATCGTCGACGCCTTCGACGGCATCATGGTGGCCCGTGGCGATCTGGGCGTGGAACTGCCGCTCGAACAGGTGCCGATCGTGCAGAAGCAGACGGTGGAGCTGTGCCGCAGGCAGGCCAAGCCCGTGATCGTCGCCACCCAGATGCTCGAGTCGATGATCGGCGAACCCCGTCCCACCAGGGCCGAGGCCAGTGACTGCGCGAATGCGGTGCTCGACGGCGCCGACGCCCTGATGCTCTCGGGGGAGACCTCGGTGGGCGAATACTGGCTGGATTCGGTGCGCACCATGGCGCGGATCATCGAATCGACCGAAGACCACGGTCTGGACCGGGTACCCCCGTTGGGCACCGAGCCCCACACCAGGGGTGGTGCCATCACGGCTGCGGCGGTGCTCATCGCCAAGCAGCTGAACATCGGCGTGCTGTGCACGTTCACCCAGTCGGGTGATTCCGTGCGCCGAATGGCCAGGCTGCGGCCGCCACGGCCCATCCTCGCCTTCACCCCGACCGATCGGGTGCGCAATCAGCTGGCCCTGTCGTGGGGAGTTGTGGCCTTCAAGGTGGCCGCCGTTCACCACACCGATCAGATGGCCAAACAGCTCGATGCCGTACTGCTGGGGGAGGGCCTGGCAGAAGAGGGCCAGTACGTTGTATTGGTCGCGGGTTCTCCGCCCGGAATCATCGGTTCGACCAATGCCCTGCGGGTGCATCGGCTCGGCGACGCGGCCAAGGGGCTGGCGCCGGCGTATGACGATTCGCAGGTGACCTCGGAGGATCCGCTGGCCGGATACAAATAGGAGGCGCGAGAAAGGGGGCCTGCCCGGTTGGAAACAACCGGGCAGGCCCCCTCGTGTTCGTACCGGATGTGGGACTCGAACCCACACATCTTTCGATAACGCATTTTGAGTGCGCCGCGTCTACCGATTCCGCCAATCCGGCCGGGTACCCCGTAATTACATCACATGTCGGGGCCACCGCGCCAATCCCGGCCCGGGTCGTGCCGAGGACCACCGGGCCGTGGCATTGGTCCTCGGGCCTCAAGGGCTTAAGATGTAACGGTGACTTCCAGTGAAACGAATGCCGAACAACAGCCGGTCCGCCGCGTCGTCGTGGCCGAAGACGAATCCGTCATCCGCCTCGACATCGTCGAGATGCTCCGGGAGGTCGGCTACGATGTGGTCGGCGAAGCCGCCGACGGGGAATCCGCCGTCCACCTGGCGGAGGAATTGCGTCCCGATGTCGTCGTGATGGACATCAAGATGCCCAAGCTCGACGGGATCTCGGCCGCCGAACGTATCACCCGTGCCCATATCGCGCCGGTCGTCCTGCTCACGGCCTTCAGCCAGCGGGAACTGGTGGAGCGGGCCCGTGACGCCGGCGCCATGGCCTATGTCGTCAAGCCCTTCACCGCCGCCGATCTGGTGCCCGCGCTGGAGATCGCCCTGAGTCGGCATGCGGAGATGGCCGCCCTCGAGGCCGAGATCGCCGACCTGTCCGATCGCTTCGAGACCCGTAAGCTGGTCGAGCGCGCCAAGTCTGCGCTTATCACCAATATGGGCCTGACGGAGCCGGAGGCCTTCCGGTGGATTCAGAAGACCTCCATGGACCGTCGCCTGACGATGCGAGAGGTCGCGGAGACCGTGATCGAGCAGATCGGCAAGGCCAAGAAGTGAGGGCCCGGGTGCTCAGTACTTTTTCTGAGAACTGAGCACCATATTGCTGATTCGCACGATCGACAGCAGCCGGCCGGCCTCATCGGTCATCCGCACCTCGTGGCTGAACAGGCTGCGACCGCCGTGGAGCACTTCGGCGCGCCCATAGACGTAGCCCGAGGTGATGGAGCGCAGGTGGGTTGCATTGAGGTCGACGCCCACCACATTGTGCCCGCCGGCGCGCAGTGCGGCATGTGTGGACCCAAGTGTTTCGGCCAACACGACGTGGCCACCGCCGTGGAAGAGTCCGGCTGGCTGAAGATTCCCCTCGACCGGGACGCGCGCAGTGATGAAGTCATGGCCCAGCTCGAGGTACTCCATACCCATCCGGGCGTTGAGAGTGCCGGGGAAGCCGACTTCGTTGTACTGGGCGATGATCTGCGCGTACTCCTCCGCCGTGGTCTGCGCGTCGATCGTGGGCAGTGTGAAATCAGACATGTGTCTCCTTCTAGGTTCTGTTGCTCAGAGTAGCAGGGGCCGCCGACCCGCTAGGCTAGACGCGTGAGTGACGAGAAACTGCTGCTGATCGACGGACATTCCCTGGCCTATCGCGCCTTCCACGCCCTGCCGATGGAGAACTTCTCCACGGCGACCGGGCAGACCACCAATGCGGTCTACGGATTCACCTCGATGCTGCTCACCGCAGCCGAACGCGAGGCGCCCACCCACATCGCGGTGGCCTTCGACCTGGGGCGCGAGACCTTCCGACTGGCCGAATACTCCGAGTACAAGGCGGGCCGGAAGAAGACCGCCCCGGAGTTCCACGGCCAGGTCGAACTGATCAAGGACGTGCTGGGCGCCCTGGGCGTGCCGGTCCTCGAGCTCAAGGGCTATGAGGCCGACGACATTCTGGCCACCATGGCCGGGGTCGGCGCGGCCGCCGGCTACGACACGTACGTGGCATCCGGGGACAAGGACTCCTTCCAGCTCTCGCGCATAGCAGCCGAGGACCATGCGGCGGTGACCATCCTGTATCCCAAGCGCGGTTTCACGGATCTGACCTATATGACCCCGCAGGCCGTCGAGGACAAGTACGGAGTCAGCCCGGCGAATTACCGTGGACTGGCCGCTCTGGTGGGGGAGAAGGCTGACAACCTGCCCGGCGTGCCCGGGGTGGGTGAGAAGACCGCGGCGAAGTGGCTGGGGCTCTACGGCGATCTACCCGGGGTTCTCGCCCATGCCGACGACATCAAGGGCAAGGCCGGTCAGAATCTGCGCGACCATATGGCCGACGTCGAGCGCAACTACCGGCTCAACCGCTTGATCGACGATTTGGCACCGGCGGACTTCGGGCTGACCGAGGGCCTCGAGGCCGCTCGCCTGGGTCATGGCGAGAGGGCCCGGGTCGGTGAACTGTTCGACCAATTGGAGTTCAGACAGTTCGGAGAGCGCATCGCCGCGTTCCTGGACCCCGCCGATCGGGCGCCGAGCGCCCCGGCTGTCGAACTACCCGAGGTCCGTGTGCTGGCTGCCGATGATGTTCTGCAATGGTTGGACGGTCTCGACCCGGCTGCGCCCCTGGGCCTGGCCTGTGATGCGGATCCGGCCGGCCAGGACGCCGATGTCCTCGCCCTGGCACAGGACCGGAACATCGGCGTGATCGAACTGCACTCCCTCCCGGAGGCGGTACTGCGCGCCCTCGACGGCGTGCTGGCGGGTGCCGAGGACCTCGCGTGCCACGATGCCAAACCGCAGGTCAAAGCCCTGGTCCACCGTGGTCTGGGGCAGATCAAACCGCATACGGATACGGAACTCGTCGCGTACCTGCTCACCCCCGATGCCAGATCCTATGATTTCGCCGAACTCACAATGCGTCACCTCGGCCTCGACCTGACCGGCGATGCCGAACCCGGGACGCTCGACCTCGACGCCGGGAAATCGCTGGGGTTGCGGGCCTGGGCGGTCATCGGCCTGGCGAGCGCTCTGCGCGCGGAGCTGGACCGGGTGGCCGAGGTGTCCCTGCTCGATCGGATCGAGCGCCCCACCCAGGAGGTGCTGGCACGGATGGAACTCGCCGGCATCGGAGTCGATGGACCGGCACTGTCTGCGCTGATCGACGAGTTCGGGACCCAGGCCGACTTGTCGGCCCAGCAGGCATACGAGGCGATCGGTCACGAGGTCAACCTGGGTTCGCCCAAACAGCTGCAGGTGGTGCTGTTCGATGAACTCGACATGCCCAAGACGAAGAAGACGAAAACGGGTTACACCACCGATGCCGACGCCCTGACGGATCTCTACATTTCAACAGATCATCCCTTCCTGGGCCACTTATTGGCCTACCGCGACACGATCAAACTCAAGCAGACCGTGGTGGGCCTGCAGAAGACGGTCGCCGGCGATGGCCGGATCCACACCACGTATCTGCAGACGGTGGCGGCCACGGGGCGGCTGAGCTCGAAGGATCCGAACCTGCAGAACATCCCCGTTCGCTCGGATGCCGGCAAACGGATCCGCGGCGTATTCGTGCCCGAGGCCGATGCCGGCTACACCGAGCTGCTCAGCGCCGACTATTCGCAGATCGAAATGCGGATCATGGCGCATCTGGCCGGTGACGAGAGTCTGATCGCCGCCTTCAATGCGGGGGAGGATCTGCACAGTTATGTCGCGGGCGAGGTCTTCGGTGTGCCCGCTGCCGAGGTGACCCCTGCGATGCGCTCGAAGGTCAAGGCGATGTCCTATGGCCTGGTCTACGGACTGAGCGCCTACGGACTGTCGCGGCAGCTGCGGATCGGGGCGGGGGAGGCCCAGGGGCTGATGGACGATTACTTTGCGCGTTTCGGTGCGGTCAAGGAGTATCTGGAGGCGATCGTCGAGGAGGCGCGCGGACGCGGGTACACGGAGACCATGTACGGGCGCCGACGGTATCTGCCGCAGTTGAACAGCGACCGCAGGCAGCAGCGGCAGATGGCCGAACGTGCCGCGCTGAACGCCCCGATCCAGGGCAGTGCCGCCGACATCATGAAGATCGCGATGCGCAGGGTGGACCGTGGTCTGCACGAGGCCGGTCTGCACAGTCGGCTACTGCTGCAGGTGCATGACGAAGTCATCATCGAAACCCATGCCGATGAACGCCAGGAGGTCGCCCGGATTGTCACGGAGGCAATGGGCCAGGCGGCTACCCTGCGGGTTCCGTTGACCGTCAACATCGGCCATGGTGGGACCTGGGAGGACGCCGCCCACTGAGAAACGGCGCGGGCGGCGCCGGGCCCGCACACCAGACGTGCTGCCGGTCCCGACCGCTGTTACCGGCGTCCCCCGACCCCTGAGACACGGTTGAGAAGGCCCGGCGCATTGAGCGCCGGGCCTTTGCACTCCCAGGACGCCCATATGATCCTGATATAAATGGTAATCGGCTATATAATACTGAGGGTAATCATTCAGCTGTGAATGATTACAGTTGTTATTATGTTCCGTATGACGGACGAGAAGTTGGCGGATTCGGCGAGTCTGCGCCTGGCGGCACTGGGGGAACGACTCACGCGGGCGCTGGGCCGACGCCTCGAATCGGTCGGGCTGACCCCTCGGCAGGCCGCCTATCTGGCGGCGCTGGAGGAGGGGCCACTGTCACAGCGGGACATCGCAGGCGCACTGTCCGTGGCGCCGAGTCTGGTGGTGACCCTGACCGATCAGCTCTCGGCGTCCGGTGCGGTCACCCGCACCAGGGGCGAGGCCGACCGGCGGGTGCAACTGGTTGCACTGACCGACCACGGGCGTGATCGCGCGGCCGCCGCGGCTATCGCAGCGGCCGCCGCGGATGCGGACTTCACGGCCGGGCTGTCCCAATCCGCCAGGCTCGGACTCGATGTCCTGCTGGCGGAACTCGGTTCGCGCTGAGCCGGGATCAGTCCTGGGGTAGATGGACGGAGAAGATCGCGGTGCCAGGCATCAGGGCACCGCGCAGCGGCGACCAGCCGCCCCAGCTGGTCGTATTGTCGGCAGGCCACTCCGGCTCCGTGAGCTTCGTGAGCTGGAAGCCGGCGCCGACGAGCAGGGAGATCCAATCGCCCATCGTGCGGTGGTGCTCGGCGTAGACGGGGTTGCCCTGGGCGTCGAGTTCGACATAGGGAGTTCTGTCGAAGTAGGAGTACTCGACGGTCAGGCCGGCCTCGCCGGGCACATCGGGGAAGATCCAGCGCAGCGGATGGGTCACGGAGAACGTCCAGGTGCCGCCGGGACGCAACACCCTGGCGACCTCCGCCAGAACCTGGTCGGCGTCCTTGACGAAGGGCAACGCACCATACGAGGAGAACGCGATATCGAAGCTGCCGGACGGGAAAGGCAGGTGTCTGGCGTCGGCCTGGAGGAAGGTGGGCGGCGTCGCCGCCTGGCTCAGCGGCTTCTCCCGCTGGAGACGGGACGCCTGTTCGAGCATCCCCGAGGACAGGTCGATACCGGTCGCCACAGCGCCGTTCTCCGCCAGCCACCGCGAGCACTGCCCGGCTCCGCAGCCGACTTCCAGCACCTGTTTGCGGGCCACATCGCCCAGCAGGTGCACATCGGCTTCGCGGACCCCCTCCGGGCACCAGATGAAATCGCTGGCGCCCAGGAAGCTGCCGTGCTCGGCCAGATATGCTTCGGCCGAGCCGTCCCAGTAGGAACGGTTGGCCCGCACCGAGGATTCCGCGTCGATCGCCAGGTATCCCCCGGAGATGGTCTGCTGGTCGGGCTCATGGGGATCGCCGAAGTCGTCGTCGTTCAAAGTTCCTCCGAAGTGCGGGGTGGATATCGGCCGGAAAGGCTGACAGAAGGTTTATAAACTCCGTAGAAGATGCTACAGTTGACAGCTGTATGCCGCATGTGCGTGTATACGCGTCCATATTGTCAACAACAACTTCTCGATTCGGGCCGCGGGATCCGCTCGTGTCCTGGACCGGATGTCAGTCCACTACGGAGTCTCTACCTTCATGACCACCACCACGCCGGACACGGCGAACAACTCGCAGATCGCAGTCAACGACATCGGATCTGCCGAAGACTTGCTCGCGGCCGTCGACGCGACCATCAAGTACTTCAACGATGGCGACATCGTCGAGGGCACGGTCGTCAAAGTCGACCGCGACGAAGTCCTGGTCGACATCGGCTACAAGACCGAAGGCGTCATCCTTTCGCGCGAACTGTCGATCAAGCATGACGTCGACCCTGCCGACGTCGTCGAGGTCGGAGACCCGATCGAAGCCCTCGTCCTGACCAAGGAGGACAAGGACGGACGTCTGATGCTGTCCAAGAAGCGTGCGCAGTACGAGCGCGCCTGGGGCGACATCGAGAAGGTCAAGGAAGAGGACGGCGTCGTCACCGGCACCGTCATCGAGGTCGTCAAGGGCGGCCTCATCGTCGACATCGGCCTGCGCGGCTTCCTGCCCGCCTCGCTGGTCGAGATGCGCCGCGTCCGCGATCTGGCCCCCTACATCGGCCAGCAGGTCGAGGCCAAGATCATCGAACTCGACAAGAACCGCAACAACGTGGTCCTGTCGCGTCGCGCCTGGCTGGAAGAGACCCAGTCCGCGGTCCGCCACGACTTCCTGCAGACCCTGCAGAAGGGCCAGGTCCGTCCCGGCGTCGTCTCCTCGATCGTCAACTTCGGTGCCTTCGTGGACCTGGGTGGCGTCGACGGGCTGGTGCACGTTTCCGAACTGTCCTGGAAGCACATCGACCACCCGTCCGAGGTCGTCTCGGTCGGCGACGAGGTCACCGTCGAGGTCCTGGACGTCGACATGGATCGCGAACGTGTCTCCCTGTCGCTCAAGGCCACCCAAGAAGATCCCTGGCAGCACTTCGCCCGGACGCACGTCATCGGTCAGATCGTGCCCGGCAAGGTCACCAAGCTGGTTCCCTTCGGTGCGTTCGTGCGCGTCGAGGACGGCATCGAGGGCCTGGTCCACATCTCCGAGCTGGCCGTGCGCCACATCGATCTGCCGGAGCAGGTCGTCTCGGTCGACGAAACCATCTACGTCAAGGTCATCGACATCGACCTGGACCGCCGCCGCATCTCGCTGTCGCTCAAGCAGGCCAACGAGGGTGTCGATCCCGAGGCCGAGGAATTCCTCGATCCGGCTCTGTACGGCATGGTTCAGGAATACGACGAAGAGGGCAACTACAAGTACCCCGAGGGCTTCGACCCGGAGACCAACGAATGGCTCGAGGGCTACGAGGCCCAGCGCGAGGAATGGGAGCAGCAGTACGCCGCAGCCCAGGCCCGTTGGGAAGAACACAAGAAGCAGGTCGCCAAGGCCATTGCCGCCGATGCCGAAGCCGCAACCGGTTCGTCCGAGGCAGCTCCGGCCCAGGCGTCCTACGCCTCCGAGTCCACCTCGGACGCGGGCACGCTGGCCAGCGATGAGGCACTCGCTGCTCTGCGCGAGAAGCTCGCGGGCAACTGAGCCGTGTGAGTCAGTCCGACCGGCCCAGCCGGTCTGAGTGACAAGGGCCCCGCCTCCCGGGAAACCGGGAGGCGGGGCCCTTGCGCGTCCCCTCGTCTCCTCCCAGCCCGGTATGAGACGGTTGTTCGGTGTTGACTTCAGGAATCGCCCGCTCCCGTGCACTCATCGCCTGGACCGGTTTCCTTCTTCTGTTACTCGGCTGGGACCTCATCATCTTCGGTCCGCTGCTGGCCCATCCGGGCAGCCGGGTGTTCGCCGACAACGACGACTCCTCCCTCTTCGTCTTCTGGTTCGCCCACGCAGCCGACGTCGCCGCAGGCTGGCTGGGGATGGACCACCTCGAGGCCAATGCGCTGTATACGACCGCGTTGAACTATCCGATCGGGGTCAACGGCGGATGGAACACGACGGTGTTCCTCATCGCCCTGCCGCTGGCCCCTGTGACCTGGCTGTGGGGTCCGCTCGTGGCCTATAATCTGGCAATCGCGGCGGCTCCGGTGCTGTGCGCCCTGGCCGCCGCTGCTCTGGCCGCACAGTTCCTACCCCGGTTCTGGTCATTCACTGCGGGGTTCTTCTATGGTTTCTCCACGTTCGTCATCGCCCAGTCATCCGGGCACCTCAACCTGTCCAGCGCGGTGCTGGCACCCCTGGTCGGACTGGGGCTGATCCGTCTACTCCGTGCCCGGCGGCACCGTGCGGTACTCGGTTGGTCTGTTTTCCTGGGCATCATCATCGGTTGGCAGTTCTACATCTCCACGGAGGTACTCGCCGGAACGTTCCTGGCCTACTGTGCGGTCGTGGCGGTCTGGCTGTGCTGCGACTTCCGGCGCCTGTGGGCGGCCCGCCGGCGGCTGTGCGGTGGATTGGTGCTGGCGGCCGCCATCGCGCTGGCCATCGGCACGCCCCTACTGGCGACGATGTTCGGTCTGCCGGGGGCGCCCCGCGGTGCGATTCGGCCCCATGGGGTTTGGAACGCCGATCTGCTGGATCCCGTGGTACCGGGACGCTACACCCTGCTGGGCGGTGGCGAGACCCCGATTCCCCGGGTGACGGGACTCGACCCCTCCGAGATCGGCGGATATCTGGGCATTCCGTGGCTCATGATCATCGCCTTGGGAACCCCCGTCCTGTGGCGCAATCGCGTCTACGGACGACCGGTGAGGATCCTCGCGCTGTCGACTGTCCTGGTGTTCCTGCTGTCGATGGGCTCACCGCTGTTCGCCTGGGGACGAGCCATGGCCCCGGGCCCGTTCGGGCTCGTCGAAGCACTTCCGGTATTGGGCAATGTACTGCCCATGCGGCTGGCCGGTCCCGTCGCCTTGGGTGCTGCATTGCTGCTGGCCATCTCCCTGCGCGGACTCTGGCACCTCGGAGCCCGGTGGTCCCGGCCGTACTGGGCCAGGGGGCTGACCACCGCCGGCCTGGTCGCTGTGCTCGTGACGACCACGAGCGGGCCCGTTCCCGTGCGCACGCCTCTGATCCCAGAGTTCTTCCGCGCGGGTGCGGGCGCTGTGCCGCAGGGCGCCGTGGTCAAGATCCTGCCGCGCCCGGTGGCCGGTGACCAGGCGGGCGTGGCCGAGGCCATGCTCTGGCAGGCCGAGGCCGGCAACCGGTTCCGGCAGACCGGGGGCTATTTCATCGGCGGGGACAGCCAAGCCCCCATCCGCTATATGGCCGATTCCGATGCCCTCGACGGCCTGCTCGACGAGTCGCGCGACCACCGACTGCCGAGTGGCGATTCCGCTGAGATGCGCCGGGCGGTGGCGGAGCTGCGCGCCAGGGGAGTCCAGTACGTTCTGCTGGTCGCGGACTCCCCGTACCGGCCCTGGGACGTGCCGGAACTCGCCGGTGCCATGTCCCAGGCCGTGGGGCGCCAGGCACGAGCCGACGGCGGGGTGTATATCGTGGACATACGATGACAGCGGTCTACTGGGGCCGGTGGCGAAGACGAAGGAGAACGGCATGCTCAGGATCGGACTGACCGGCGGGATCGGCGCCGGCAAGACCACCGTGGCCCAGCTCTTCCGCGAGCGCGGCGTTCCCGTCGTCGATGCGGATCGAGTGGCCCGCGAGGTGGTCGAGCCGGGGATGCCGGCGCTGGCGGCCCTCGCACACGAGTTCGGCCCGGCGGTACTCGATGCCGATGGTGGGCTGAACCGGGCGGAACTGGCGTCCAGGGCCTTCGCCGATCAAGCACACACCGATGCGCTCAATGCGATCATGCATCCGGCAATCGCCGCACGGAGCCGAGAACTGTTCGCCAGTTATGAGCGAAGCTCGATCGTCGTCCACGATGTCCCCCTGCTGGTCGAGAACGATCTGGCACCCGACTACCAGCTGTCGGTCCTGGTGGATGTGCCCGCGGACATCCGCCTGGAGCGGCTGGTCGCCGGGCGTGGCCTGGACCCGGCCGATGCGCAGGCCAGGATCGCACGCCAAGCCGATGATGAGACCCGACGCGCGGTGTGCGACATCCACTTGGACAATGCGGGGGACCTGAGCCGGGTGACGGACGCCTTCGGCAAAATCTTCGACCTGCGCCTGTCGCCGTTCGCGGAGAACCTGCGCTTGGGCCTGGCCGCGGCCCGTGGTCCCGTCGAGCTGCGCCCCCGAAGCTGGCCGGCGGAGACGGCGCGGACGGTTGCGCGGATCCGACGTGCCACCGCACGGCTGGGCCTGTCCGGGATCGAGCCGAGCGGCCCGGGGGCCGTTGCCGACTTGCCCGCGCTGGATCTGATGGAGTTCCACCTGCGTGTGGACCGGCCTGCGGACCCGCGCCTGGAAGTGGCGCTCGAACAGGCCGGGTTCGTGCCTGCACCGGGGGATTGGTCCGATGACTGGGAGGACGGAACACCCGTCGAGGCGCTGCGGCGCTTCGCCTCCGCCGATCCGGGGCGGCCCACTGTGCTCTATGTCGGCGAACCGGGCTCCCGCGCCTTCGACTTCGCGGTGTGGCTGCGCGAGCTACTGCGCAGTGATGCCGCCGAGCGCGCCTCCTTCGCCGGCCAGCTGGCCGAAATCGCCGATGAGCACGCCGGCGCCGACGACTGGGGCGGCTTCGTCGAGGACTGCGCTCCTCTTATCCTGCCCGCCTACCGATCCAGGTTCCGCGCCGAGCGGTCCCGACCTTCCGGGGACTAGGCCAGATCGGCGCTGAGCCGCAGCGGCACCCGGTGCAGCACACGGGCGATGGGACATGCCCGTTTGGTCCGTTCGGCGCAATTGAGCAGCTCGGCCCGCACCAGCCCCTCGGCTCGCACGATCACGGTCAGGTCGATTCCCGTGACCCCCTTGTCCTGATCGAACTCGACTTCGGCGCCGGCTGTGACGACCTCGGGTGAGATTCCCTGAGCCGCCAGCGCATTGGCCAAGGTCATGGCGTAGCTGCCCGCCAGGGCAGAGGCCAGCAACTCCTCGGGAGTGGTCGTACCACTGGCCGGGTCCTCCTCGGCGATCCCGGCCTCCCATGACAGCGGCAGCGTGACCGTCCGGGAGCCGGTCAGGTCGACGCTGCCGGTGCCGGTCCCCAGGGTGCCGCGCCATGTGCCGGTGGCGCTCGAAGTATGCGTCATGCTTGTTCATCCTCCATGTCACAGATCGTCATGATGTACTCAAGCTTTTCACAAACCCGCATTCGCTGGAGACCTGTTGCCCACGTTACATAGCGTTATAATTCTGTAATCACAAATCAGGCCTACCTGTGACTCATATCTCATGCCATGCGCTACTCTGACAACATCCTGAGATTCTGGATGTTTGGAATGTGATGCTCCTCGCATTACACGATGAAAGATATGGGTTCCTGATGAAGAGAAACTCCCTCGCGATCACGCTCGCGGCCTCCGTGAGCGCTCTGGGCCTGGCCCTGACCGGTTGCGCCAACCAATCCAGTGGCGCCTCCTCCGATGAAACCGGCGAAGCAGGCGGACTCCCCGTCGTCGACACGATCGACGTCCCCGAAAACGTCGTCAAGGCAGCCGGGAAGGGCGATGCCAAGTGCGACTCCGACACCACCATCGCCTACGTCGGCGCACAAACCGGCGACAATGCCCAGCTGGGCCTGAACATCTCCAATGGCGTCCAGCAGGCGATCAACGAACACAATGAGGCGAACAAGGACTGCCAGGTCAAGCTCGTCAAGCTCGACACGGAGGGCGATCCCTCGAAGGCCACCGGACCCACTTCCCAAGTCGTGAAGAACTCCAAGGTTCTGGGCGTCGTGGGGCTGCCGTTCTCCGGCGAGTCGAAGTCGACCGGCAAGGTCTTCGAAGACGCGGGTCTGGTCCACATCACCCCTGCGGCCACCGGTCCCGACCTCACGGCAAACGGTTGGAAGACCTTCTTCCGCGGCTTGGGCAACGACACAGTCCAGGGTCCGGCCCTGGCGCAGCTGGCGGAGAAGATCGGGAAGTCCAAGGTCTGCCTGATCCAGGACGATTCCGAATACGGCATGGGCCTGGCCAAGCAGACCAAAGAGGCTCTGGGGGACAAGGTCGTGTGCGAGGACAAGGTGCTGACCAAACAGCGCGACTTCGCCCCGACCGTGACCAAGGTGATGTCGGCCAAGGCCGACGCCGTCATCTACTCCGGCTACTACGCCGAGGGCGCGCCCTTCGACAGCGCGCTGGTCGACAAGGGCTATGAGGGCGTCTTCATCGGCCCAGACGGCGTGAAGGACGACACCTTCGTCAAGCAGGCCGGCGATGCCGCGAAGAACGCCTACTTCACCTGCGCCTGCGTGCCGGGCGATCTGATCCCCGAATTCTCCGAGGGCTACGAGAAGGTCTCCAACGGCAAGGCGCCGGGCACCTACTCGGTCGAGGGCTACGACACCGCGACCGTGCTGCTCTCGGGCATCGACGCGGGCAAGACCGACCGCAAGGGTCTGCTGGACTACGTCACCTCCTATGACGGCGTCGGCTACGGCAAGACCTACAAGTGGGACGACAAGGGCGAGCTGACCGATAAGGCGGTCTACGGCTACAAGACCACCGAGGGCACCATCAAGTCCGTCGGCAAGATCGACTGATCCACCTTCCACTACGACGACCTGTAGCGGAAACCGCACCCCGGGCGACGCCCAGGGTGCGGTTTCCGGTTCGGGTCCCCACGAACCGAAAGCGATCCTTATGGATTCTTGGCTGACATTCGACTTCGGGGTCTTCACCGACCCCGGCCTGTTCCTGTCGACGATTTTCGATGGACTGACCCTGGGCTCCATCTACGCGCTCGTAGCCCTGGGCTACACCCTGGTCTACGGAGTGCTCAACCTCATCAACTTCGCGCATTCGGAGGTCTTCATCTCCGGTGCCTTCGCAGTCTCCTTCTTCCTCACAGCCCTGGGCTTCGGCGCATCCGCCCCGAATCTGCCATTGGGCCTCCTGGTCCTCGACCTTGTGCTGGCCGGGCTGGTCGCCATGGCGGTATCGGCACTGGTGGCCCTGGCGATCGAACGCATCGCCTACAAGCCCCTGCGCGATAAGGGCGCACCCCGGCTGGTCTTCCTGATCACCGCGATTGGCATGTCCTTCGTGATCCAGTACCTGTTCTTCCTGTGGCGCGGGCCCAGCCCGGAGCCGAAGACCAAGATGTTCGTCCCCAAGCCGATCTTCGACATCTTCGGCGGCATCATCGATTCGCTGCAGCTGACCATCGTCATCGCCGCGGTGCTGATGATGATCTGCGTCGATCAGATCGTCGGCCGGACCAAGCTGGGGCGCGGTATCCGCGCGGTGGCCGAAGACCCCGACACCGCCACCCTGATGGGCGTGAACAAGGAGCGCATCATCATGGCGACCTTCGTCATCGGCGGTGCTCTGGCCGGCGCGGCAGCCCTGTTCATGATGATGAAGACCCCGGACGGCGCTAAATACGACGGTGGTTTCATCCTCGGCATCAAGGCCTTCACCGCAGCGGTACTCGGCGGCATCGGCAATATCCGCGGCGCCCTCCTGGGCGGTCTGCTCATCGGCGTGATCGGAAACTTCGGCGCGGCCTTCCTGGGCAACGCGCAGTGGACCGACGTCATCATCTTCGCCGTGCTCATCCTCGTCCTGATGATTCGCCCCACCGGCATCCTGGGCTCCAACCTCGGAAAGAAGCGTGCCTGATGAGTATGCACAACCCGAACGAATCGTCCAAGGCCCTGCAGAAGGCCGCGGCCAAAAGCCTCAAGCACGAGCGCAAGGACCTCAAACCGGGCGGCCTGCGCACCTGGTGGTCGGACCGCAGCCGGTTCCAACAGTGGATGGTCCTCCTGGTGCCCGTGGTCCTGGCCTTCCTCCTGCCGGTGATCAACCCGCCGTTCATCACCACGGAGCCGGGCAACGACTTCGCCATCACCTGCTTCAACATGGCCGTCTACGCCCTCGTCGCACTCGGACTCAATGTGGTCGTCGGCATGGCCGGACTGCTGGACATGGGCTACATCGGCTTCTTCGCCGTCGGCTCCTACGTCGCGGCCCTGTGGACCTCGAGCGATTCCACGATGATCCACATCCCCTACCTGTGGACGTTGCCCCTGGCGATGGTCGTGACCATGGTCTTCGGCATCGCGCTGGGCATTCCGACCCTGCGGTTGCGCGGGGACTACCTGGCAATCGTGACCCTGGGCTTCGGCGAGATCATCCGCATCCTGGCAACCATCCTGCCGCCGCTGAAGGGCCAGTCGGGCTTCCAGAACATCGGCGCGCCCCCCGGGTCGATCGACGGTCAGCCGATCTTCTTCACCACCAACGGTCTGCCCTGGTACTGGCTGACCCTGGTCATCATCATCATCGTGACGATTTTGCTGGGCAATTTGGAGCGCTCCCGCGTGGGCCGGGCCTGGATCGCGATCCGCGAGGACGAGGACGCCGCCGAGACCATGGGCGTGCCGACCTTCAAGTTCAAGCTCGCCGCGTTCGCCACCGGAGCCGCCCTGGGCGGTCTGTCAGGGGCGCTGATGGCCGGCCAGGTGGGCTTCGTGAACAATCAGAAATTCGATGTGCAGACCTCGGTCCTCTTCTTGGCCGCCGTCGTCCTCGGCGGCCAGGGCTCGAAGCTCGGCGCGATCGTCGGCGGCGCGATCGTCGCCTACGTGCCGATGCGCTTCACCGAGATCGCGAACTACAAATTCCTCATCTTCGGCATCGTGCTCGTCGTCCTCATGCTGTTCCGCCCCCAGGGGCTGATCTCGATTCGGGCCAAACTGTTGACCTTCGGCTCCCGAATCCGCAGATTCGTGCGCAAGGACCAGGACGGCAGTCCATCACGGGCCGGGAGAAGATCCAGTATCGAACCAGGGGCGGAGGAGGCCTGAGATGAGCGAGACCACAACACCCGAGTTCGAGATCGATACGGATGCCGAGGTCGCCAGCGAGCGCTCGATTGCGGTTGCCGAGGGCGAAACCCTGGTCGAGGTCAAGGGCCTGACCGTGAAGTTCGGCGGTCTGACGGCACTCGACAACGTCACCTTCGACATCAAGCGCGGTGAGATCCTGGGCCTCATCGGCCCCAACGGCGCGGGCAAGACCACCTGCTTCAACGCCATGACCGGGGTCTACAAGCCATCCTCTGGCGACGTCCGCCTGGAGGGCAAGAGCCTACTGGGGAAGAAGAAGTACCAGATCACCCGCGCCGGCTTCGCCCGCACCTTTCAGAACATCCGACTGTTCTCCGAGATGTCGGCGCTGGAGAACGTCGCCGTCGGGTTGGACGCACGCCATAAGACCGGCATGTTCTCCGCCATGTTCCGGCTGCCGGGGCACTATCGGGAGGAGCGCCAGATCATCGACCGGGGCATGGAGCTGCTGGAATTCGTCGGCATCGCCGACCGTGCCCTGCACCCGGCCAAGGACCTGCCCTACGGGTACCAGCGCCGCCTGGAGATCGCCCGCGCCCTGGCCACGGACCCGAAAATCCTGTGCCTGGACGAACCCGCCGCCGGCTTCAACCCCAAGGAGAAGGAAGAGCTCATGGAGCTCATCCGCACCATCCGCGACGAGGGCTACACCGTGCTGCTGATCGAACACGATATGAAACTCGTCATGGGCGTGACCGATCGAATCGTCGTCCTGGAATTCGGCAAGAAGATCGCGGACGACGTACCCAAGGCCATTCAAGAGGACCCCGCGGTCATTGCCGCATACCTGGGACAGGAGGCAGATGACGATGCCAGTGCTTGAGATCAACGACCTCGAAGTCAAATACGGCCGCATCAGGGCCATCGAAAAGCTCGACCTGCAGGTGGACAGGGGAGAGGTCGTCACCCTGATCGGCGCCAATGGCGCCGGCAAGACGACGACGATGCGCACCGTCGCGGGCCTGCTCAACCCCTCCCGCGGCTCGATCGTGTTCAACGGCCAGGACATCACGAAGATCAAAGGCCATAAGCGGGTCGGCATGGGCATCTCCCTGGTGCCGGAGGGCCGCGGGATCTTCCCCGGAATGACCGTGGTGGAGAACCTCGAGATGGGCACCTACTCACGCTCGGGCAAACGTGCGGCGAATGCCTACGACCGGGTCTTCGATCTGTTCCCCCGACTCAAGGAGCGCAGGACCCAGCTGGGCGGCACCATGTCCGGTGGCGAACAGCAGATGCTGGCGATCGCCAGGGCACTGATGGCAGAACCGGAAGTACTGCTGCTCGACGAGCCCTCCATGGGCCTGGCGCCACAGTTCATCCGACAGATCTTCAAGATCATCAAGGAGATCAACGCGCAGGGCACCACGGTGCTGTTGGTCGAACAGAATGCCAACCAGGCGCTCGCGATCGCCGATCACGCCCTGGTCCTGGAGACCGGCGCGATCACCCGCACGGGCACCGGTGGCGAACTACTGGCCGATGACAGCATCAAAGAGGCCTACCTGGGCATCGGATAGGACACGGGGCCGGGGAGAACCACTCCGTGGTAGAAAACATATTCGAATAGCCGGCGCGGGCGTTATCCTGGTGGCATGGCCGAAGAAACCACCGGGACAACGCCCGCGCACCCCGTTGACACGAGTGAACGCACAGCCGTCGATCAGCCGCGTCCACAGGTGGGCCACCGTCCCCACGTGACCCGCTCGGTGGCGCCCTTCGAAGTCATCAGCGAATACCAGCCCGCCGGCGACCAACCCACCGCGATCAGGGAGATCAGCTCGCGCCTGGAGAGCGGCGAGAAGGACATCGTGCTCCTGGGTGCTACCGGCACCGGCAAATCGGCGACCACCGCCTGGCTGATCGAACAAGTCCAGCGCCCCACCCTGGTAATGGCCCCGAACAAGACCCTGGCAGCCCAGCTGGCCAACGAGTTCAAACAACTCCTGCCCAACAATGCGGTCGAATACTTCGTGTCCTACTACGACTACTACCAGCCCGAGGCCTACGTCCCCCAGACGGACACCTTCATCGAGAAGGACTCCTCGATCAACGACGAGGTCGAACGACTGCGCCACTCCGCCACCAACGCCCTGTTGACCCGCCGGGACACCGTCGTCGTCTCCACCGTCTCCTGCATCTACGGCCTGGGCACCCCGGAGGAATACGTCGACCGGATGGTCTCCCTGGAAGTCGGGCAGGAAGTCGACCGCGACGACCTGCTCAAACGCTTCGTCGGTATGCAGTACACCCGCAACGACATGGCCTTCACCCGCGGCACCTTCCGCGTCCGCGGAGACACCGTGGAGATCATCCCGCAATACGAGGAGCTGGCCCTGCGCATCGAATTCTTCGGCGACGAGATCGAAGCGCTCTACACCCTCCACCCCCTGACAGGGGAAATCGTGCGCACCGAGGAGATCATCCACATCTTCCCCGCCAGCCACTACGTCGCCGGCGAACAGCGGATGGCCAGGGCCATCGGCGATATCGAGGACGAACTCCAGACACGCCTGGCCGAACTGGAGAAACAGGGCAAGATGCTCGAAGCCCAACGCCTGAAGATGCGCACCACCTACGACCTGGAGATGATGGCCTCCATGGGTTTCACCTCGGGTATCGAGAACTACTCCAGACACATCGACGGCCGTGCCGCCGGCACCGCCCCGAACTGCCTGCTCGACTACTTCCCCGAGGACTTCCTCCTGGTCATCGACGAATCCCACGTCACCGTCCCACAGATCGGCGGCATGTACGAAGGGGATATGTCGCGCAAACGCACCCTGGTCGAACACGGCTTCCGCCTGCCCAGCGCCATGGACAACCGACCGCTGAAATTCGACGAGTTCCTCGAACGCGTCGGCCAGACCGTCTACCTCTCCGCCACCCCAGGGGACTTCGAAACCGAACGCGCTCGCGGTACCGTCGAACAGATCATCCGCCCGACCGGACTGCTCGACCCCAAGATCACGGTCAAGCCCACCCGCGGCCAGATCGACGACCTGATCGGAGAGATCAACACCCGGGTCGAACGCAATGAACGCGTACTGGTGACGACCCTGACGAAGAAGATGGCCGAGGACCTCACCGACTACTTCCTGGAAAACGGCATCCGCGTGCAGTACCTCCATTCGGACGTCGACACCCTGCGCCGCGTCGAACTGCTCAGCGAACTGCGCGCAGGGGAATTCGACGTCCTCATCGGCATCAACCTGCTGCGCGAGGGCCTGGACCTGCCCGAGGTGTCCCTCGTGGCGATCCTCGACGCGGACAAGGAGGGCTTCCTGCGCTCCGAACGTTCGCTGATTCAGACGATCGGGCGCGCGGCCCGCAACGTCAACGGCGAGGTCCACATGTACGCCGACCGGATCACCCCGTCGATGCGCACGGCGATCGACGAGACGGAGCGCCGGCGGGCGGTGCAGAACCAGTACAACATCGACCACGGCGTCGACCCACAGCCCCTGGTGAAGAAGATCGCCGATATCACCGAACGCCTGCAGCGCGAGGACGAGGACACCCGCGAACTGCTCACCGAATTCGACTACGGCAAGGGCAAGCGCGGGTACAACTCGACGCTCAGCGATGAGCAGCGGGCCAAGGCCGGGCGGGCGGCCGGGGGAACTCCGACGGGGGACCTGGGCGAGCTCATCGCCTCTCTGACCGAGCAGATGCACAATGCGGCGGCCGAACTGCAGTTCGAATTGGCCGCGCGGCTGCGCGATGAGCTGGCGGATCTGAAGAAGGAGCTGCGGCAGATGCAGCGCGAGGGCATCTGAGAACCTCAAGGTGGTCTGCGCGCGTGTAGAATATACGGGCAAGGAAGGGGAGTATCCCGCAACAGCGGTCTCGTCATCACGACCTCCGGTTGATACCGGGGTCCGGGGCCGCGGGCGCATCCAGTATGCGCGGGAGAGACTTTCATGTTCGCGGCCGTGACGCACACGCTATACACGGCGCAGAAACCTCCGAAAGGCCCCAATGCACACCCAGCTACCCCTGTGGTTCGAGACGGGATCCCTCGTGGTCCTCGTCCTCATCCTCGTGGTCGACCTGCTCATCATCCTCAAACGCCCCCACGTGCCCAGCATGAAGGAGGCCGGCCTGTGGGTCGGCTTCTACGTGGTGCTGGCGCTGGTCTTCGCCGGACTGTTGTTCGCCCTGGGCGACTCCACCCACGGCGGTGAATTCCTGGCCGGCTGGCTGACCGAGTACTCGCTGAGCATCGACAACCTGTTCGTCTTCGTGCTGCTCATGTCGAAGTTCTCCGTGCCGAAGAAGTACCAGCAAGAGGTGCTCATGGTCGGCATCATCGTCGCGCTGATCTGCCGCGGTGCCTTCATCCTGCTGGGCTCTGCGATCATCGAGGCCTTCGTCGGAGTGTTCTACCTGTTCGGCCTGTTCCTGCTCTACACGGCCTTCAAACAGGCCTTCGGGAAGGAAGATGATGAGAACGCCGATGACAACGGCATCGTGCGCTTCATGAAGAAGCGCTTCCGCCTGACCGACGAATACGATGCCAACAAGCTGCGCACCACCATCGACGGGCAGAAGTACTTCACCCCGATGCTGCTGGTATTCATCGCGATCGGCACGACCGACGTCATGTTCGCCCTCGACTCGATCCCCGCGATCTTCGGTATCACGAAGAGCCCGTACCTGGTCTTCTGCACCAACCTGTTCGCCCTGATGGGCCTGCGCCAGTTGTACTTCCTGCTCGGCGGCCTGCTCGACGCGCTCGAATACCTCAAATACGGGATCGCCGCGATCCTCGCGTTCATCGGCGTCAAACTCATCCTCCACGCCGGACACGAAACCTGGTTCCCCTGGATGCCGGATATCAACACCTGGGTGTCCCTGGGCTTCATCGTCGCGGCCCTGGGAATCGCGACGATCATCAGCCTCATCAAGATGAAGCGCACGCACACCACCGTGGTGTTCGGGTCGATCGACAAGTAAACCCCGCGCGACGCACTGGGGCCGCCCTCGAAGATCCGAGGGCGGCCCCAATGCACTCTCCGTCCGACTCAGGCGGGGTTGGCGAACCCGCCGAACACCGGCTCCCACTGGCGGATCGTGGTCGTGGCGATCACGCCCAGGCTGGCGTACGGATCCTGCGTGAGCAGATCCTCCACGGCAGCGCGGTCCTTGGCCTCCATGACGAACAGTCCGCCGGGGACACCATCATCGGCCAGGGGACCGGAGGCCAGGATGACACCGGCCTCGTTGAGTCGACCCTGCCAGGCCCGATGAGCCGGACGGTTCGCCATCCGCTTCTCGGTATCCGGTCCGTATTCATAGGTCACGGCGAAAACTGCCACGGCCCCTCCTTCGATCGGGAATAATAGAAGAGACACACGGTGTTCCGTGAGTCCATACCGAGAGTCTATCCAGCGAGCCGGTGAAGAAGCGCACGGCACGCGAAGAATGAGAGAGTGCCCCGTGGCGAGTCTGCGTCCCATCCCCGAAGAGTACGCGAACGCCGATTCGGTCTACGACGCCTTCACCGACTACTGCACCGAACTGGGCCTGGAACTCTACCCCGCCCAGGACGAGGCCATCCTCGATGTGCTGGCAGGCGACAACACGATCGTCGCCACCCCCACCGGCTCCGGGAAGTCGATGGTCGCCCTGGCCTCCCTGTACTACGCCCTGTGCACCGGCCGCAGGGCCTTCTACACCGCCCCCATCAAAGCCCTGGTCAGCGAGAAGTTCTTCTCCCTGACAAAAGTGCTCGGCGCCGAGAACGTCGGCATGATCACCGGCGACACCTCCGTCAACGCCGAGGCCCCCGTCATCTGCGCCACCGCGGAGATCCTGGCCAATCAGGCCCTACGCTCCGGCGGCATGCTCGATGTCGGCCTGGTCGTGATGGACGAATTCCACTACTTCGCCGACCCCCAGCGCGGCTGGGCCTGGCAGACGCCCCTGCTGACCCTGCCCCAGGCACAATTCGTGCTGATGAGCGCGACCCTCGGGGATATGTCGAAGATCGCCGGCGGCATGGAAGAACTGACCGGCCGTGACACCGCCTACGTCACCGGCACCCAGCGCCCGGTGCCCCTGCGCTACGAATACTCGGAAGAGCCGCTGCACGAGGAACTGCAGAAGCTCGTCTCCGCAGGCCAGGGCCCCGTCTACGTCGTGTCCTTCGCCCAGAACGCCGCAACCGAACTGGCCGGCTCCCTGACCAGCATCAACCTTGCAGGCAAGGAACAGAAGGAACGGATCAAGAACGAGATCAAGGGCTTCGGATTCTCCAAGGGCTTCGGCAAGACCCTGCAACGCCTCCTGACACACGGCATCGGAGTCCACCACGCCGGCATGCTGCCCAAATACCGCCGCCTGGTCGAACACCTCGCCGCCGCGGGCCTACTCTCCGTCATCTCCGGCACCGACACCCTCGGGGTGGGCATCAACGTGCCGATCCGCACCGTCGTCCTGACCGCCCTGACCAAATTCGACGGCCGACGCTCCCGCCGCCTGCGCGTGCGCGAATTTCAACAGATCGCCGGCCGCGCCGGCCGCGCGGGCTTCGACACCGAGGGCTTCGTCGTCGCGCAGGCCCCGGCCCACGTGATCGAGAACAACAAGGCCCTGGCCAAGGCCGGCGACGATCCGAAGAAGCGCCGCAAGGTCAAACACAAACAGCCCCCTGCCGGCTTCGTCGGCTGGTCCAGGGAGACCTTCGACAACCTCGTCGGGGGCACCCCGGAAGAACTGACCAGCCACATGCGCATGACCCACTCCATCCTGGTCAACCTGCTCGCCCGCCCCCACGCCGGTATGCAGACGGTCAAGGACTTCATCGACTCCACCCACGAATCGGAAGCCGCCAAACTCGACATGTACCTGCGGGCACTGGGCATCGGCCGCTCCCTGCTGAACGCCGGAGTGCTCTCCCGCCACCCCACCGAGAACGGCATCGTGGAATTCCGCCCCGACGCCGACCTCGGCCCGCAGTTCGCCCTCAACCAGCCCCTGTCACCCTTCGCCCTGGCCGCCCTCGAACTCTTCGACTCGGAAAACGCCGACCAATGGGCCTACGACGTGCTCAGCGTCATCGAAGCGACCACACCCGTCCAGTTCGCCGTCCTCAAGGGACAACTCGACCGGATCAAACGCGACGAGCTGGCCCTGCTCAAAGCCGACGGGGTCGAATACACCGAACGCATGGCCATCCTCGACGAACTCGACTACCCCAAACCCAACGCCGAAATCCTCGAAGAGGCCTTCTCCACCTACGTCGAATCCGCCCCCTGGCTCGCCGACCTCAACCTCGAACCCAAATCCGTGGTCCGCGACATGATCGACCAGGCCATGAACTTCTCCCAGTTCGTCTCCTACTACGGCCTGGCCCGAGTCGAAGGCGGCCTGCTGCGCTACCTGACCGACGTCTACCGAGCCCTCGTCCAAAACGTCCCAGAAGAGTACGTCGACGAAAACCTCCAACGCATCGTCGACTGGCTCGGCGAGACCATCACCCGGGTGGACTCCTCCCTCGTCGAGGAATGGGAACAACTGCGCGCAGCCGGCGCCCAGACCGAGGCCCTGCCCCTCGACATGGCCGACACCAGGCTCAGCGCAGACGAACCCCGGCTGACCCGCCTGGTGCGCAACGAGATGTTCCACCGCGTCATCCTGGCCGAACGCGGCGCCTACGACGCACTCGGCGCCCTCGACGCGGACAACGGCTTCGACACACACGCCTGGGAGGACTCCGTCGAACCCTACTTCGATGAATACGACACCATGGGAACCGGGCCCCAAGCGCGCTCGCCCGAACTATTCCACCTGCGCAAAGACGACCGGACCTGGCACCTGCGTCAGGTCTTCGACGACCCCGCCGGCGACCACGACTGGGCCATCAGCGCCGACGTCGACCTCGACGCCACCGATACAGCCGATGAACCCGTCCTCACCATCACCCATGTCGGACCCACGGAATAGAGTTGAGACGTGACCGCAGAAACCAGCACCACGAACGCCCAGGGCATCAGCCACCTCGACACACTCGTCGTCCAGGGAGCCAGAGCCCACAACCTGCGCAATGTCGACATCAGCGTGCCCCGCGACGCCATGGTCGTCTTCACCGGCCTGTCCGGCTCCGGTAAATCCTCCCTGGCCTTCGACACCATCTTCGCCGAAGGCCAGCGCCGCTACGTCGAATCCCTGTCCTCCTACGCCCGCATGTTCTTGGGCCAAATGGACAAACCCGACGTCGACCTCATCGAAGGACTCTCCCCGGCAGTCTCCATCGACCAGAAATCGACCTCGCGCAACCCGCGCTCGACCGTTGGCACCATCACCGAGGTCTACGACTTCCTGCGCCTGCTGTGGGCCCGCATCGGCGTACCGCACTGCCCCGTCTGCCACGAACAGATCACCAGCCAGACCCCACAGCAGATCGTCGACCAACTCGAAGAACTCGAAGACCGCACCAAATTCCTCGTCCTCGCCCCAATCGTGCGCCAGCGCAAGGGCGAATTCGTCGACACCTTCTCCCACCTGCAGGCCGCCGGCTTCTCCCGCGCCGTGGTCGACGGAAACCAGATCAGCCTGAGCGACCCGCCCAAACTCGCCAAACAGATCAAACACGACATCTCCGTCGTCGTCGACCGCCTTATCGCCAAGCCCGGCATCCGCCAACGCCTGACCGACTCCGTGGAAACCGCGCTGCGCACCGCAGATGGCCGAATGGACGTCGAATTCGTCGACGACGGCACGACCAGGACCTTCTCCGAACACCTCTCGTGCCCCAACGACCACCCCCTGGCCCTCGACACGATCGAACCGCGCACCTTCAGCTTCAACTCGCCCTTCGGCGCCTGCCCCGTCTGCGACGGCATCGGCACCAAACTCCAAGTCGACGAGACCCTCGTCGTCCCCGACGAGGACCTGGCCATCGCCGACGGCGCCATCGCACCCTGGTCATCGGGCAAGACCACCTCCCAGTACTTCAACCGGATGCTCGACGCCCTGGGCACCGACATGGGCTTCGACCTCGTCACCCCGTGGAAGGACCTCAAACCCTCCCACCGCAAAGCCATCCTCGAAGGCAAGGACTACAAAGTCCACGTCAAATACCGCAACCGCTTCGGCCGCGAACGCAGCTACTCCACCGGCTTCGAGGGCGTCTTCCAATACATCCTGCGCAAACACCAGGAAACCGAATCCGACAACGCCCGCGAACGCTACGAATCGTATATGCGCGAAGTCCCCTGCGCCGCATGCTCGGGCACCCGCCTGCGCCCAGAGGCACTCAGCGTCTTAGTGGGCGGGAAGTCCATCGCCGAGGTCTCCGCGCTCGCGATCGACCAGGCGGCCGCATTCCTGGCCGGACTGGACCTCAACGCCAGGGATGCGCAGATCGCAGCCCAGGTGATGAAGGAGATCAACGCCAGGATGGGGTTCCTGCTCGATGTGGGACTGGACTATCTGACCCTGGCGCGCACCGCAGGCACCCTGTCCGGCGGCGAGGCCCAGCGGATCCGGCTGGCCACCCAGATCGGCTCGGGCCTCGTCGGCGTGCTCTACGTGCTCGACGAACCCTCGATCGGCCTGCACCAGCGGGACAACCGCAGGCTCATCGAAACACTGTTGAAGCTGCGCGATCTGGGCAATACGCTCATCGTCGTCGAACACGACGAGGAGACGATCGAGGCGGCCGACTGGATCGTCGACATCGGCCCCGGCGCCGGCGAACACGGCGGCGAGGTCATCTACTCCGGCCCGGTCGCCGGCCTGACCTCCGCGCCCCGGTCGATCACGGGGGACTACCTGGCCGGTCGCCGCGCCATCGGCGTGCCCGCCCGGCGTCGACCGATCGACCGCTCGCGTACGGTGACG
Source organism: Brevibacterium sp. 91QC2O2 (assembly GCF_024580695.1). NCBI lineage: Bacteria > Bacillati > Actinomycetota > Actinomycetes > Micrococcales > Brevibacteriaceae > Brevibacterium > Brevibacterium sp. 91QC2O2. The sequence goes on along the minus strand of NZ_JANIJY010000001.1, from coordinate 214,012 downwards.
GTGGAGCGGGCCAGGGAGAACAACCTCAAGGACGTCACAGTGTCCTTCCCACTGGGCGTATTCACCGCCGTCACCGGAGTGTCCGGTTCGGGCAAATCGACGCTGGTCAACAACATCCTGTACACGGAACTGGCCAACCGGCTCAACGGGGCCAAGAAGGTCCCCGGCCGGCACAAGCGGATCACCGGGGTGGACCAGCTGGACAAAGTGATCCACGTCGACCAGTCACCCATCGGACGCACCCCGCGGTCGAATCCGGCGACGTACACCGGAGTGTTCGACCACATCCGCCGGCTGTTCGCCGAAACCGAGGTGGCCCGCGTGCGCGGTTACCAACCCGGCCGGTTCTCCTTCAACGTCAAGGGCGGCCGGTGCGAGAACTGCCACGGCGACGGCACGATCAAGATCGAGATGAACTTCCTGCCCGACGTCTACGTCCCCTGCGAGGTCTGCCACGGCGCCCGGTACAACAGGGAGACTCTGGAGGCGAAGTTCAAGGACAAGTCGATCGCCGAGGTCCTCGATATGCCGATCGAACAGGCCGCGGAGTTCTTCGCCGCAGTACCTGCCATCGCCAGGCACCTGAACACCCTGGTGGAGGTGGGCCTGGGCTATGTGCGCCTGGGACAGCCGGCCACCACCCTGTCCGGCGGCGAGGCCCAGCGCGTCAAACTGGCCAGCGAACTGCAGAAGCGCACTCGCGGGCGGACGGTCTACGTCCTCGACGAGCCGACCACGGGTCTACACTTCGAGGACATCAGGAAGCTGCTCCTGGTCCTGCAGGGGCTGGTCGACAAGGGCAATACGGTGATCGTGATCGAACACAACCTCGATGTCATCGCCGCCGCGGACCACATCATCGACATGGGGCCCGAGGGCGGCCGCGGGGGCGGCACCGTCGTGGCCACCGGGACACCGGAGCAGGTCGCACAGGTGGCCGAATCGCATACGGGCCGGTACCTGGCGGCACTGAGCGAGATCGCGGGGCGGATCAGTGGATCCTAGTCTGTACCGCCCGGCCACAGGGGAGATCCCGACCTCGGCCGGGGTGTACAAGTTCCGCGATGAGAACCGGCGGGTGATCTACGTCGGCAAGGCGAAGAACCTGCGCAACAGGCTCAATTCGTACTTCGCCAACCCCGCGGAGCTACACCCGCGCACCTTCACCATGGTGCATACCGCCGCCAGCCTCGAATGGACGGTGGTCAACAACGAGGTCGAGGCGCTCCAGCTCGAGTGGACGTGGATCAACGAGTTCAATCCGCGGTTCAACGTCATGTTCCGCGACGACAAGTCCTACCCGTATCTGGCCATCACGATGAAGGACACCTACCCCCGGGTCTTCGTCACCCGCGGCAAACGCAAGCCGGGGGTCAAGTACTTCGGGCCCTTCACCGCGGTCTGGGCGATCCGCGAGACCCTCGACCAGCTGCTCAAGGCGTTCCCCATGCGCAGCTGTGCCAAGGGGGTGTTCGACCGTGCCGAACGATCCGGGCGGCCCTGCCTGCTGGGCTACATCGACCGCTGCAGCGCGCCGTGCATCGGCCGGATCGGTCCGGAGGAACACCGGGTCCTGGCCCAGAACATCGTCGACTTCATGAATGGCCACACCGGCCGATTCATCTCCACCCGTGAGAAGGAGATGCGGGAGGCCTCTGCGGCCCTCGAGTTCGAACGCGCGGCCAAACTGCGCGATGAGATCACCGCATTGAAGAAGGTCATCGACAAGTCGGCGGTGGTCCTGCGGGTCAGTGCCGACGTCGACGTCTTCGGCCTGGTCGCAGAGGAACTCGAGGCCAGTGTCCAAGTCTTCCACGTGCGCTCCGGGCGGATCAGGGGACAGCGCGGCTGGATCATCGAGCGCCTCGACGAACTGGGTCCCGCCGAACTCACCGCGGACTATCTGCGCCAGGCCTACACCGGAGTCGACCCCGAGGCCGTCCCCAAGGAGATCCTGGTCGACACCCTGCCGACCGATCAGGACGCGTTGCAGGCCTGGCTGAGCGGGCTGCGCGGGGCGGCGGTGACCATCCGGGTGCCCCAGCGCGGGGAGAAGCTCGCCGTGTTGCAGACGGTGCTCAAGAACGCCCGAGAGGCCCTCGACCTGCACAAGCGCCGCAGGGCCTCGGATCTGACGACCAGGTCCCAGGCACTGACCGAGATCCAGACGGCCCTCGACCTCCCGGAGCCCCCGCTGCGCATCGAGTGCATCGACAACTCGCACATGATGGGCCAGAACGTGGTCGGCTCACTCATCGTCTTCGAAGACGGCCTGCCCAAGAAGAAGGACTACCGGCGGTTCTCGGTGACAGGTGAGGCGGCCCGCGACGACACCTCCTCGATGTACGATGTGGTCTCGCGTCGTTTCTCCCGCTACCTCGAGAGCCTCAATGACGATACCCCCGACCAGCGTTTCGGCTATCGGCCCTCACTGCTGGTCGTCGACGGCGCTCTGCCCCAGGTCCACGCCGCCGAGGCGGCTCTGTCCGACCTCGGCATCACCGACATCTCCGTGGTCGGCCTGGCCAAGCGCCTGGAGGAGGTCTGGGTGCCGTGGGACGAGTTCCCGGTCATCCTGCCGCGGAACTCCGAGGGCCTCTTCATGCTCCAGCGTGTGCGCGACGAGGCCCACCGGTTCGCCATCACCTACCACCGCCAGCGCCGGGGCCAGGCGATGCGCACCTCCGTGCTCGACGGAGTGGACGGCCTGGGGTCGGCCAAGCGCAAGGCTCTGCTGACCCACTTCGGGTCCGTCAAGCGGATGCGTACGGCCACGGTGGACGAACTCACCGAGGTCAAGGGCGTCGGTCCGGCCCTGGCACAGCGCATCCAGACCGTCCTGGGAGAAGACTCAGACAGTCCGGACCCCGGTTCGGCTACCGTAGGCAACGACGGGGCCCCACCGGAACCGACGCCACAGAACCACCCGAACCCAGGAGCCGACGATGAACAGTGAGCCCAGCCAGCAGACGGCCGAACCCGGCGCCAGCCGGGTCCTCATCGTCACCGGTATGTCCGGGGCGGGTCGGTCCACTGCGGCCAAGGCCCTCGAGGATCAGAACTGGTATGTGGTCGACAACCTGCCACCGCAGCTGATCGCCCCGCTGATCGAACTCGTCGCCCGGGCCGATGCCAGGCTGCCGCGGGTCGCCGTGGTCACCGATGTGCGTGGCCGGACGAACTTCCAGCGGCTCGACGAGGTGCTGGCCGACTACCGTGCCCGTGGCCTCCACGTCGAGGTGCTGTTCCTCGACGCCAGCGATGAGACGCTGGTCCGCCGGTTCGAATCCGTCCGCCGCCCCCACCCCCTGCAGGGCGAGGAGACCCTGTCCGATGGCATCGAGGCCGAACGCGCTCAGCTGGCCACCGTGGCAGACGGGGCCGACTACCGGATCGACACCACGGATCTCAACGTCCATCAGCTGACCGCCGAGATCCGCAGCCGGTTCGGCGATCCGGAACAGCCCGCGCTGCGTCTGACCGTTATGAGCTTCGGCTTCAAGTACGGACTGCCCAAGGACGCGGACCACGTGGCGGATGTGCGCTTCCTGCCCAATCCCTACTGGATTCCGGCGCTGCGCGAACACACGGGGCAGGATCCGGAGGTCTCCGACTTCGTGCTCGCGCAGACCGGAGCCGGGGAATTCGTCCGCGGCTACGCCGGGGTACTCGAGACCGTGATCGCCGGCTATCTGCGCGAACAGCGGGGATATGCCACCGTCGCGATCGGCTGCACCGGGGGCAAACACCGCTCTGTGGCGATCGCCAGGGCCCTGTGCGATGAGCTCGCGACTCGCACACAGGCTGCGGTCTTCCTCAAACACCGTGATCTGGGGAGGGAGTGACGATGGCCGATATTCCCACCGAGGAACTTCCCATGTATCTGCGCCGTGGCTCCGGCGGACAGGGTGTGAGCATCGCCTCGTTCGGCGGCGGCCACGGCCTCTACGCCTCCCTGCGCGCATTCCGCCTGCTGACGGACAATCTCACCGCCATCGTCACAGTTGCCGACGATGGGGGATCCTCTGGTCGTCTGCGCGAGGAGTTCGGGGGCCTGCCACCGGGCGATCTGCGGATGGCGCTGGCCGCTCTGTGCGATGACGGGGAGTGGGGACGGACCTGGCGCGACATCATCCAGTTCAGGTTCTCCTCCGCCGGGCCGCTGAACGACCACGCCGTGGGCAATCTGCTCATAGCCGCCCTCTGGCAGAAGTTCGGCGACCACGTCGAGGGCCTGGACTGGATGGCCCGGCTGCTGCGGGCCCATGGTCGAGTACTGCCCATGTCCTCGGTGCCGCTGACCATCGAGGCAGACGTCAGCGAGGCAGGCTCCACCACGGTGGTGCGGGGGCAGGCGGAACTCGCCGCCACCCGTGGCGATGTCGGCCAGGTCAGACTGCTGCCGCAGGATCCACCGGCGCGCATCGAAACGCTCGAGGCGATAGCCGGCGCCGATGTGATCAACCTGGGACCGGGCTCCTGGTATACCTCGGTGATGCCGCATCTGCTGGTGCCCGAACTCGCTGAGGCGATCTACTCCTCGCAGGCACTCAAACTGTTGACGTTGAACCTGCCGGGCGCCAAGGCGGAGACCGCCGGGATGAGCCTGGGAGACCATCTGCACAGCCTGCACGAGCACGCACCCCGTCTGCGCTTCGACTCGATCATCGTCGACGATCGCGCAGCGGCGACCGAACCCCGCCTGGCGGGCCTGGCAGGGTCTCTTTTCTCCGCGCAGCTGTGGCGGCGCCCCGTGCGGGCCACCCACTCCGGCGTGCACGACAGCCTGAAGCTGGCGGCCTGCTACCGTGACGTGCTCGGCGATGCCGGCATCGCGGTGGTCGAACAGTGGTAGGGACGAACGAATCGCGTCGCGCAGCGACGCGCGGAAAGGAACGACCATGGCGTTGACGGCGAAGGTCAAGGACGAACTTGCCCACTACCGGGAGACCCGGCCACAGGCGCGCAAGGCAGAGGTCGCGGCGACTCTGCGCTTCTCCTCGGCCCTGCACCTGGTGGCAGGGGCCATCGTGATCGAGGCGGAGGTCGACACGGGTGCGGGCGCCCGCCGCCTGCGCTCGGAGATCAAGGACCTGTTCGGCCATGTCGCCGAGGTCGTCGTGGTCGGCGGCAGCGGGCTGAAGAAGTCCACCCGCTATGTGCTGCGCGTCGTCACGGACGGGCCGGCGCTGGCCCGGCAGACGGGTCTCATCGACGGTCGGGGCAGGCCCGTTCGTGGGTTGCCGTCCGCGATCGTCAACGGCACGATCGCCGACGCCCGCGCCGCCTGGCGCGGTGCCTTCCTGGCCCATGGATCGCTGACCGAGCCCGGCCGCTCCGGCGCGCTCGAGATCACCTGCCCCGGCCCCGAGGCCGCACTGGCCCTGGTGGGCGCGGCGCGGCGTTTCGACATCGCAGCCAAGGCCAGGGAGGTCCGCGGCGTCGACCGGGTCGTGATCCGCGACGGCGAGGCGATCGGCGATCTGTTGACCTCGATGGGGGCGGAGTCCACCCGTCTGGAATGGGAGGAGCGGCGCCTGCGCCGCGAGGTGCGCGCCACCGCCAACCGCCTGGCCAACTTCGACGACGCCAATCTGCGCCGTTCGGCCCGTGCGGCTGTCGCGGCAGGGGCCAGGGTGGAACGCGCGCTCGAGATCCTGGGCGCAGACGTACCGGATCATCTCAAGTACGCCGGCGAACTGCGCTTGGAGCACAAACAGGCCTCATTGGAGGAACTCGGCCAGCTGGCGGACCCGCCGATGACCAAGGACGCGGTCGCCGGCCGGATCCGCCGGCTCCTGTCGACAGCGGACAAGAAAGCGGCAGAACTCGGTATTCCGGGGACAGAGGCCAATCTCACCGCCGACATGCTCGACGAAGTCTGAAGACGGACGGCGGTTCGGACGTTTATGCTGGTAGCAGTGCCGATCGGCACTCGAGAGCAGCACCCATCGGCAGACTGAGGGAGACTATGGTCACTCGCGTAGGAATCAATGGTTTCGGGCGCATCGGCCGGGCATTCACCCGGCACTGGCTCGCCGGCGATCACGACATCGAAATCGTCGCGATCAACGACCTGACCGACAACGCCCATCTGGCACACCTCCTCACCTACGACTCGGTGTGGCGCCGACTGCCCGCCAAAGTCGAAAGCGATGAGGAATCCTTGACCGTCGACGGGCACCGGATCCACGCCACCGCCCACCGGGATCCCGCGGAGATCCCCTGGGGCGACATGGGCGTCGACATCGTCATCGAATGCACGGGCAAGTTCACCAAACGGCAGGCCGCGGCGGCCCACCTGGCCGCCGGCGCCAAGAAGGTCCTGATCTCGGGGCCCTCGAAGGACGCCGATGCGATGCTCGTGCTCGGGGTCAACGAGGGCGATTACGATCCGGCCCAGCACGACATCGTCTCCAATGCCTCGTGCACCACCAACTGCCTGGCTCCTTTGGCCAAGGTGCTGCACCGCGAGTTCGGCATCGCCTCGGGCATTATGAACACCATCCACGCCTACACCGGCGATCAGCGGCTGGTCGACGGGCCCCACAAGGACTTCCGCCGGGCCCGCGCCGCGGCCGTCAACATCGTGCCGACCACCACGGGCGCTGCGGCTGCGGTCGCTAGGGTGATCCCGGAGCTGGCCGGCCGCCTCGACGGCTTCGCCACCCGCGTACCCGTCATCACCGGTTCCCTGGTGGACCTGACGTTCCTGCCGGAACGCCCCACCACCGTCGCCGAAGTCAATGCCGCGGTCGCCGCAGCGGCGACCGGCGAACTCGCGGGTGTCCTCGACTACACCGAGGACCCGATCGTGTCATCCGATATCGTCATGGACAGCCACTCGTCGATCTTCGACGCGGGGCTGACCAGACAGGTTGGCGACCAGATCAAGGTCGTGTCCTGGTACGACAACGAATGGGGTTACTCCCGTCGTCTGTACGACCTGGCCGACCTGGTGGCTGGAAAACTCTGATATCCCCTAGGAAAGGCCCTCCATTGCAGAAACTGACCGACCCCGCCCAGTTCGCGGGGCGCCGTGTCATCGTGCGCAGTGATCTCAACGTCCCCATGCGAGACGGCGCGATCACCGACCCCGGACGCATCATCGCCTCGGCTCCCACTCTGAGGTCCCTGGCCGAGGCCGGGGCGAAGGTGATCGTGATGGCCCATCTGGGCCGGCCCAAGGGCGCCGTCGACCCGCAGTACTCTCTGGCTCCCGTCGCCCCTGCACTGGCCGAGGCCGTTGGCCGGCCGGTCGCCTTCGCCGGCGACACCGTGGGCCCGCAGGCCCGGCGGATGGCCGCCGAACTGGGCGACGGGGAGATCCTGCTGCTGGAGAACCTGCGGTTCAACCCCGGTGAGACGAGCAAGGACGAGGCCGTCAGGCGCGAGTTCGCCGGCCAGCTGGCGGAGCTGGCAGAGGCCTATGTCTCCGACGGCTTCGGCGTGGTCCACCGCAAGCAGGCGAGCGTCTACGACATCGCCACCCTGCTGCCGCACTACGCCGGGGGACTGGTGGCCGCGGAGGTCGAGGTGTGCAGCCGGCTGCTCCACGACCCGGCACGACCCTATGTGGTGGTGCTGGGCGGTTCCAAGGTATCGGACAAGCTGGGCGTCATCGACTCCCTGCTCGAACGGGCCGACACCCTGGTGATCGGCGGCGGCATGCTCTTCACCTTCCTCGCCGCGCAGGGCTATGCGGTGGGCGCCAGCCTGCTCGAAGCCGATCAACTCGAGCGGGTCCGCGGCTATCTGGACAAGGCACAGGAGGTGGGCGTCGACCTGGTGCTGCCCACCGATATCGTCATGGCCGAGTCCTTCGCCGCTGATGCCGCGCATGCGGCTGCCGGCATCGACGCGCTCGAGTCCACCCCCGCCGGTGCCAAGGCGATGGGCCTGGACATCGGACCGGAGACGGCCGCCCACTACGCCCAGCTGGTCGCCGAGGCACAGACGGTGTTCTGGAACGGTCCCATGGGCGTCTTCGAATTCCCCGCCTTCGCCGCCGGCACCAGTGCGGTGGCAAAGGCGCTGAGCAATGCCAATGGGGGACCGGAGACCGGCCGGCTGACCGTCGTCGGCGGCGGCGACTCCGCTGCAGCCGTGCGCTCCCTGGGCTACACAGAGGCCGACTTCGGCCACATCTCCACGGGTGGGGGAGCCAGCCTCGAATTCCTCGAGGGCAAGACTCTGCCGGGGCTGGAGGTGCTCGACTGATGGCCAAGAAGACCAAGCCCGAGCGCCTACCGCTGCTGGCGGGCAACTGGAAGCTCAACCTGGACCACTTCGAGGCCATCGCCACCGTGCAGAAACTGGCCTGGGCGCTCGACGATGCGAAATTCGACTACGAGGCCGGCGAAATCGCGGTGCTCCCACCGTTCACCGACATCCGGTCGGTCCAGACCCTCATCGCAGGCGACAAGCTGTCTTTGAGCTATGGCGCGCAGGACCTGTCGGTGCACGATTCCGGTGCCTTCACCGGAGAGGTGTCGGGCCGGTTCCTCAAACGGCTCGGCTGCCGCTATGCGATCGTCGGGCACAGTGAACGCAGGGCCTACCACCAGGAGACGGACTCCGTCGTGCAGGAGAAGGTGGCTGCTTGTCTGCGCCACGAGTTGCTGCCCATCCTGTGCGTGGGAGAACCTCTGGAGGTCAGGGAGGCCGGCGAACACGAGGCTCATACCCTGGCCCAGCTCAGTGCCGCTCTCGAGGGGCTCACAGCAGAGGCTCTTGCAGGACTCGTCGTCGCCTATGAACCGGTCTGGGCGATTGGCACAGGACGCACTGCCACCGCCGAGGACGCCGCCACCATGGCCACCGCGATCAGGGGCAGGCTGGAGGAACTCTATGATCCCTCCTTCGCCGCCGGCGTCAGGATCCTCTACGGTGGTTCGGTCAAGGCCGAGAACGTCGCAGCAATCATGGCCTCGGCCGATGTCGACGGCGCCCTGGTGGGCGGGGCAAGCCTGAGCGCCGCGGACTTCAGCGCCCTGGCCGTGGCAGCCCAGCGCGGCTGATCGTATTACACCAATCCGACATCGAAATGTTAGGCTTGTCTGCGTGGAAATTCTAAGCATCGTCCTCACGTGCATCCTCGTGCTCACCAGTCTGCTGCTGGGACTCTTCGTGCTCCTGCACAAGGGCCGTGGCGGCGGCATGTCCGACATGTTCGGCGGCGGTATGAGCTCGAATCTGGGTTCGTCCGGCGTGGCCGAACGCAATCTGAACCGCATTACGACCTTCGTCGCCATCGTATGGGTCGCGGCGATCGTGCTGCTGGGCCTGATCATGCGCTTCGGCAACTGAGCCGATCAGAGCGAAAGCGGGGCCGGACCTCTCCGAGGAGAGGTCCGGCCCCGCTTTTGTCTGCCGACCGCGGCCAGGCGGTCGGCGCAGGTCCCGTGGCCGGGTTCTACAGAGCCCCCACCAGGTCGACCAGCTCTGCCAGCCCGGTGGACAATTCGGTCAAGTGGATCCGCAGCACGGACCGGCCCAGACCTTGCAACACCTGGGCATCGCCGGCGGCCTGCGCGGCGATCAACTGGGACAGGGTGAAATCCCGTCCCGGCACCGCCAGATCTGCTGTGGAACCGGCAGTGATGGACAGGAAGTGCCCGTTGGGGTGACCGCCCTTGTGGTACTGGCCGGTCGAGTGCAGGTAGCGGGGACCGAACCCCAGAGTCACGGGGACTCCGGTGGCGCGCTCCAGCCGGGTCCGCAACTCCTCGAAGCCGGCGGGGTCGGCCAACCGATCGACGAAGGCCTGGATGGCCACATAGTCATGGGCACCGAGTTCCGCGGTGAAGGCCGCGAGCGACTCCCGTGTGGCGGATGGGGGAGTGGGCAGCGCCGCCACGCCCTCGCCCAGCAGCGCACGGGTGGCGGCCTTGGCCGATTCGACATCCGGCTGATCGAAGGGGTCGAGGTCCAAACAGATTCCCAGAAGGGCTGTGGCGTACTCCCAGATGAGGAACTGGGCTCCCAGCTCCCCGGACCCGGCGATGGCGTAGAGGGCGCTGCGCGGGGTGGAGCCCTCCGTGGCGGCATCGTACACGGCATAGGGCGTGGCGAAGTCCGGCCCCGCTGTACGCAGTCTGACCGCCTGTTCTGCGGTCGTCGACAGCGGTAGCACGCCGCGGCCGAGTTTTCCGGTGGACTCCGCGATGAGTTGCTCGAGCCAGGCGCCGAAACCGGGAGTTCCCGGATCGTCGAGGACGAGTAGCTTCTCAGCGCCCGCCGCATGGGAGGCGGCCAGGGTCGCGGCGATCCACAGTGCGGGGTTCTCCACCGAGTCCTCGCCCAGCTGCGCTGCCACATCGTTCGCCGCTGCGAGCAACCCGCGCACCTCGGCGCCGGCCAGGACACTCGGCACCAGGCCGAAGGCACTGAGAGCCGAGAACCGACCACCGACCCGCGGATCGGCCAGGAACACCCGGTAGCCCTGGTCGAGGGCCAACCGGTGCAGTGGCGAGTCCGGATCGGTGATCGCGATGATGCGGCCGGCAGGGTCGACCCCCGCCGCCTCCAACAGGGACACCGCGATGCGCCGGTGGGTGTCGGTCTCCACGGTTCCGCCGGACTTCGATGCGATGACGTACGCAGTCGATGCGACCCGGTCGCCGAGTGCGGTGAGGACCTGGTCGGGAGCGGTGGAGTCGAGCACTGTCAACTCCACTCCCGCTGTGGCGCAGATGAGCTCCGGGGCCAGGGAGGAACCGCCCATTCCGCACAACACGATGCGCTGGACCCCGGACTCGTGCAGTTCCGCACGGACCGTCCGGGCCCTGGCCACCACGGACTGGGCCCGGACGGCCAGGTCGACCCAGCCCAGGCGCTGCGCGGCCTCGGCGCTGGCGTCCGGACCCCACAGGCCGGCGTCCTGTGCTCTCAGGCGCGAAGCCGCGTGCGCCGCGATGAGCCGCCGCAGATGCGGTCCGACCGCGTCGTGCTCCGGCTGGGAGAAGGTATAGCCCTGTGCTGCATGGATGACCATGGTCTCACCTTTCATGGACGTGTCGTAGCGGAATCGTGCGCCGGTCGGTTCAACGTCCCAGCTGCTGCGAGACACCTGCGACGAGTTCGTCCCAGCTCGCGTCGAACTTCTCCAGACCCTCGGCCTCGAGTTTGTCCATCACCTCCGCATAGTCGACACCGACTCCGGCCAGGGCATCGAGGTCCGCATCGGCCTGGGCGTATCCGCCAGAGACCGTGTCGCCGTGGACCTCGCCGTGATCCGCGAAGGCCAGCAGAGTCTTCTCCGGCATCGTATTCACCGTTCCGGCGGCGACGAGCTCACTGACGTACATGGTGTCGGGATAGGCGGGGTTCTTCACCCCTGTCGATGCCCACAGGGGCCGCTGCTGGTTCGCACCGGCGGCGGCCAGGACGTGGAACCGCTCGGAGGAGAACTGCTCGACGGCGATGCGGTGGGCCAGCCGGCAGTTGGCCAGGCCGGCCCGGCCCCGCAGTTCGAGTGCCTCGGGCGTGCCGATGGCCTCCAGCCGGCCGTCGACCTCCGTATCCACGCGGGATACGAAGATCGAGGCGACGGAATGGATCTGCGAAATGTCGAAACCGGCCTCTTTGGCCCGTTCCAGACCATTGATGTAGGCCTCGACGACGCGCCGGTAGCGGCCGAGTGCGAAGATCAGCGTGACATTGACGCTGATGCCCGCCGCGACGACCTGGGTGATGGCCGTCAGGCCCTCCTGCGTCGCGGGGATCTTGATCATCGCATTGGGCCGGTCGATGATCTTCCACAGCTTCTTGGCGTAGGCGATGGTGCCCTCGGTGTCCCGGGCCAGGCCGGGCGGGACCTCGATCGACACACGGCCGTCCTGGCCGGCTGTGGCATCGTAGACAGGCCGCAGCACATCACAGGCTGCTGCGACGTCGGCGCACGTGAGCGCATCGATCGCATCCTCGAGGGAAGCGTCTGAGGCGGCCAGCCGGCCCACCTGTTCGGCGTAGGCGTCCGAATCCGCCAGAGCACCTGCGAAGATGGTGGGATTCGTCGTCACCCCGACAATCGACTGTTCGTCCACGGCCCGGGCCAGCTCCCCGCTGGAGAGACGGCTGCGCGAGAGGTCGTCGAGCCAGATGGAGACCCCGGCGGTGGACAGTTCCTGCAGTGCGCTCATACCAGCTCCTTGACTGCGGCCATGGATTCCTCCGCTGCGGCCACAACGGCCTGGGCCGTCAGCCCGAACTCGCGGTAGAGCGTCTTGGCATCGGCCGATGCTCCGAAGTGTTCGAGCGACACGGCCCGGCCCTCGGTGCCCAGGTAGCGGTACCAGCTCATGGCACCGCCGGCCTCGATGCTGACCCTGGCGCGGACCGCGGACGGCAGCACCGAAGCGCGGTAGTCGGCGTCCTGCCGGTCGAACCACTCCATGCACGGCACGGAGACGACGCGGGCGGCGACCCCGCTGCCGGTCAGCGTCTCCGCTGCGGTCAGGGCGATCTCCACCTCCGAGCCGGAGGCCAGCAGGATGACGTCGGGGGTACCGTCGGTGTCCTTGAGGATATAGGCGCCCTTGGAGGTCAATTCGGCCGGTGCCAGGGTGGCGCGGTCGAGGATCGGCAGGGCCTGGCGCGAGAGGACCATCCCGGTCGGGCCATCCGTGCGATCGAGCACCGTGCGCCAGGCGACGGCGGTTTCGTTGGCGTCGGCGGGACGGACCACGTCGACGTTCGGAATCGCACGCAGCGAGCTCAGGTGCTCGATCGGCTGGTGGGTGGGCCCATCCTCGCCCACCCCGATCGAGTCATGGGTCCAGACGAACACATTGGGCACCTGCTGGAGCGCGGCCAAGCGCACGGCTGCGCGCTGGTAGTCCGAGAACACCAGGAAAGTCGCGTTGTAGGGCCGGGTCGGTCCGTGCAGGGCGATGCCGTTGCAGATCAGGCCGGCGGCGAATTCGCGCACGCCGAAGTGCAGATTGCGACCGTAGACATTGCCGGGGAACGCCTTGGAACCGCGGTCCTCGGGCAGGAAGGACGCCTCACCGTTGATGAAGGTGTTGTTCGAACCGGCCAGGTCGGCCGAACCGCCCCACAACTCCGGCATCAGCGGTGCCAGCGCGTTGAGGACCTTGCCCGACGCGGCGCGGGTCGCCATCGGCTTGTCTGCGGAGTCGAACACGGGAAGCGCCCCGTCGATCCCCGCGGGCAGGCGTCCCGCCAGCAGGCGGTCGAAGAGCTCCGCGCGGTCCGGGTTCTCCTCGCGCCATGCGTCGAAGCGCTCGTTCCAAGCGGCGTGGGCCGCGGCCCCGCGGTCGAGGACCTGCCGGGAGTGTTCGAGCACTGCGGGGGCGACCTCGAAGGTCTGCTCCGGGTCGAAGCCCAGAATCTCCTTCGTCGCACGGATCTCCTCGTCACCCAGCGCCGCACCGTGGGCGGCCCCGGAGTTCTGCTTCGTGGGCGCCGGCCACGCGATAATCGTCGAGAGCCGGATGAAGGAGGGACGGTCGTCGGCGCGGGCGGCCCGGATGGCCGCGTCGAAGGCCTCGATGTCCTCGGAGTAGTGGCCGTTGTTCACGAAGTCGACATGCTGGACGTGCCAGCCGTAGGCCGCGTAGCGGGCCTCCACGTCCTCGGTGAAGGCGATCGAGGTATCGTCCTCGATCGAGATCCGGTTGTCGTCCCAGATCAGGATGAGGTTGCCCAGACGCTGGGTGCCGGCGAGGCTCGAGGCCTCACCGGAAACGCCCTCCTGTAGGCAGCCATCACCGGCGAGCACGTAGATATCGTGGTCGAAGGGGGACTGGCCGGCCGGTGCGGCGGGGTCGAACAGACCGCGTTCGCGGCGGGCCGCCATCGCCATGCCCACGGCCGAGGCGATGCCGGAGCCCAACGGCCCGGTGGTGATCTCAACGCCGGGGGTGTGCCCGACCTCCGGGTGGCCAGGGGTCAGAGAGTCCCAGGTGCGCAGGGCCTTGAGATCGTCGAGCTCAACGCCGAAACCCGCCAGGTAGAGCTGCACGTACTGGGTCAGCGACGAGTGTCCTGCCGAGAGCACGAAACGGTCGCGGCCGATCCAGTTCGGATCGGCGGGGTCGACGTTCATGGCCTTCTGGTAGAGGTAATAGGCGACGGGCGCCAGGCTCATCGCCGTGCCCGGGTGGCCATTGCCCGCCTTCTGGACGGCGTCTGCGGCCAGTAGACGTGCGGTGTCGACTGCCTGCCGGTCCAGTGCGGACCAATCAAGAGCGCTCATGTGGTTTCGGATCCCCTTAGATTCGGCTTTCGTTCCGGACCAAGTTTATCCGACGGTGCCGCGGCGCGGGCCGCCGCGGGCGGTCTGATCGGGTGCGACGCCGCCGATAGGCTCGGCTAAGTGGAGGTGACGTCTACGCGGAGTAGAATTGCTCGGATAGTGCCCATGGACCGTGAAGGCATCTCTCATGTTCACAACGCCTAAGGAAGTGACCCGCACACGTGACTGCTGATCAGCGCAGGGGAACGGACGAAGCGCCACTGCAGCGCACCATCGACGAACGCAAGCGGGCGGGACGCCCGCGGGGCAAGGTGGGCGCCTATATCGCCCTGACCAAGCCACGCGTGATCGAGTTGCTGCTAGTCACCACCGCCCCGGTGATGTTCTTGGCAGAACGGGGTCTGCCCAATCTGTGGCTGGTGCTCACGACGATGATCGGCGGCGCCGCTGCCGCCGCTTCGGCCAGTGTGTTCAACTGCATCATCGACCGCGATATCGATGCGAAGATGCACCGGACGGAGAACCGCCCGCTGGTCACCGGTGAGGTGTCCCTGACGGGGGCCTTCGTGTTCGCCTTCGTGCTGGGCATCGGGTCGATCTTCTGGATGGGCGGTTTCACCAACTGGCTCGCCGCCGGTCTGACCGCCGCCGCGATTCTGCTCTATGTGGTCTTCTACACGATCCTGCTCAAGCGCCATACCACGCAGAACATCGTGTGGGGTGGGGCCGCCGGATGCATGCCGGTGCTCATCGGCTGGGCTGCGGTGACCGAACAACTGGCGTGGGAACCGGTCCTGTTGTTCCTGGTCGTCTTCTTCTGGACGCCGCCGCACTATTGGCCCCTGGCCATGAAGTACAAGGCCGACTACGATGCAGCCGGCGTCCCCATGCTGCCCAGCAAGGTGCCGCCGGCAAATGTCGGTCGGCAGATCGTCTGGTACAGCTGGGCCATGATTGCGGCCTCGCTGGCGCTGATCCCCGTCGGGCACATGGGCCCGGTCTACATCGTCGCGTCCCTGGGTGCCGGCGCCTGGTTCCTGTGGGAGGCCTATGGCCTGGTGAACAGGGCCAAGCACGGCGCGACCGGAACCGGTCTGAAGGCCATGCGGTTGTTCCACGGATCGATCACGTACCTGTCGCTGCTGTTCCTGGCAGTCGCAATCGATCCGCTGCTCAATCCCTTCGCCTAGCGGTCAGTACACCCAGACCTTCGTCTTCTTCGGCGTGGATCCGGACTTCCAGATCCAGTCCATTGCAGGGTTGCTCACGCGCACACAGCCGTGTGATGCCGGCTGGGCCGGCACCGACCACCATTCGCCGTGGACCGCGATCCCGCCGTTGAAGTACTTAGGCCGATACAGTTTGCCCAGTCGCGCGTGGCGTACCCCATTGATCTGCCTGTACACCTTGTACTTGCCCTTGGGTGTGCGCCAACCGGACCGGCCGGTGGAGGCGTTGATGGTCCGCACCACTTTGCCGTCCTTGACGACGTAGAGCAGCTGCCGCTTCAGCGATACCTCGATATAGCGGCCCTTCTTCGATTTGGCCGTGGGCCGCACACCCTGGTCCAGCTTCTTCCAGGTCTTCTGGTTCAGCTTGCCCGTGCGCTTGATTCCCGCGGCCTTCTGCAGGGCCCAGACGGCCTGACGCATGTTCTGGTCGTAGCGAGAGCTCACCTTGGGTAGGAAATATCCGAGGGAGCGCAGGCGTAGACCCGCCGCCTTGACGTGTTTGCCCTTCGAGCCGTAGGCCAGGTTGGGGCGCTTCGCCTGCTTCGTTGTCTTCTGCGCAGCGGACTGCTCTTCGCCCGCTTTGACCTGCGTGCTTTTCTCGGCCGTCGTCGGGACCGAACTCAGGGTCCCGGCCGCCGCAGGCCGGGCGGCCGACTCCGCCGCAGCGGGTCGGATGGGGGAGGCGAATGCACTGACCGGAACGGTGCTCAAACCGACCAGCAGTGCCAGGCCCATCGCCAGGGCTCTGTTCTTTGTGCTCACACGGATATTTCTAGCAGAGGTTTCCCAGTCGGGGGTGCTGCGACACACGACAGCACCACACCGTTATCTCGCATCCCCCGACCGGGCCGGACTCAGGCCCCCTGTGCGATCCTGGCCTCGAGCTCGGCGACCTCGATGCACGCGGCCAGGCCCTGGGCGGCCAACTCGACCTCGGCCAACGTCGGCATGGTCGGCGCGATGCGGATGTAGCGGTCCTCGGGATCGAAGCCGTGCGGATGGGTCGAGCCCGCGGGAGTCAGCTTCACCCCGGCCTCGGCGGCGAGTTTGACCACCTGTGAGGCGGTTCCGGGATAGACCGTCAACGTGATGAAGTAGCCGCCGCGCGGGACCGACCACTGCGCGGCGCTCGACTCGCCCAGGCCCTCGCGCAGTGCTCTGTCCACCGCGGCGAACTTGGGCCCTGCGATGGCGGCGTGGCGTGCCATATGGGCGCGTACTCCGTCGGCTGTTTTGAAGAACCGCGCGTGGCGCAGCTGGTTGATCTTGTCGGGGCCGATGGACCCGGGTTCCGCATGGGATTTGAACCAGTCGACGATTGCGGGAGAGGCTCCGAAGAAGGCGACTCCCGCTCCCGCGAAGGTGACCTTGGAGGTGGAGGCGAATGTCAGCACCCGGTTCGGATGCCCTGCGCGGGCCGCGATGTCGAGCACGTCCAGTGGCTCATCGTGTTCGGTCCCCAGATGGTGGATCCCGTAGGCGTTGTCCCACATGACCGTGAAGTCCGGCGCGGCGGTCGCCAGTGACATGAGGTCCCGCGTGCGTTCGGTGCTGATGGACACTCCTGAGGGGTTCGCGTACAGGGGGACCAGCCAGATTCCCTTGACCGAGGGATCGGCGACGTGCTCGCGCACGGCCGCCAGGTCGGGGCCCTCGTCGTCGCAGGGGATCGGAATGAGGTCGAAGCCCAGGGACTCGGTGAGCCCGAAGTGCCTGTCGTAGCCGGGCACGGGGCACAGGAAGGAGCGCTTGGCCCCGGCCCACGGCGCGGGGGAGTCCGGCAGTCCGAACAACAGTGCGAACTGCAGCGCCTGTTGCATGAGGGTCAGCGAGGAGTTCCCCTGGGCGAGCAACTGGGGTGCCGGAACCTGCAGCAGTTCGGCGAAGATGGAACGGAGTTCGGGCAGGCCGTCGAAGCCGCCGTAGTTGCGGGCATCCGTGCCGTCGGCCGTGTGGAAGTCCGCACTCGTAACGTTGACGAGCATATCCGCTGACAGGTCGAGCTGGGCGGGGGCGGGCTTGCCGCGGGTGATGTCGAGGTTCAGGCCGCGGGCGGCGAACTCCTCATAAGCTTCACGGGCCTGTGCGAGCCGGGTTTCCTGTTCCGCCTGAGTGGACATTCTGATCCTTCTGTTGTGACCGAGGTGGGGCTGATAGCCACCACTGGATATCCTAATCTGCATGACTTCCTCGCGCTCGACCGGTTCGTCTTCCGTCTCCGGTCGCGGGGGAGTGCAGCGGTGCCTTCCCGTGCTCGCCGTCGTCTGTGTCGTGGCGCTTGGCTGCCTGAGCCTGTTCGGCGGGCGGATCGCCGCAATCCGCGGCTTCACAGGTCTGGTCTACCTCACGGCCCTGCCGTGGGTGGGTATCTCGCTCTGCTTGGCCGGCGCCGGGCTGGCCGGCGCGACCTGGGTCGTCCTGTATCGCCGAGGCCGCGGCGGGCCCTGGCGCTCCGTGTGCGCGCTGAGCGCCCTGGGCCTCGTCCTGCCGGCGGTGCTGGCCGCAGTGCCCGTGCCCGGGACGGGACCCGGTGCCGTGGGGCGCCTGGATCAGGGGAAGGCCGGCTTTTCCGGTTCACTGCGCATCGTGCAGGCCAATGTGCTCATCGACAACTCCGCTTGGACCGATGCGGTGTTCTCCCGGCTGCCCGAGGCGGACGCGGTGTTCCTGGCCGAGGCCTCGGCCGAAACGGTGCGCGGCGAACTGGCCCGGCGCGGCCTGGCGGAGGATTACCGGGTTTTCGTCACCGCGCCCGAAATGGGCGCCGATACGGTTCTCGTGATCCGCTCCGACCTGTCCCCGCGGCCAGTGCACGAGAGCCTGCCCTATGCTGCGGTCGGAGCGACGGTGACGCTGCAGGAGAGCCCGCTGCGGCTGATCGGGGTGCACACGGCATCTCCCATGGCCAGATCGCCGTATCAACGAGCCTGGGAGAACACCGTGTCTACGGCTGCCGAGCAGTGCCGTGCCGACAGCCTGGTGGCGGGGGACTTCAATGCCGTCTGGCGCCAGCTGGGGCCGCGCACCATGTGCCACGACGCCGCTGGGACTCTGGGCGCGGGAGGCCCGGGCAGCTGGCCGAGCTTTGCACCACGATTCCTGGGCGCGCGCATCGACCATCAGATCTACGATCCGGCCCGACTGTGTCCGCGTGCAGGCGAGCTGTTCGACATACCGGGCAGTGATCATAGGGGAACGGATTTCGACTACGCGGTGTCGCGCCGAGTCGGCGGCACACAGGAGGTGGCCACATGCACGGGCCGAAACTGAGGAACGGACAACGGTCGGACTATGGAACCACGTTCGGGGGACAGGCCGAGCTCTACGACCGGGTGCGTCCGGGGTATCCGCATGAAGTGGTCACTGCGCTGTGCGGCCTGGCCGCAGGGCCCGTCTGCGACCTGGGCGCAGGCACCGGGAAGCTCGGTGCGGCACTCGATGTGGCCCTGGCGGATACTCCCTGGTCGGTGCTCGCAGTGGATCCCGACGAGCAGCTGTTGGAGCGCAATCCGTGCCGTACGCGCGTCGGCACCGCCGAGGCCGTCCCAGTCGAAGATGCTACAATATCACTCACCATTGCAGCCCAGTCCTGGCACTGGTTCGCCCAGCCGGCGGCAGGAGTCGAGATAGCCCGGATCACCGGGATGGGCGGGCATCTGGCCATTGTGAACAATCAACTCGACGTGCGGGTGTCCTGGGTCCACCGGTTGAGCCGGATCATGCATGCCGGCGATGTCTATCGGCCGGCGTGGCGCCCGGAGCTGCCGGGTGAGTTCGGACCGGTACGGGCGCATACGGTTTCCTTTACGACCCCCGTGGGTGTTGCGGAGGTGATCGGGCTGGCACGGACCAGGACTTACTGGCTGCGCTCGAACGAGGCGACGCGCGCCCGGGTGGAGGACAATATCCGCCAGTACCTGATGGGGGAAGCATGCGAGGATCCCGAGTTCCTGGCCGCGCGCACGGAAAATGGGCGGTTCGAGCTGCCGTACATGTGCCTGGTCTATATCGCACCCAGGTGTTGAGAGACGAAATCGTGGGGAGGGCCTCGGCCCTCCCCACGGAAATCTACTTAACATAATGTATATTATCGGCGCTCTATGACCGGTGCGCCGAACCTGCTCCGAAACAGCCTCGACGGCTTGCGGGGCTATTTCTTCTTCTTGGCCTTGACGACCTTGTACTTGACCTTGATGACTCCGGCCTTGGTGCCCTTGAGCTTCTTCATCGCACCCTTGGACAAATCCAGACACCGGCTCTTGACGAACGGTCCGCGGTCGTTGATGCGCACGGTCACGGACTTGCCGTTCTTCTTGTTCGTCACCTTCACCTTGGTGCCGAACTTGAAGGACTTGTGCGCTGCGGTCAGCTTGTTCGGCTTGAAGCGCTCACCGTTGGCGGTGCGCGAACCGTACGAATAGTAACTGGCCTTGCAACTGCCGGACTTCTTGGCCTTCTTCTTTTTCTTCTTGGAGGTCTGGTCGATGTGCACCAGGCCGGCGGCCTGTCGGCTCAGATCCGAATCCGCAGTCGTCTGCGAATACTGCGGCGCCGCCTGCTGGGTACCGGGGGCTGCAACGCAGCCACTCAGGCCAACGGCCACAGTGGCCACAGCGGCGGTCGTGGACAGGATAAAGCGTCTCTTCACTGAGTCAGAGCACCTTCCAGGTGACGTTGATGTGGCCGGCCGATATCCCGCCGACCTTCTTCATAGCGGCCTTTGACAGGTCCAGGCAGCGGCCGGAGACATAGGGTCCGCGGTCGTTGATGCGCACGGTCACGGACTTGCCGTTCTTCTTGTTCGTCACCTTCACGCGCGAATTGAAGGGCAGGGTCTTGTGCGCGGCGGTCAGGGCATTGGGATTGAAGCGCTCCCCGGTAGCGGTCTGCTGTCCCTCTGAGTAGAACGAGGCCTTGCAGCTACCACCCTTGCCGGAGGCCTTGGTGCTGGTGGGGTGTTTCGAATCCCCGGATGACTTCTTCTTCGGTGTCTTCTGCTTAGACGACTTGTCCTGCGAGGACGACTTCTTCGACTTCGAGGGCGAGGGGGAATCCTTCCCCTGCTTCGCCGGCGCCTGTGTGTGAGTGGGTTCGGGCGCCGGCGTCTCCAGGCGGACTCCCCCGGTCATCTGCGGAACCCTGGTCTGCTTGCTCTGGGTGTTCCCCGTCTGCTGCAGTGGCGCGATATCGGAGGCCACCACGTCCTGGTCGACGTGTACGGTGCCGTCACCCTGCTGGCTGGAGACACCCGCCACGGTGACCGCCGCGATCGCAGCGGTCGGGATCGCGATGGCGGCCATCACCGGCTTGCGGTTGGTCGCGCGGAGCACGCCGGCGGCCGTGGCGTGGCGTCCGGACTTGGTCTTGCCCGGCCGCAGAGCGCCCATGAACTGTTTGAAACCGGAGCCTGACGTCGCTCCAGAGTGCTTTCCCACGGTGCTTCCCCTCATCGTGTGATCATTCCGTTACAAAAGACCACCATAGATAACATTTCGTTATTTTTCTAGCCACAGAGGGAATCAGTGGGCAAGCTCGCAGAAACTCCTGGTTGTTCCGCACACACTGCGGGCCCCGAACCGATATCGGTTCGGGGCCCGCAGTGGACGCATGTGCCTCAGAGGACCTTGTAGCTGACCTTGATGACGCCGTCGCCGCCGATCTTGTTCATCGCGGCGGTCGAGAGGTCGAGGCAGCGGCCGGAGACATAGGGTCCGCGGTCGTTGATCCGCACCGTCACGGACTTGCCGTTGGAGGCGGTGACCTTGACGACGCTGCCCAGCGGCAGGCTCTTGTGTGCGGCGGTCATTGCGCTGGGGTTGAAGGTCTCCCCCGATGCCGTTGGACCGCCGGCCGTGCCGTCGCCCTCGCCGTAGGTCGATGCGGTGCAGCTACCGCCCTGGCCCGAGGCCTTGCCATTCTTACCCTTGGTGCTCGCATCGTCGGATGACGAAGAGGACGACGATGATTTCGCCGGTTTGGGAGCCGGAGTGTGGAGTGAGACCGCAGCAGGGTCCGCCTTGGCGGCCTTGGGTGCAGCCTGGGCCTTCTCCTGTGCCAGCGGAGAAACATCCGCGGGGACGACGTTCTGCGCGACCTGGACCTGTCCCTCACCCTGCTGGCTGGAGACCCCGGCCACCGTGACCGCACCGATCGCGGCCGTTGGGATCGCAATCGCGGCCATCACCGGTTTGGCGCTGGTGGCGCCCAACACCCCCGCCGCGGTCTTCTGCTTGGGTGCCGAGTGCCGGCCCGCGTTCGAGCGGGTGGCAAAGGCGCCGAGCATCTGCTTGATGCCAGCCTTCGACTGTTCGGGTGTGGAATGCTTACCCACGAGGACTCCTCCACGAGCGTGACCGGTTCGTTACCAACAACCAGGTTAGATAACAAAACGTTATTTGGCCAGCCTCGGGCCGATATCGGGACATACATCACGAGTGCTCTCAGGGTTTGAACAGCTTCCTCGCCGCGCGAATCCCCCGCCCCGTCAGCCGGGCCGCATATTGCAGACGGGTGTCCTCGGGCCGATGCAGTCGGCGTGCCTCCGCAGCCAGGTCGGCGGCGGCTTCGGCGATCTCGTCGAGCCCCTCCACCGTGCGCTCCACCCGCTCCTTCGACCGCGCCCTGCGGTCGTCGGCGCGGGCCGAGCGCGCGGACCCGGCCACCGCGGGTGGGTCGTAGACCGCATCCGGTTCGAGCGGCTCGGGTGGTATCGGGCTCATGCACCCATCCTAGGACCCGTTACCCTGCTCGAGTGCAGACGGGGGAATGATCCGACCGGCTATAATGTTGAAGTTTGTGAATGACGTACCCGAGTCGTGAAGGACGGCAAGAATGAGCGAACGTAGTCTCCGCGGTACCCAGCTGGGCTCCCGCAGCCTGGAATCCGAAGTCGGCGTCGAACCCGCACCCAGGCAGGATGTCGAATACGTCTGCGAGGACGGCTTCACCTTCTCCGTTCCGTTCTCAGTCGAAGCGGATGTTCCGAACACCTGGGACTCCAAAACCCACGGGATCGGCACCCGGGTGGGAGCCACCGATGATGATGCAGAGGAGGCCAAGCACGTCCGTTCGCATTGGGACATGCTGCTGGAGCGCCGCTCGTTCGAAGAGCTCCAGGAGCTGTTGGACGAACGACTGGAGATCCGGCGCGGTCTGCGCAAACCGGAGCTGTGATCCACCGGTTCCGATCCCGCCCTCGGGCCGTGGACGGAACGAATGACACGGGGGCCGTCCGATCGATGTGATCGGACGGCCCCCGTGTCATGCATCGGCTGGTCAGCGCCGCCTGCCCACCAGGCGAGCAAGCTGCCGCGCACGGGCCCGCACGCCCCAGACGGCGACCCGGCCCACGGCCTCCTCGATGATGTTGCCACTCATCTTGGATACGCCCAGTTCCCGTTCGACGAAGACGATGGGCACCTCGGTGATCACGGCCCCGGCGTTCTTCGCCCGCACCGTCATGTCGATCTGGAAACAGTACCCCTGGGATTCCACGGCTCCCAGATCCATGGCCTCGAGCAGCTCACGCCGGTAGGCTCGGAAGCCGGCAGTGGCATCGTGGACGCCCAACCCGATCGCCACGTTGACGTAGACGTTCGCGCCGCGGGAGAGCAGATTGCGATTCCACGGCCAGTTCACTGTCGCCCCGCCGGGGACCCACCTGGCGCCGATCGCCAGATCTGCGCCCGCATCGATCGCCCGCAGCAGCAACGGCAGATCACGGCCCCGATGCGAACCGTCGGCGTCCATTTCACAGATGATGCTGTAGTCGCGTTCCAGGGCCCAATCGAATGCGGCCAGGTAGGCGGCACCCAGCCCGTTCTTCGCGGTGCGGTGGAGCACATGGATCCGCTCATCGGACCGGGCCCGCTCATCGGCCCAGTCCCCCGTCCCATCGGGGGAACCATCATCGACGACGAGGACGTCGACCTCGGGGCTGTAGCGATGGATCGCCTCGATCGTCACGGGCAGGGATTCGCGTTCGTTGTACGTTGGGATCGCAATCAGGGTCTGCTGGCTCACGGGGTCCACCCTATCCGTAGATTCTGTCTGTTGAGCGTACCCTCAGTCGATGGGCGAGCCATTGACGTAGACGGTCACCGGTAGCGGCAGTGGCTGATCCGGGCTGAGATCGGGCAGTCCGGCGGTGCCGGAGCGCGGATCGGTGCTCCACGCCGCAACCCGTTCGTCCGCTGCTTGGACGACCAGATTCCCGATCCGCCAGCGGACCAGGTCGGCGCTGGCGCCAGGGGCCAGCACCCCACCGGAGACATCATCGATCGCCCGGTGGGCGAACCGGGTGACGGCGTTGAACGCCGCCCGGCCCGAGGTCCCGTCCGGTCCGAAGACGGCAGCGCGCAGGGTGGCCCAGGGCGACTCGGGATCGAGGGAGAAACTCAGCTGGGCGCCCGCGGCCAACAGCTGTGCGATGGGATAGTCATGGGTGCTGGGAGCGATCGTGATGCCCAACCCCCAGGAGCCCAGGGCGGCGATATCGGCCTCGGTGATCGGCGCTGTGACGAACAGGCGCCATGCCGCGCGCTGGGCGGCCACCAGGATCGTGGAGTCGCTCAGCCGAGCCTCCATCGCGCGCAGTTCGTCCAGCGTGTCGATGACCACGAACGCCTCCGGCGCCGTCTGCGGCGATAGTTCCAGGGCGACGCTCGCCCGCAGCGCCGGGCGGTGTCCCGGAGCGGCCGAACCGTCGGATGTGAACTCATAGGCCGTCACCCGCAGCACACCGGCCGAAGAGGCGAAGGCTGTGAGTTGTTCGGACGTGCCCAGCACATGTGCACTGACGATTCCGGCGGCCAACAGCTGAGTCCCGGTCACCGCGGTATGGCCCAGATCGAGGGCCGCAGTGGTCAAACCGGGGGTGATGAAATCCTCCTGGCAGTCGATTAACCGCCCATCCATGACGGTGGCGGCTTCATCGCCGCCGACCCACAGGACTTCGGGGCCGGCGAAGGCGATCGCATTGGCGAAGGGATCCACGCTCGAATAGACATCGGCGTTGTACAGGACTGTTTGACTCATCTCCCAAGTATCCCACCGGCTCGCTGCGGACCGGAGACCGGCCATGGGAGGAGGTGCCGCTAGGCTGGAGGAGTGAACGAGCCGCTCATCACCATCGACCTGCCCACCCTGTACTACCGGGCTTTCCATGCGCTGCCCACGACCATGACGGCACCCGACGGAACCCCGGTCAATGCGATCAGGGGCACCCTCGACGCTCTGGCCACGCTGGCCCAGGATCTGGGCACCCGGCGGCTGGCCGCCGTCTTCGACGCCGACTGGCGCCCGGCCTGGCGCACAGCGATTCTGCCTGAGTACAAGGCGGAGCGCGCCGGTGAGACCGGCTCCGAGATTCCCCCGGAACTCGCCCCGCAGATCCCCATGTTGCAGGCCCTGTTGAATGCCGCGGGCATCACCTCGGCAGAAGTCCCGGGCACCGAGGCCGATGACGTCATCGGCTCGATGGTCGGCCAGGCGGCGGAGCCCGTGACGATCGTCTCGACCGATCGCGATCTGCTCAGCCTGCTCGAGCCCGGCCATGACACAGTGCTCTACCGGCCCAAGCCGAAGGGCGTGTGGGAGACGATCACGGCGGCCGATCTGCCTGAGCTCTACGGAGTCGACTCCGGAACCGCCTACCGGGAACTCGCAGCACTGCGCGGTGACCCCTCGGACGGGATCGCAGGGGTACCGGGGATCGGTGAGAAGACCGCTGCGAAACTGCTCTCGGGCTACGGCGATCTGCGCGAGGTACTCGCAGCCGCAGCCGCGGGCCAGCGCTCCCACGGGCTCAGTGCCCGGCGGGCGGCAGCTCTGCTGGAGGCCGCGGACCGGATCTGGAAGAACATCGAGGTGATGACGATCCGTCAGGACCTCGACGTGGCAGAGGCCCTCAGAGCCCCCGGCACCCACTCCCCCGACGTGGCCGAACTGACCGAAATGGCCGATGAGCTGGGCCTGGGCCGCAGCGCGCAGCGGCTCCTGACCGCGCTGCGCGCCGATATTCCCACGACGACGGGTGGCTTCGTACCGGCTCGGCCGTCCACTCCGGCTCGGCCCTCCGACCCGCAGCCCCTGCCCTGGACCGCCGGCCCCGTGTTCGCCTTCGACCTGGAGACCACGGGAGTCGACCCCGATACCGCCCGGGTGGTCACCGCAGCCCTCATCGACTGCACCGGGGGCGAGGCCGGAGCCCAGACCACCTGGCTGGTCGATCCGGGAGTCGAGATCCCGGCAGACGCCCAGGCGATCCACGGGATCTCGACCGAGACCGCCCGCGCCAACGGCCAACCGGCCCCCGCGGCCCTGACGCAGATCCTGGAGGCACTGGAGCAGGTGCGCGCCGCAGGCGGCGCGGTCGTCGGCCACAACCTCGTCTACGACCTGACCGTCCTCCAGCGCGAGGCGAGCCGGTACGGATTGCACCCGGATGCCCACGCCGTGTGCCCCTGGGTCATCGACACCCTGGTCATCGACAAGCAGGCCGAACGCTACCGCAGGGGCAAGAGGACCCTGACCGCGACGGCCCAGCGCTGGGGAGTCGATCTGACCGATGCCCATGATGCGGGAGCCGACGCGCGGGCCAGTGCCGGCATCGCCTTCGCGATCGCAGCCGAGTACCCGGACTTCCGCATGTCCGCCGAGGCCCTGCACGCCGCCCAGATCGAGTGGAAGGCCGCACAGGCGAAGGACTTCGAATCGTTCCTGCGCTCCAAGGGCCGCGATGCCCACATCGACGGCCGCTGGCCCTTCGAAGACTGATCGTGTGCTGAAGACCACCGGCCGATCCCCCTTATAGACTGATTCCGGTCGATTTAGAAGAAGGACGTGACATGGGTCTGTTTTCCCGTCTGCTGGGCCGCCCCGGCGCCCAGGCGGACAAGAAGTTCGCCTGGTTGGAGAAAGAACGCGCGCACATCGAAGCGCTGAGTCGGGAGTACGACTCGACCACTGACGCCGAATTCCCCGCCGCGGCATCCGCCGCCTTCGAACGTGACTCACGGCGCGAACAGCTGGTCCACTACGCCGCGCTCGTCACCGTCGCAGCCGAGCGCACCCTGGGCGAACGCCCCTTCACCACCCAGATCACCGGTCTGATCGGCCTGCTCGAGGGCCAGATCGTGCAGATGCTGACCGGTGAGGGGAAGACCCTGGTGGGCGCGATGGCCGCCGCCGGCTACGCACTCCAGGGCCGCCGGGTCCACGTGGTCAGCGTCAATGACTACCTGGCCGAACGCGATGAGTCCTGGATGCGCCCACTGTTCGAGCTCCTGGGCGTCGCATCTGCCGCCATCACCGAGGCCCTGCCGGATGCCGAACGCCGGACGTCCTACGATAACGAGGTCGTCTACGGCTCCGTTCAGGAGATCGGCTTCGATGTGCTGCGCGACAGGTTCGTCCTCGAGGACTCCGCGCTGCGGGTGGGAGAACGCGACGTGGTCATCGTCGATGAGGCGGACTCGGTGCTCATCGACGAGGCCCGTGTCCCCCTGGTGCTGGCCGGTTCGACCACCGTTGAGGCAGCCGATGAGCAGATCGCGGCTCTGGTCGAGGGTCTGGACGAGGGACAGGACTATGAGATCAGCCCCGACCGCAAGGCGGTCTCACTGACCGATGCCGGTGCCGATCGGGTCGAATCCCTGATGGACGTCGATCTGTTCGGCGCCGATACCGCTACGCTCGCGGCGATCAACCTGGCCCTCTACGCCAAGGCCCTGGTCACCCGCGACGTCGACTACCTAGTGGTCGACGGGCGGATCAAACTGATCTCCGACTCACGCGGGCGCGTCGCCGCACTACAGCGCTGGCCCGACGGGCTGCAGGCGGCCGTCGAGGCGAAGGAACACCTGGAGACCTCGGCCAGCGGCGAGATCATGGACCAGATGACGGTCGAGGAACTGATCCACGGCTATCGGACCGTTTGCGGGATGACCGGCACCGCAGTGGCCGTCGGCGACGACCTCAGGGAATTCTACGAACTCGAGATCCTGGTCGTGGAACCACACGAGCCGATGATCCGGCAGGATCTGGCCGACCGGCTCTACACCTATCAGGAGTCCAAGGAGCGCGCGATCGTCGAAGAGGTCGTCGAACAGCACGCGGGTGGACGGCCCGTTCTGGTCGGCACCCGCTCGGTCGCAGAAAGCGAATCCCTGGCCGGGCGTCTGCGCGATCGCGGCATAGACGCCGCGGTGCTCAACGCCAAAGACGATTCGCACGAGGCACAGGTCATCGCGGCGGCGGGTCGGCGGGGGGCGGTGACCGTCTCCACCCAGATGGCCGGCCGCGGTACCGATATCCTGCTCGACGAGGACGACGCCGTGCGCTCTCAGGGTCTCCTGGTCATCGGCGCCGGCCGCTATACGTCCTCCCGCCTGGACGATCAGCTGCGCGGTCGCGCCGGACGCCAGGGCGATCCGGGCGAATCCGTGTTCTTCACCAGTCTGGAGGACGAGCTGCTCACCCGCGTCCCGGAGGCCGCCAGGTTCAAGGAGGAGGGCGATGAGACCGGGTTCATCGCCAACCGCAGGGCCGCGCAGCTGGTCGAACACGCACAGCGGATGGCCGAGGGCGAGAACACCGCGAACCACCGCGACACTTGGAAGTTCAACGAACTCATGGCCAAGCAGCGCCAGCTCGTATTGGCGCGCCGCGAAGGCATCCGGAAGTCCGGCGCGGGACAGGACGAACTGCTCGAAAGCCTGAAACCGGAAACCAGGGAGAAGATCGACGGGGCCCGCCGGGACCATGGTGAGGAAGTCGTCGAGGCTGCTCTGCGCGACGTCCTGTTGTTCGAACTCGACGAACGCTGGGTGGAGCACCTGGCGTATCTGAACGATCTGCGCGAGGGCATCCACCTTCGCACCCTGGCCCATGAGCGTCCACACGAGGCCTTCAACAAGGAGTCGATCGCGGCCTTCGCCGGTTTCTGGCCGGACGTGCTCGAAACTTCGTCTCAGGTGCTCGACGATGCGACGATCACCGCAGAGGGAATCGACCTGGCCGCGCACGGGCTCAAGCGTCCGTCGTCGACCTGGACCTATATTGCGGCTGATTCGGCCTTCGGATCCGATATCGAAACAGTCGTCAACCGGATCCGTTCGAAGGTCAAGTAGGACTCAATCGAGCACCACACCGCGGCGCAGTGATTCGGCAGCCCGCCGGATCACCGCCGCGGTGCGGCCGATTGCCACCTGTTCGACCTGGCCCAGCAGATCCAGGGTTTGCCTGGCCCAGCGGACGAAGTCCCCTGCGGCGACCTCCGAGCGTCCGATCGAATGCGCCAGGTCCTTCCCATTGGCCCAGTTGTACATGGCGCGGGCTATCCCGGCTTCCGGCTCCGGGGTCACCGGCAGGCGGGCGTCCGTCTCCATCTGCGAGAGCATGCGCCAGGTCGAGCGTAATTCGTCGAAGCACCGCGACAGTTTGGCAGACGGCAGGCGCGGCGCCCCGATCGTCTCCCGGCGCGCCTGATAGACCAGCATCGAGGCCAGCGCTGCGCATTCCGGTTCGTCGAGTTCGTCCCACAGGCCCGCGCGGACGCTCAGTGCCGTGAGCAGATCGCGCTCACCGTAGATCCGGCGCAGAATGTGCGAATCATCGGGGAGGAACTTCAGGGTCGTGAGCACATTGCAGACACGGTCGAAAACATGCGCGATCGACTCGGTGCGCCCGGTGATCTGCGCCATCACCGACTGCTGCTCGCGTTCGAGCTTGACGGCGCGTTCGGCCCAGCGGGCGTGCGTTTCCCGGTCGGGGCAGGCATGGCAGGGATGGGCCCGCAGCTGTGCGCGCACCGCCTCGATCTGTTCCCTACCGAGAGTGTCCGCACGGACCTTGACGGCATGGCCGACATCGGCCGGGTCGTTGATCGCCCCGGACTCGATGCCGGCCGCGACGGTTTCGACGACCCGGCGGCGCTCGGCAACGACGCGATGGTTGAATTTCTTGCCCGGTTTGATGTGGCCCAGATGCACCGGTGGTTCGGTGACCTCATGCGGGCGCAGATGCCAGACCTTGCCGGTCGACGTCAGCACGCTGGGCAGGCGGGTATCGCCCCCCTCTTCGGTGCGCAGCGGTGCGATGACGGTACAGGCGCCGAAACTACGGCGGCTGGGCAGCAGTACGACGTCGCCGAAGCGCAGCTTCGACATGGCCTCGAGCAGCTCCCGTTGTTTGAGCCTGGCCCTGGACTTGCCCGCGGACTTCTCCATCGCCGCGATGGTGCGGCGCAGCCCGAAGTACTCGGCGAAGTCCCCGTGGTCGCACTGCATGGCCGCATGATACTTCTCCAGGGCGGCGTCGGCACGGCGCGCCTTCTTCGCCAGACCGACGACCGAGGCGTCGGCCTGATACTGGGCGAACGAGGTCTCCAGTACCTTGCGGGCATCGTCGGTGGTGAGGCGCGCCAGGAGATTGGCCGCCATATTGTAGGTCGGGGTGAACTGGCTCTTGAGCGCATAGGTCCGCTTGGAGGCCAGCGCCGCGATATCGGAGGGGTCGATCGAGGGGTGCCAGATGGTCACCGCGTGGCCCTCCACGTCGATCCCACGGCGACCGGCCCGACCGGTGAGCTGGGTGTACTCCCCCGGGGTGATCTGCACATGCGTCTCGCCGTTGAACTTCGAGAGCTTTTCGAGCACGACGGAGCGGGCGGGCATGTTGATGCCCAACGCCAGGGTCTCGGTGGCGAACACGACCTTGATGTGGCCGGCCGCGTAGAGTCGTTCGACCAGTTCCTTGAATTGTGGGATCAACCCCGCATGGTGCGCCCCGAATCCGCCGAGCAGTCCCGCGGCGAAGTTGTGGAATCCCAGGATGCTCAGGTCGGCATCCGGCAGTTCATCGTGCAAATCATCGAGTTCTTCCCTGATCACCCGTTTGCTGGCCTCATCGGTGAGGTCCAGGCCGGCGGCCAGGCAGTGTTCCACCGCATCATCGCAGGCGTTGCGGGAGAAGATGAAGTAGATCGCCGGCAGCAACTCGGAGCGGGCCAGCGAGCGGATCGTCGCCGAGCGGGCCGGCCGGGTGAAGCGCGGGGCCGAATGGCGGCGCTTATCGCGGCGGGAGCCCGACCCGCGGTAGCGGCGCACCGCGGCCTGCAGGTCCCGGTTGACGTCGTGGCCGGTCGGCGTGAATAGCGGCAGGATGTCTGTGCCGACGGCCACGTGGTTGTACAGGGGCACCGGGCGGTGTTCGGAGACGATGACGTCGGTATGGCCGCGGACCTCGGCTAGCCAGGCGCCGAACTCCTCGGCATTGGACACGGTGGCCGACAGGCTGACCAGCAGCACGTGCGACGGCAGGTGGATGATGACCTCCTCCCACACCGGGCCACGGAATCTATCGCCCAGATAGTGGACCTCGTCGAGCACAACGTAGCCCAGGTCGTCCAGTCCGGTGCCGGAATAGATCATATTGCGCAGGACCTCGGTGGTCATCACAACGATCTGTGCATCCCGGTTGATGCTCGCATCGCCGGTCAGCAGACCCACCCGGTCCGCCCCGTGGGCATCGACCAACTCCTGGTACTTCTGATTGCTCAGCGCCTTGATGGGGGTGGTGTAGAAGACCCTGACATCGCGGGCCACCGCCAGTTCGACTCCGAACTGCGCCACGGTCGTCTTCCCTGCACCCGTCGGAGCTGCGACGAGGACGGACCGTCCCTCCTCCAGCGCCCGGCAGGCGCGGATCTGGAAGTCGTCCAGGGGGTAGGGCAAATCGTCGCGGAAACGGTGGAGAACCGTCGATCCCTCCGCCTGGCGGGCACGGAACGCGGCATAGGCCTGGGCGGGAGAGCTGTTTTCTTGCATACCTGCCAGTCTAAGCGTCAGTCCTCATCGACGGTCACCGGCTCCACCCAGGTGCCCTCGGCGATCATCCGCCTTCTGCGCCGCTTGTCGTGCAGGGCGCAGATCAACCAGGCGAGGAAGAACATGACGAGCATCGGCACCACGAGGTAGAACATGGAGACCGCATCGGGGCTGGGTGTGGCGATCGCCGCGAAGACGAAGACCAGGACGACCAGCCAGCGCCAGGACTTGCGGATGGTATGCGCACTGAGAATCGTCAGCATATTGAGCCCGACCATGAGCACGGGCAGGATGAAGGCCACTCCGAAGGCGAGGATCACCAGCATCACGAAGGACAGGTAGTCGCCCGCCGGAATGATGTACGAGCCGCCTTCTGGAATGAACGAACCCAGCGCCTTGACCGCATTGGGCAAAGCGAAGAAGGCCATGGTGCCGCCCAGCAGGAACATCGGCAGTGCGGTGAGGACGAAGCCCAGAGTGTAGAGCTTCTCCTTCCGCTTGAGGCCGGGCATGATGAACGCGAAGATCTGGTAGAGCCAGATCGGCGAAGACGCTATCACTCCGATGAACGCCGCTACCTTGAGTCTGATGTCGAAGGGCGAGGCCACGGAGGCGAAATTGACCTGGGCCTCTTTTCCGTCCTGCTCCGCCAGTTCGTGTAGGGGCGATTGCAGAAGACCGATCACCGGCTGATACAGGAACCACCCGACGACCACGCCGATCAGCAGGAATACGCCGATGATGATCGCGCGGTTGCGCATCTCTTTGAGATGCCCCATCAAGGGCATCCGACGTTCGGGGTTCGAACGTCGTTTACTCCGTGTGACCACCTTTTACTTGGACGACTGCGGCTTATTGTCGGTCTGCTCGTTCGCCGCGGTCTGGGCCCCGGCGCCATCCGTCCCCTGGCCCGTCAATGCCTGATCGTCCGTGTCGGCCTTCTTCTGACCGTCCTTACCCAGATCCTTGACCTCGTCGCGGAAGATCTTCATTGACTTGCCCAGGTTCTTCGCAACGGAGGGCAGCTTCGCAGCGCCGAAGATCAGCACGATCACCAGCACTACGATCAGAATGTGCATCGGGGAAAATCCACCCATGGTTTCTCCTTCAAAGTAGTCCCGACAAGTCTACGCGCTTTTGGGGTGGGTTTCTCCCCGTGCGCCCTCCCCTGTGGCACGGGCACAGGCCGCCGCACCCCGGGCCAGCTCCGCGGGTTCAACCGCCAGCAGGTGGCGGCCGTGGCACAGCAGGAAGCGGTCGAGCCACGCACGTGAGAATACTCTCAATCCGACCCTCACGCTGCCCGGACCCGCCACATCGTATTCGGTCTCGTAGGCACCGAGCTCATCGGCCAGCCAGGCCGCACGCGGGGCCAGGGTCAGGTGGACCGTGAACGCCTCCTCGGCCGGGCGCGCTACCCGTTCAGCCGAGGCCTCCTCCGGCACGCCGGGTGCGGGCGCTTCGGTGGCCGATCGCACATTGTCCACCGCGAAAGTGCGCGGCGCATGGGAATCATGGCACCACGCGTCGATGTACCAGCGGCCGTCCAGGCGCAGTCGCTCCGGCGTGATGAGTCGGACGGTGAGCTCATCGCGGCTGGAGACGTAGTAGTCGATGCGCAGCCCGGAACCCGCGTCGATGGCGGCGAGCAGCGTGGAGCGCAATTGAGCTGGGATGGCGGGCAGATCGTGCTCGATATGCGCGACCCTGGCCCGGCCCACCGCTTCGATCTTCTGTCGCAACCGGGCCAG
Organism: Brevibacterium sp. 91QC2O2; assembly: GCF_024580695.1. NCBI lineage: Bacteria > Bacillati > Actinomycetota > Actinomycetes > Micrococcales > Brevibacteriaceae > Brevibacterium > Brevibacterium sp. 91QC2O2. Next base: position 180,981 of record NZ_JANIJY010000001.1, on the reverse strand, counting down.
GATGGCGTCCTGCCCGTCGGTGGTCGCAGGCAGGGCACGCAGGTAGTCGACTGCCACCAGCAGGCTGCGCGCCTCGTCGGGACTCAACCGCACGGGCACGGATACCTCTTCGGCATTGGACACGTAGATTCGGTCGCCCTCCCAGCTGGCCTCGATCAGGTCATCGGGCATGTGGCCGGGCCTGCCGGAGACGAACAGGAGCTGCAGATCGTCGATCAGCTGGGCCTGGGTGATGCCGAAGGCCTCGGCCGCTGTGGCCACTCCGACCCCTTGATTGCGCACCAGATAGGGCACCAGTCCCAACAGGCGGGTCAGCCGTCCCGCTGCGGCGCTACCCCTGGCCATGGTCGCCCCCTGCCAGGCGGGTCAGTGTCTGCGCCGTCAGTTCCAGCGCGGCCAGATAGTCCCGGCGCAGCGTCTCAGGGGCCAGGACCCGCACCGCCGGTCCGAAGCCCAGCAGGTAGTCGATGAAGTCGCCACCGGAATCGACGGGGACCTCGATGTGGTCCCACCCCTCGGGTCCGGTCCAGTGCGCGCTTGCCCTGCGGCGCAGCGGATCGGCGGCACCGGGGGCCACCGCCAGGCGAGCCGTCTCCTGGGCAGGGCCGCCCGGATCGAACCAGTCGGCGGCCCGGAACTCGGTGGGGATCGCGTAGTCGCCTGCGGCCCGCCCCGGCACTGCCGAGATCGTCCCGATGATCCGCGAGAGGCGGAAGGTCCTGATCGCCGATCTGTCGATGTCCTGACCGACCACATAGGTCGAGTCGCCCCGATTGAGCAGCGCATAGGGCTCCAGGCGCCGCCGCTGGGGTTCACCGCCGGGTTTGCGGTAGTCGAATCCGACGGGTTCCCTACGCCCCAACGCGCGCATCAGCGGCGCGAAGGCGGCCTCGCGCAGCCCGGAGCCCGCTGGGAACTCCGCATGACCGGGTTCCAGATCCAGGCCCAGACCGCGCAGCTTATCCAGTGCCCGGGCCGCATCGGGACCCAGTTCGGTGCCGCGTAGGACGTCGGAGGCCACCGTCAGGGCCAGGGCCTCATCCCGGTCGAGCACGATGTCGCGCAGCGCGTAGTCGTCATCGTCGATCCGATAGCCGTAGGCCGGCGCGCCGGACTCCACGTCCTCCCAGGATTTCACGGAGATCTCGATGCCCAGGCCCCGCAACAGCTCCTTGTCCCGGCTGAACTTCCGGTCGAATGCCTCATAGTCCAGCTCGCGGTAATCCTCGATCTTCTCCCGCAGGCTCGCCGCATCGATCCAGCCGGCGGCCGAGCGCAGCGCGATGAGCAGGTTCAGCAGACGTTCGGTCTGCCGCCTGACCTGAGGAGAACCGAGTGAGCCGGACATGACGGCGGTTAGGCCACGCCTGCGAGGTCGCAGACGAAGATGAGCGATTCGTTCGGGGCGATCGTGCCCGGCACGCCTGCCGGCCCGTATGCCAGGTGGGCGGGGATCCGCAGGGTCCGGCGCCCGCCGACCCGCATGCCGACCACGCCCTGGTCCCAGCCGGGGATGACCATGCCAACGCCCAGGCGGAAGCGCAGGGGTTCCCCGCGGCCCCAGCTGGAGTCGAACTCCTCCCCGGTGGAGAAGGACACGCCCACATAGTGCACGGCCACGGTATCGCCGGGTTTGGCCTCGGCACCGTCGCCTGCGATGTCATCGTGAATCTCCAGGTCGACCGGGGGGACCTCACCGGGGAAGTCGACTTCGGGTTTGGTGCGTGCCATCGGATGGCCTTTCTGTTGTGGTTCTGTGGGTGACAGCGGGTGATTCAGCCGACCGCTGCGAGGATGTCGATGACGAAGACCAGGGTGGAGTTGCCCGGGATCGAGCTGCTGCCGGAGGGACCATAGCCCTTGTCCGGTGGCACAACCAGAAGCAGCTGCGAACCGACCCGCTGGCCGACGATGCCCTCGTCCCAGCCGGCGATGAGCTGCTTCACCCCGATCTGGAAGGTAGCGGGCTGGCCCTTGTCCCAGCTCGAATCGAAGGTCTTCGTATTGTCGTCCCACAACCAACCTGAGTAGTGGAAGGTCACGTTCTGGCCGGCGGTGACCTTCGCACCCTTGCCCTTGATGGTGGGTTGGACGATCAGCTTGGACGGCTTCGTTCCACTGGGCTTGGAAATCGACGGCTTGCCGTCCTTGCCCAGGGTGACCTTCGGCAGACCGGCCTTGGGCGCCACCTTGGAGCCGGTGGCGCGCTTGAGCACCTCGGGCTGCTTTTCGGCCTTGAGCACGTCGATGACGTAGAGCACGGTCTGGGACGAGGTCGTAGCGGGCTTATCGTCTGCTGGATCGTCATTGGCGATCTGGCTCTGCATGTTGAACAGCACACGCGAACCCACCGGTACCCCGCTCAGCGCCTTGTAGAGGTCACCATTGATCTGTTTGGTGTCCATCGGGAAGCCCGCGGGCTTGCCCTGGTCCAGCGTGGACTCCGCCTTCTTGCCGGTATTGCCCGAGAAGGTGCTCATCTGCACGGTCAGCTGCTGACCGTCCTTGACGGCCTCGCCCTTGCCCTTGCTCAGCGTCTTGTGCCCGGACTTCCCGATTGCCAGAGGGGCTGCGAAGTCGACCTTCGGTTCCTTTCCGAAGGCCCCCGTGACCTTCACCTGATCCAAAGAGGTCGATTTGGCCTTGGCAGGGGCCTGGGCCGGTGCACTGCCGGCCGGGGCCTGGGAGGCGCTTGCATTGTCCTCCTTATCGCCTCCCCCGCAACCGGACAGGACGAGGCCGAGGACGGCCAGGGTGCTGATGAGCTTGACTCGCAAAAGATCTTCCTTCCGATGACGTACCGGGATCATCCTAGCGAAAGACCCGCGATCAGGCCCTCAGCCTGTTCGTCGGCGGCTTTGAAGGGGTCCTTGAGCATGACGGCGCGCTGGGACTGGTCGTTGACCCGCAGGTGGACCCAGTCGACGGTGAAGTCGCGCCGGGCGGCATGGGCCGCTCCCACAAAGGCACCGCGCAGCTTGGCCCTGGTGGTCTGCGGCGGGGTGGTGGTGGCGGCGGTGACCTCCGCATCGGTGGTGCGCCGGGCGATCAGCCCCGCGGCCACCAGCTTGTGGTACATCCCGGTGTCCGCGGAGATGTCGTGATAGGCGAAGTCCAGCCGGGCGATCCGGGCATCGTCGAGGCCCGCATCCGAACGCTCCAGGTATCGGTCGAACAGCTTCTTCTTGATCACCCAGTCGATCTCCGTGTCCACCTGTGAGAAGTCTCCTGATTCCACTGCGGTGAGCATCCTGGTCCACAGGTCGAGCACCCGTGCTGCCGTGGCATCGTCGCCGATCGAATGGTTGCCCGATGCCACCAGCCGGGTGGCGTGTTCGAGGTAGACGCCCAGCAGTTCCCGGGTGGTCATGACCTTGCCCGATGCCAGTTCCAGCCGGGTCGATCCGGTCAGGTCGCGGGCCACGGTGCGGATGTCCCTGATCGGATTGCGCAGACTCAGATCCCCCAGCGTGGCACCGGTTTCGATCAGGTCGAGGATGAGAGCCGCCGACCCGACCTTGAGTTCCGTGGTGGGTTCTGCGATCGATGAATCGCCGACGATGACGTGGAGCCGGCGGTATTTCTCCGCATCCGCGTGCGGTTCATCGCGGGCGTTGATGATGGGGCGCGACCGCGTCGTCGCCGAGGACACGCCCTCCCACATGACATCGGCGCGGCTGGACAGTCCGTAGACCAGTTCATCGGCGGCCAGTGTCGGCGTCTGTCCCGGGGCATGCGGGTTGACACGGTTCGTCTCCGCCGGCGGAGCCTGCAGCAGTGCGGTCTTGGGCAGTACCGCGCCCGAACCGACGAGCAGCTGTCTGACAACCAGGAAGGGCAGCAGGGTGGTCGTCAGATGGGTGAAGTCCATCGAGCGACGGATCAGATAGTTCTCGTGGCTGCCATAGGAATTGCCGGCCGAATCCTGGTTGTTCTTCACCAAGTGCGGGCGCCCGTGCACGCCATCGGCGGCCATGGCCTCGACCGCGGTATCCAGCAGGCCCGCCATCAGGGACTCCCCCGCCTTGTCCTGGACCACCAGGTCGTGGACCGAATCGCATTCGGCCGAGGCGTACTCGGGATGCGATCCCACGTCCAGGTAGAAGCGGGAGCCGTTGGGTAGGAATACGTTCGAGGACCTGCCCCAGGCCACAATGGGGCGGAACAGGTAGCGGGCCACCTCCTCGGGCCCCAGGCGCCTGCCGTCGGTGGCGGTGAAGGCGATGCCGTATTCCGTTTCGATGCCGAAGATGCGCCGCATCTCAGGCCTCCTTTGCAGATAGGTCGAGCCGGGTGAAGGTCCGCCGGCGGGTGGTGGTGCGGTCAAGGACCGCCGCTTCCAGGTTCGTCGTATCGCCGCCGGTCAAGGCGTCGATCGCAGTGGCCTTGGCCGCCTGCAAGTCCATGCTCCTGGTGTCGACATCGGCCAGCCGGGCATCCAGCGCGGCCGCCTGTCCGCCGAGTGCCACATGGTGTCCGGCCTCGAACACGGATCCGTCGAAGGAGATGCGGAAGAGTCCGTCGGTATCCGCGGTGTCCCCCAGTTCGGCGACGACCAGTTCCACCTCATAGGGTTTGGCCTCCGTGGTGAACACCCCCGCCAGGGTCTGCGCGTAGGCTGCGACCAGGCCGTGGGCCGTGACGTCGGCCCTGGCATAGCTGTACCCGCGCAGATCGGCGAAGCGCACTCCCGCCTGGCGCAGGGTTTCGAACTCGTTGTAGCGTCCGACCGCGGCGAAGCCGATCCGGTCGTAGATCTCGGAAATCTTGTGCAGCCCGGCCGAGGGATTCTGTGCCAACAGCAGGATGCCGTCGGCGTAGCTGAGCACCAACACGCTGCGACCCCTGGTGACACCGGCCCTGGCATAGTCCGCGCGGTCCTTCATCAGCTGTTCGGGTGAGACGTACATCGGCATGCTCATCGGCCATTCCTCCTACCGCGGGACTCCATGATGGTCTGGGCCCGCTCGAGTACCCGCGCGGGCGGGACCCGTTGGACACCGGTCACGGTGGCGTGCAGGACGGTCGGTGCGATCCGGCCGAGAGGATCGGGACCTCCCGTGGCGGAATCCTGACCTGCTGCATCGATCAGCGCCTCGAGTGCGAGGTCGACCCCGGCGTCGAGGTCGAGGGCGGGTCTCCACAGTCGGTCCAGGGTCCCCCTGGCCCAGGCGGCACCGGAGCCGATCGAGTGGAACGGGCCCTCCGGATAGCTGCCGCCGGTGACGTCGAAGGAGTAGATCCGACCGGGGTTCGCCGTGTCGGACGGGTCGACCCCGGCGAACAACGGCACCACGGCCAGGCCCCGCAGCGCCAGGTCGAGGCGGCCCCGCAGCATCGTCGCCAGGCGGTTCGCCTTGCCCAGCAGGGACAGGGGCGTCCCGGAGATCTTCTCGTAGTGTTCGAGTTCGACCTGGAACAGGTGGATCAGGTCCAGTGCCAGGCCCGCCGTCCCGGCGATCCCGATCACCGAGGCGTCATCGGCCGGGTGCACTTTCTCGATGGTGTGCGAGGCGATGACGTTGCCCATCGTGGCCCGCCTATCACCGGCCATCAGCACGCCATCGGCTGTGGTCAGTGCAAGGATCGTGGTTCCGGTGGGCACTTGGGGTGCGCCCTCACCCGCCGGGACTGGGCCCGGCAGAGCGTCGGGGATGAGCCGCCGGCCGAGTTCCGTGAAGGAATCCGTGCAGACGGTCAGGAGTTCGGGTGGCAGTGCGCTCACTGCCCGCCCTTCTGCACGAAGTTGCGCACGAACTCCTCGGCATTGCTTTCGAGCACGGAGTCGATGTCGTCGAGGATCGAGTCGACGTTCGATGTGTTGATCTGCGCCTGGGCCGCAACCACGGGCGCATCGTCCGGGGCATCGACCGGAGTGGAATCGGACTTGTGGAACTGTTCCTGTGTCATCTCATACCTCGCTTGTATCGCGGACCGGCGCGTCTGCGCCCGGCGTATCCAGTCTAGTTATTCCCAGTGCCGTCAGCAGATCCTCGGTGGTCCGGGCATCCGCCAGACGCTCCGCCAACAGCTCCCGAGTGCCCTTGAGCGGATACTTCATGGGCACCCTGACCAGGGACTGCCCGCGGGAGAACACGAGCGAGTCCCAACTGGCCGAGCGCAGATCCTCGGCGAAGCGCTCGACGACGGTGCCGCGCAGCCAGGCCCTGGTATCCGGCGGCGGCACGACGACCGCTCGTTCGACCGCCGCGGGATCGCTCAGCCGGCGGATGGCGCCGGCGGCCTCGAGCTTGTAGAACAGGCCCTTCTCCGGGCGCACGTCGTGGTACTGCACGTCGATCAGCGCCAGCTTGGGACTGTTCCACGGCAGGTCGTCGCGCTTGCGATATTGCTCCAGCAAGCGCCATTTGGCGACCCAGTCGATCGAGTCGGCCAACTCCATCGGGTCCCTGGCCAGTTTGTCCAGGAAGTCTTCCCACAGATCCAACACCTCTGCGGTCGCGGTATCCGGCTCGGGGCCCGCCGCGGCCTGTGCCGCCGACAGATAGGCGCGCTGGATCTCCAGCGCGCTCGTGGTCGTCCCATCGGACAGGCCGATGCGGTGGCTCAAGGTCAGATCGTGGGAGACGTTCTGGAGTTCGGCTACGGGCTCGGCGATGTCGAAGGCCGGGGCCAGGCCGGATTCGATCAGGCCCAGCACCAGGGCAGTCGACCCGAAGCGCACCAGGGTTGCGGGCTCGGCCAGGGTGGCATCGCCGATGATGACGTGCAGCCGGCGGTAGAGCTCGGGATCGGCATGGGGCTCGTCGCGGGTGTTGATGATCGGCCGGCGCAGGGTCGTCTCCAGCCCTACCTCGGCTTCGAAGAAGTCCGCCCGCGAGGAGATCTGATAACCGGGGTACTGACCCGCCGTGCCAATGCCCACCCTGCCGGCTCCGCACAGGATCTGCCGGGTAATGAAGAACGGGGTGAGACCGGCGACGATCGCATCGAAGGGCACCGAGCGGTCGACCAGGTAGTTCTCGTGTGCACCGTACGAGGCGCCCTTGGAGTCGGTGTTGTTCTTGTACAGGTTGACCGGCTCGGTCGTGTTGGCCAGGTTGCGCACAGCACCCAGCGCGACCAGATCTCCGGCCCTGTCCCACACCAGCAGATCACGGGGGTTCGTGACCTCCGGTGAGGAGTACTCCGGGTGTGCGTGGTCGACGTAGAGCCGGGCTCCGTTCTCCAGCACCACATTGGCCAGGTACTGGGCCTCGGGCTGGGCCTGAGGGATGTTCGTCAACTGGCTGGGGTCGGCATCCTGGATGTTCATCAGGAAGCCCCTGGCATCGGCCAAGGGGGTCTCCGAGAAGAAGTCCCAGAAATTCTGGCTGGATTTGAGCCCCCGCGGCCCTGCGTATGCGTCGACGACGCGCGCTGAATCGCGCATCGGATTGGCGTGTGGGTTGTTCTGCTGCCAGATGCCGAATTCGGTCTCCGCACCCATGATGCGTTTCGCTGAGATCATCGTCTGCCTCCCCTGTCTAAACTGTAACGGTGTCGCCTAAGAAGAATTCCCATGTCGCCCCGGCTCTCATCGCCGACCTTGTGCTCGTCGTCCTGTTCACGGTGATCGGGCACTACACCCACCATCATTCCCTGGTCCCCCTCGAGGTCGTGCACACCGCGTGGCCCTTCGCCGCGGCGCTGGCCGCCGCCTGGCTGCTGACCGCGGCCTGGCGCCAACCCACCGCGCCTCTGGCCGTGGGCACCGGCGTCTGGGCGGTGACCGTACTGGGCGGTCTGCTCATCCGTTTCTTCATCGGTGAGACGAACGCGGGATCCTTCATGGTTGTAGCCGCGAGCATGAATTTCGTGACCCTGGTCGGGTGGCGGGCGATCGCCACGCTGATCGCCCGCCGCGGCTGACCGGTCATGGCCGGCCGGCGATCAGAGCAGGCTGTCGTCCGGCCTGGCCGTCACCGCCGGGGGAACCGTCGCAGCAGCAGCCGAGGCCGCGGCGATCTCCCGGCGGTCTCGTGCCAGCATCGTCAGGTTCGTGATCCGTTCGCCCTTCTTACCGGAGATCCGCGCCCACTCATCGGGGTTGGTCTCATTGGGCAGGTCCTCGTGCTCGGAGAACTCCTCGGCGATGGCCGCATCGAAGTGAGCGGCGGACAGACCCTTGACGCCTGTGGTCAGAGCGTCCTTGATCGCATACTTCTTGGCCCGGTCGATGATATTGGCGATCATCGCCCCGGAGGTGAAGTCTGCGAAGTACATGGTCTCCGAGCGTCCGGTCGCGTATGTCACGCGGACGAATTCGTTCTCCGGCGTGCGCTCGTACATCCGCTCGGTGCAGTGATCGATCAGCCGATCGACCGCCTGCTGCCTGTCCGTGGTGCCCTCGAGCACCGACGGGTGCAGTGGCAGTTCGGCGTTGAGGTAGATCCCGAAGATCTCCTTGGCCGCCGCGCGGTCCGGACGCTCGATGCGGATCTTGACATCCAGCCGACCGGGGCGCAGGATCGCGGGATCGATCAGATCCTCACGGTTGGACGCACCGATCACGATGACGTTGTCGAGCCGTTCGACACCGTCGATCTCGGCCAGCAGCTGCGGGACGATCGTGGTCTCCACGTCCGAGGACTTGCCGGTGCCGCGGGTGCGGAACAGCGACTCCATCTCGTCGAAGAACACCACGACCGGGGACCCGGCGGTGGCCTTCTCCCTGGCGCGGGCGAAGATCAGCCGTAGCTGGCGTTCGGTTTCGCCAACGTATTTGTCCAGCAGCTCCGGGCCCTTGATGTTGAGGAAGTAGGAGCGCGGACGGCGGCCTGCGGCTTCCGGGTCGGCCTGCCGCCGGGCGGCCAGGGAGTTCGCGACGGCCTTCGCGATGAGGGTCTTGCCACAGCCGGGAGGGCCGTAGAGCAGAATGCCCTTGGGCGGCTTGAGCCCGTGTTCGCGGTACAGCTCCGGGTGCTCGAAGGGCAGTTCCACCGCGTCCTGGATCTCGCCGATCTGCGCATGCAGCCCGCCGATGTCCGTATACGAGATGTCGGGGACGTGTTCGAGCAGGAGCGACTGGACCTCCGGCTTCTCCACCAGTTCATAGGCGTAATGGGTTCTGGTGTCCACCAACACCGCGGTACCGGCGCGCAGGCCGGAGTCCAACAGCGGCTGTGCCAGCGTGTAGATCTGCTCATCATCCCCCGGGGCCCCGACCAGGATCCTGTCCTCGCCCACCAGCTCGCGCACCGTGACGACGGTGCCGACCCGGTTGTAATCGGCGACGTCCAGGGCCACCAGGCCCTCCGACAGACGAACGGTGATACCGGGGACCAGCCGGGAGAAGTCGAGTTCGGGGGAAATGGCCACACGCATCTGCCGGCCCGCATAGAGGATGTCGACGGTGGGGATCGCGTCCTCGCCGGTCACCACGCCCACCACTGTGGCGAACGAGTTCGGCGGCTCCGTCAGACGCTCGGCCTCGGACTTGATCCGGGTGAGTTCCTCCCTGGCCGTGCGCAGGGTCTTCGTCAGGGCCTCATTGCGCTTGCCGGCATTGAACAGCTGCTGGCGCAGGGATGCGGAATCCTTGCGCAGGCGGCCGAGCTCTTCTTCCGTGCTCATCTCATTCCTCCTCGGATGTACTCTGAGCTGTGTCCGTATCCAGGAACTGCGCGCGCCGATCGACTTCCCGCGCGACCCTGCGCAGTTTCTTGGGCGTGGCGATGCGTTCACCCACTGCCTCTGGCGTGACTTCCGGATCCTGCCAGGCGGCCCGATCGGCTTCCTTCGGGGTCGCGGCCTGCGGCCGCTTCACCCGTTCCAGGGGGCTGCCGCCTGGAGCCAGGCGGCGGGCGAACAGGAGGAAGCCGGAGTGGCCGATCATCCGGTGCTCCGGACGCACCGCCAGGCCCTCGAGGTGCCAATCGCGGACCATGGACTCCAGGGCGCGGGATTCGGTGAACTGTCCGGAGGCCGCGATCGCCTCGCGCAGTCGGGACAGCTGGGGGACGGTCGCGACGTAGCCGATGAAGACGCCGCCGGGTGCCAGGGCAGTGGCGACTTCCGGCAGGCACTCCCACGGGGTCAGCATGTCCAGGACCACGCGGTCGACCGTGCCGGGGGCGAACTGCCCCGGTAGCTCCTCGGACAGATCACCCAGGGTGTAGGACCATGCGGGATGGTCGCCTCCGAAGAAATCGCGGATATTGCCCGCGGCGATGGCGGCGAATTCCTCGCGGCGTTCGAAGGAGTGCACCCGGCCGGTGTCGCCCACCGCCCGCAGCAGGCTCAGGGTCAGGGCGCCGGAGCCCAGACCCGCCTCGACCACGGTGGCACCGGGGAAGATATCGCCCAGCGTCACGATGAGGGCGGCGTCCTTGGGGTAGATGACAGCCGCGCCGCGGGGCATCGAGAGGATGAAGTCCTCGAGCGTGGGCCGCAGTGCCTGATAGGACACTCCGGCCGAATTCTCCACCACGGTGCCCTGCTCGGCCCCGATCAGCAGATCGTGGGCCAACTGTCCCTTGGCGGTGTGGAAGATGTGTCCCGGTGCCAGCACCAGGGTGTGCATCCGGCCCTTGGGATCGGTCAGCTGTACCTTGTCGCCGGGGCGGAATGGGCCTCGCCGGTCGTTCGCACCGGTCGTCGTCATCGCAGTCATTGTGCTTCAAGCCTATTACGAATAGGGCCCGCCCTCCCCATCGGTGGGCGGAATGTCCGCGATGCGATCACCCGGCGCGGGTCACACGGCCATCAGTTCATCGAAGAACTCCTGCAGATCGATCAGTCCGGTCAGCGTCGAACCCTCCATCACCAGGCAGAACTCCGCCTTGGGCCGATGGGTCAGGGACTCCAGAAGGTGGGGTGCCGTGATTTCATGCGGCACCCCGACCCAGCCGCCCAGGGGGCGGGCGAACTCGTGGATGAGGCTGGTTTGCGCGACTTCCTCGTTGAGCCCGGCGACCGCATGGCGGTCGACGATCCCATACGGCAGGCCGCGTTCGTTGAGCACGATGATGAGCGTCTGGTCCCCTGCAGCGCCCATGCTGTTCGCGACTGCCAGGGCGTGCGCCACCTCGGAGTCCCAGGTGGCGGCGATCGCCGGCTGGATCACCTGGTCGAGGTCGTAGTTCTCCATCTTGCGCGCCCGCTTCGCGTGAGTCGCGGCGTCGCCCGCGGAGAACCACAGCATGAGTGCGATCGCCGTGGTGGAGATGATCGTGACGTAGTCGGGCCGCTGACCGGCGGCCATCGGCACGACGACGGAGACGACAATGAGGGCCACCGCGATCCCCCTGCCGATCCAGCTGGCGACGATCGTGCCCTTGTACTGGCTGTTCGTGGCCCGCCAGATCAGGGCCTGCAGGGCCCAACCACCGTCTAAGGGGATGCCGGGGAACAGGTTCATCACGCCCAGAGCCAGGTTCGCGAACACCAGGGCGACCAACAGCAGCCAGGCGATCGATCCGTCCGGGACGATCCGCAGCAGCAGCCAACCGACGAGGGCCAGCACGATGTTGACGATGGGCCCGACGATGGAGACCACGAAGTTCGTGGTCGCGGATTTCCGCTGGTCCTCCTCCACCTTGGGTTCGAACTTCGTGAAGCCGCCCCAGATGTTCAGTTCGAATGCGGCGACGCGCTGCCCGTAGAGCCGACCGGCCACACCGTGGGCAAGTTCGTGCAGGAAGACGGAGAAGAACAGCAGGACCGCATAGCAGAATGCGATGACCCAGGCGCTCATCCGCAGGTCGCCACCGCTCATGGTGCGCACGAAGGGGGTGAAGAGGATGGTGATGACCGCGGCCGCGATGAACCACGACCAGGACAGGATCACCGGGGCGCCCAACACCCTGCCCAGGGTCAGGCCGGTAGAGGAGCCGATGAAGGGCTTGCGCTTGGATTGAGACGACATCGCCCCAATCCTACCGTGTCCGTGCTCGCTCCTAAGATGGGTGCCATGGCCGAACTCAATGCTCTTTCCCCCTCGCGTGCGAACGATTTCCTGCAGTGCCCTCTGAAGTTCCGCTTCCGCACCGTCGATCGGCTGCCGGAACCGCCGTCGGCCGCCGCGTTCAAGGGCACCCTGGTACACGCGGTGCTCGAGCACCTCTACGATCTACCGGCGCCGGAGCGCACCCTCGACGCAGCGCGCGGTCTCATCGTGCCCCGGTTCGACGACCTTGCCCGGGACAAGGAGGACGTTGCCGAACTCTTCCCCGATGAGGTCGCCCGCGACCGGCTGTTCGACGAATCGGCACAGCTGCTGCGCAGTTACTTCGCACTGGAGCTGCCGGACAGGCTGGAGCCGGCGGAACGGGAGAAGTTCGTCTCCGTGACTCTGGACAACGGGCTGAAGCTGCGCGGCTTCATCGACCGGATCGATGTGGCCCCCGGTGGGCAGATCCGGCTGGTCGACTACAAGACCGGCAAGCAGCCCAAGCCGCAGTACAGCAGGGAGGCGGAATTCCAGATGCGCTTCTACGCCCTGTTGCGCTACCGTACGGACGGTGTGCTGGTCCATACCCTGCAGCTGATGTACTTGGGATCGCGGTCCATCAAGGCGATGCGACCGGTCCTGGCCGACGTCGAACGCACTGAACACCAGATCCTGGGCCTGTGGGAGGACATTTCCCGGTCGGCCGAAACCGGGGTGTGGCGCACCCGCACCTCGCCGTTGTGCGGATGGTGCCATTTCAAACCCCTGTGCCCGGCCTGGGGCAATGAGGCGCCCGCCGCCCCGGAAATCACCGCGATCGCCGGGCGCTGAGCCCGCGGCTCACAGGTCCAGGCCGACCAGTCCCGCCAACTGCGCGGCATCGATGCCCTGCAGGGTGTCGATGAGGGTGGCCCCCGGCACACCGCTCAGGTCTTCCAGATTGCGCACGCCGATGGCCCGGGTGCCCGCCGCCGCCGCGGATGTCAGACCGGTCACCGAATCCTCCAGGGCGATGCATTCGGCCGGCTCCAATCCGAGGGTGGCGGCCGCCTGTAGATAGGGCGCCGGATCGGGCTTGCCGGCGCTGACCTCGTCGCCGGTGATGAGTGTGTCCAGGGCGCCGGTGGGCGTCTGCCGGGCGACCACCTCGGCGAGCCGACGGTACGACATGGTCACCATGGCGGTCGGCACACCGCTTGCGACCAGATCGCGCAACAGTTCGAGCGCACCGGGACGGAACGGGGTGTGTTCGACGACCTGCTCCCCCACTCGGTCCAGCAGCCGTTCGACGGTCTCCGCCGTGCCAAGCGGCAGGCCGGCGGCGCGCAGCGCATCGGCCGAGACGTTCAGTGCATTGCCGATCAGCTGCCGGCCGTCTGCCGCGGTCCACTGCAGGCCGTATTGCGCCATCAGCGCGGTCTCGGCTGTGATCCAGTACGGTTCGGTGTCGACCAGGGTGCCATCCATGTCCCACAGGACTGCTTTGAGTTTCACACCCTCCACCCTAGTGCGCGGGTAGCCTGGAGGCATGTCGTATCTGTCAGCCGGGCAGCGCCTGGTCGTCATCGCCCTCGAGGGTTGGACGGACGCCGCCAATGCGGCCTCCGATCTGGCCCGCCACCTCATCGAACAGTGGAACCTGTCCCCGGGGCCCGAACTCGCCGGGGAGGAATTCTATGATCTGACCTGCGCCCGTCCGCTGATCGAGCGCACCCCCGCCGGTCCCGTCATCCGGATGCCGTCCCTGCAGTGCTTCGACGGCACGGTGCCCGGCGGCGGCAATCCGATCAGGGTCGTACTCGGTCCTGAACCGCAGTTGCACTGGTCCAGGTTCGCCACGGAATTCCTCGACTTAGTCTCCACCGGTGATCGGGTGGTGTCCCTGGGCGCACTGGCCGCCGAGGTTCCCCATACCCGGCCGCTGCCGGTGACCCTGACCAGCGAGGATCCCGCCGCGCACGGGGAGGCGGTCGTCGCGGAGGAGTACGAGGGCCCCACCGGCTTCATGGGCTTCGTCCAGCCGCTGCTGGCCGCCTCCGGGTGCGAACCGGTCAATGCCTGGGTGCTGGCGCCCGACTATGCACTGGCGGCCCCGAATCCCAAGGCGCTGTTGGCACTGCTGGGAGTGTTCGAGGACTTGACCGGGCTGCTGGTCGACCATCGTGAGATCCACGTAGAGGCCGAGGCCTGGCTGGCCGGGGTCGATGCGCTGGTCGCCGATGACGCGGATCTGGCGGGCCTGGTCGAGGAATTGGAGTCACAGGTGGACGCCGCAGATCTACCGGAGGCCACCGGCGAGGCGATCGCCCGCGAGATCGAACGATACCTGCGCCGCCGCGAATAGCGGGGCCAGGGCCCCTCCTGCTCAGTCCGCGAGCAGGTCGATGCCCAGCAGGGCGTCCACGGCCTGGACGATCTCCAGCTGGTCGGCCGCAGCCGGCGACGATCCATCGCCGCGGGCCGCAGCCCACTCGTCGATGACGCCCAGCGCGCTCGGGGTGTCCAGATCATCGGCCAGGGCGGCGCGCAGATCGGCCAGCACCTCGCCCGCGGCGACCGGAACATTCGAGCGCGCGGCCGCGCGCCACTGATCCAACCTGTCCTGGGCGCTGGCCAGCAGGGGCTCGTCCCAGAACCAATCGCACCGGTAGTGGTGGGCGAGGATGGCCAGACGGATCGCGGCGGGGTCGACGCCCTGGGCCCGCAGGCAGGAGACGAGGACCAGGTTGCCCTTGGACTTCGACATCTTCTCCCCGTCGAGTCCGACCATTCCCGTGTGCATATAGGCCTCGGCGAAGGGTGTGCCCGTCAGGGCCGTGGCATGGGCCGCACACATTTCGTGGTGGGGGAAGATCAGATCGGATCCCCCGCCCTGCACGGTCAGGGGGAATCCCGCGTACTTGCCGGCGATCACAGCGCATTCGATGTGCCAGCCCGGTCGGCCCTCGCCCAACGAGGCACCCGGCCAGCTGGGTTCTCCGGGCCGAGCGGAGCGCCACAGCAGAGCGTCCAGGGGGTTCTCCTTGCCCGGAGTTTCGGGATCGCCGCCGCGTTCTGCGAAGAACCGCATCATCTGCGCGTGGTCCAGGTGGCTCTCGGAGCCGAACGGCGGGCGCACCTCGGTGTCGACCCGGTAGTACACATCGCCGTTGTCCAGGCTGTAGGCGGCGCCCTTGGCCACGAGGTCTTCCACCGCGGCCACGACATCGGGGATCGATTCGACGGCGCCGATGTAGTGCGCCGGCGGGATCACCCGCAGTGCCTCCATATCGGTGCGGAAGAGCTCGATCTGTTCATCGGCCAGCGCACGCCAGTCGACGCCGGTGTCGTCGGCACGTTCCAACAGGGGGTCGTCGATATCCGTGGTGTTCTGCACATAGGTCACATCGAACCCTGCGTCGCGCCAGACGCGGACCAGGGTGTCGAAGGCGACGTAGGTCGCAGCGTGCCCCATGTGTGTCGCATCGTAGGGGGTGATCCCGCAGACGTACAGGCGGGGCGCGCCGTCACCGGTGATGGTGACGGGACCGCGGGCCGAGGTGCTGTACGCGGTGGGGGCCGGGCCCCGGGTGGGCAGGACGGGAATACTAGGTTTCGACCATGATCTCACCCGACCAAGCATACATATCGTCATGGCTTTTTGAAGCCACCGGCGCCAATCCCGGCCCCCGGCCGCTAGAACGGAGGCCAGGGCAGCGGATAGCGGTCAGTCGGCGGATCGGGATACTCCCCCGCGCGCAGCAGTGCGGTGGCGCGCACGGCGACCTGCGAGACCTCGTCCGCGGTGAGCAGCGGACCGAGGACGTGGGCGACGGCACCGACATCGGCGGCAGCCCGCAGCACCTCGACCTCATCGACGGTCAGCGGCTCCCCTGCGAAGCCCCAGAGCAGGGTCCGCAACCGGTCGCCGGTGGCCAGGCTCAGCCCATTGTCGATCCCGTAGACTCCGGGCGCACGGTGCTGTGGGTCCCAGCTGCCGGTGAGCACGTGGCCGCCCTTGCGATCGGCGTTTCCCATGAGCAGGTCGAGCAACGCGATCCGCCTGACCGCGGGAGTGTGGGCGATGACGAGTTCGGAGCCGTCATCGCCCTGGGCGCGGAAGACCGGCAGCACATCGGCCGGGACCCTACCCGCTTCATACACATCGACCTCCTGCCCGCCGGAGG
Organism: Brevibacterium sp. 91QC2O2; assembly: GCF_024580695.1. Lineage (NCBI taxonomy): Bacteria > Bacillati > Actinomycetota > Actinomycetes > Micrococcales > Brevibacteriaceae > Brevibacterium > Brevibacterium sp. 91QC2O2. Next base: position 164,922 of record NZ_JANIJY010000001.1, on the reverse strand, counting down.
CGCTGACATAGGCCTGGAGTGAACCTGAGAGTTCCCCCAAATCCTCACGCAGCACGGTGGGCGGCACACAGTCCAGGCCGAGGAACCGTGAGAGTTCGAAGGCCGCGACTTCCCTGGCGGGCAGGGTCTCCACATCGAAGTCGTGCAGGGGCCGGGCTCCGGCACGGGGCTTGAGGACGGCACGGGCGATCGACCCGTCGGCCTCGACACTGACCATGTAGGTAGCATTGCTGGCTCCCGGAATCTCTCCGAACACCTCGACCCGGCCGTGGTCCAGGAGTTCGGCCGGCGTCATCAGCGTGCCACTCCATTGGCCCGTGGGCACAGATGTCCGCCGGGGTCCAGCGGCAACGAACAGAAGGGGCAGTCCTCCCGACCGGCGCCCACCACCTGATCCGCCCTCCGGGAGAATTCGCGGGCCTGGGCGCCGGACAGGACGACTTTGAAGACGGCCCGTTCATCGTCATCGGGATCCGCGGTGATACCGGATTCGGCATCGGCCTGAGAGAGTTCATAGCATTCGACCAGGAGTCGGGAGAGTCCCGTGTCCCAACCCAGACTCATCGTCCCCACCCTGAATTCCGGGTCGACGGGCATCGAGAGTCCGGCATTGTCGTAATGACGGGGCAGCGCCGTCGCGGGGATCTCGTCTACGGCCAAGGTCTTGGCCCGGACCATGTCGAGCAGTTCGGCCATCCGCTCCGAGAGCATTTCGACCTGTTCCTTCTCCAGTTTCACCGTCGTCACGCGCGACTCGGACTTGGCCTGGAGGTAAAAGGTACGGTCCCCAGGAAGTCCGACGGTACCCACGATGAAGCGGTCGGGGTTGGAATGCTCGAAAACCTGAGAAGCCATGGTCCAAGCCTATCGCCTGTCACTGCGTGCACGGTTAGAATGACGCCATGAGCGTAGAGCCTGAGGTCGCCCTCGAAGAATTCCTTTCCGCCGTCCGAGCCCATTTCCAGGCTGCGGCGCACCGCAGCGGCTCGACCGACGAGAACGTGCGCGCCGCCTACACCGCCTTGGCAGACGCCTTCGACGACTACGACGATGCGATCTTCACCGCGTTCGACGAAGTCACGCCCTTCGAGCTCTACGACGACATCGAGGATGCCAAAGAGGATGCCGAGGACTCGGACTCAGATGACTTCGACGATGAGTTGGACGACGATGACTATGCAGACGTCGAGGAAGAGGATCGGTAGACGGGGTCGGAGATCTGATCGAGTGCCTCCAGAATCTCCGGAGCCAGGACCAACTGCGAGTCGATGACCTCGGCCAACTGCTCCGGAGTTCGGGGCGCTACGATCGTGCTGGCCTGCGGCTGCAGCCGGTTCCAGGCCATCACCACGTCCACCGCGGATGTCCCCAGGGCGCTGGCGGCTTTGAGTACTCCACTGATCACCGCCCGCGATGCCTCGGTGTCGAGTTCGTCGACGTAGTCCGCGGCGCTCGTCTCCTTGCGGGTGCCGGCGGTGGACTGACCCTGGTAGCGGCCGGTGAGCAGCCCTCGGCCCAGCCCCGCACCGGCCAGAATGCCGACTCCCAGATAATCCGCTGCGGGGAAGACCGTCTGTTCGACCTCGCGGGCCAACAGAGAGTGTTCATTGCAGGCCGCCACCACGTCGATGCCGGCTCCGCGCAGCGTGGCCAGCTGCCAACCGGTGAGGTAGGCGGCAGCCACGTGGACGACCTGGCCGCTTCTCAATAGCTGGTCGACCGCGGCTGCGGTCTCGTCCAATGGAGTGTCGTAGTCGAAGCCGTCGAGGACCAGCAAATCGATCCGGTCACGGCCCAACCGTTGGAGCAGGGACCTGGTCTGGGCGAGCAGAGTGGCTCTGCCCGCATTGACATGCGCGTTCTCCCCCGACCCGACGATCCCCACCCGTGCGGCGACCGATACCGAATCGGGGATCCCAGCGGTACCAAGGACATCTGCGGCGGGACCGGCGAAGGACGGCAGTTCCACCAGAGTCCCCCCGGCCTCGGCATAGTCCTCGAGTAGTCGGGAAGCGGTTTCCCCGTCGACCCGGCGGCCGAATTCGAAGGCACCCAGAGTGACGGAAGATACCTCTAAACCCGAGTTGCCAACGCGATTTCGCTCCATATCCCATGAGACTACCGGATAACCTGTCTAGGGTATTCAATCGACCGTCGGCACGGGCCCGGCGGCCGACCACTCTGAAAGGTTTTGCATGCTGGACTGGCTCATCGCCGCGATCATGGGCATTGTGCAGGGACTCACCGAGTTCCTGCCGATCTCCTCCTCGGCCCATCTGTCGATCGTCGGGGAATTCCTCATGCCGGGCCGCGAACCGGGATCCTTCTTCACCGCCATCATCCAGTTGGGCACAGAGGCGGCCGTGCTCGTCTACTTCTGGAACGACATCGTCGGCATCATCTCGAAGTGGTGTATGGCACTGGTGGGCAAGTGGGACAGAAAGGACCCCGAGGTCCGTTTGGGCTGGTGGGTCATCATCGGCTCCATTCCCATCGGCGTCTTGGGACTGCTGTTCGAAGATGCGATCACCTCGACCCTGCGCAGCCTGTGGATCACCGCGACCATGCTCATCGTCTTCGGCATCATCCTGGGTATAGCCGACCGGCTGGGACGGCGGGACCTCACCCTGGATCAGATGACGTGGAAGCAGGGCGTGGGATACGGTCTGGCACAGGCGCTGGCGCTGATCCCCGGGGTCTCGCGCTCTGGCGGAACGATCATGGCCGGGCGCCTGATGGGCTTCACCCGTGAAGCCGCGGCCAGGTATTCGTTCCTGCTGGCGATGCCCGCGGTCTTCCTCTCGGGGCTCTATTCCGCGGCCAAGGCCGTGGACGAGCCGATGACCCTGGGCTGGGGCCCCACCGCCCTGGCCACCGTAATCGCCTTCGGCGTCGGCTACGCCGTGATCGTGGGCTTCCTCAAGTTCGTCTCCACGAAGTCGTTCGCGCCCTTCGTGTGGTACCGGATCGCACTGGGCATTGTGCTCTACATCCTGTTGGGCACGGGCCTGCTCCACGCCTGAGCGACCGCGGCGGGCCCCGCTACCCGCCCAGGGTGCCGCGGGCCCGCTGTGCGGGACCGGCGGCGGAGACGGCACAGACCATCGGGGCGTCCGGCCGTGTGTAGTCGACGAGGCTGAAGGTCCCGGTCGCCACCGTCAGCCGGTGCAGCCCGCCCAGGCCCAGGCCCAGTGCGTCCAGCAGGGCGAATTTGACGATGTCGCCGTGTGTCACGACGACGATGCGCTCGCTTTCGCCCGCTCCGTCGAGCAGTTCGGCCACACCCCTGCGGGCTCTGGCATAGGCCTCGGCCAGGGACTCTCCTCCCGGGAACTCGACGGAGCCGGGATGCGCCACCAGTTCGGCCCAGGCCGACAGCCGTCCCAAGTCGGCGAGCCGGCGGCCCGACCACTGGCCGTAATCGACCTCGTCGAAGGCCCGATGGATCGCAATCGCCCGGTGGCGATCCGGGAACAGGAGTTCGGCGGTCTCACGACAGCGCAATACGCTCGATCGGACTATCCGCTGCGGCGCGATGGCGGAGATGGCCTCGCGCAGAGCGGTGACCTGTTCGACCCCGCGGGAGCTCAGGTGGACTCCGGGAGTACGGCCGGCGAGTACCTTGTCGACATTCGCGCTGGACTCGCCGTGGCGCACGAATATGATCTGGGCCATTCCCCTAGCGTACCGTCAACCCGATGCCCCGTTGATACAGTGACGCACAGGGCGCGACTGAGCACCTTGGCAGACGAAAGGAGCGCGCATGCAGCGCACCAGGGCCGATATCGAATACGAGTACCGCACTGTGCGGTTCCAACCCCACACCCCCAAGTCGGTGGCCTACCGCGAGGTCAGTGAGGCCACCGAGTACGGCAAATGGGAACTCGCTCGGACCCTCATCCACTTCGGCGGGGCCAGAACCGTAGTGCTCAAGCGCAGGATCATTCGAATGCAGCGCACCGCATGACCGGGACCCGCACCGCCCAGTCGGCGGGCAATCTGGCCTTCGCCTCGACCGCTCTGCTGGCAGTGGGCGCCGGTATCGGCATGGCAGGCCAGGGCAAGGCCAATGGCGCTCTGGCCGGAGTGCTCGGTCATGGAATCTTCTCCGCCACCAGTTCCTTCGCGACCGGACTGATCATCATGATCGTCATCGTGCTCGTGATTCCGGGGTCACGGCGTGCGGCGGTCCGCGAGATCTCCCTGATCAAGTCGGGCCGGATCCCCTGGTGGATGCTCACCGGCGGTATCGCCGGTTCCACGATCGTCATCTCCCAATCGTTGACGGTGCCGATCTTCGGGGTCGCGGTGTTCACCCTGTCGTTCCTGTCCGGTCAGCTGTTGGGCGCTCTCATCGTGGACAACACGAACCTGCCGCCGGGTGGACGCAAGCCCCTGTCCACGACCCGGATCCTGGGCGTCGTCATCGTCATCGCGGGTGTCATCGTGTCCTCCGTGGGCAGTCTGACAGGAGGGATCGCCTGGTGGGCGCCCCTGCTGCCCGTGGTCTCCGGCATCCTCACCGGGTTCCAACAGGCCTTCAACGGCCGGATCAAGAACGCGACACGGTCCGCGGTCGCCGCGACCACGACGAACTTCCTCGTCGGAACGCTGTTCCTGCTCCTGTGCTCCGGTGTCGTCGCCGGGCTGGTCACGCCGCTGCGCTGGGAGGTTGCCCTGCCTGGCGATTGGTGGATGTTCACCGGCGGTGCGCTGGGCGTGATCTTCATCGGCGTGTCCACTGCCGCAGTGACCCGGCTGGGCGTGCTGATGCTGAGCATGTCGACACTGCTGGGCAACCTTGTCGGGTCGTTGTTGATCGATGTCTTCACCGGCAATGCCGCGCATGCTCTGGCGCCGTTGAACCTACTGGCCATGCTCATCGTCGTCATCGGCGCCCTGATCGCCGCCCTGCCCGGCCGGAAGCCGGGCGGGCGGACCAGGGTGGAGGTCTAGCCTCGTCCGCCCGCGACGAGTTCAGGAGTCGAGCATGAACCGGCCCAGCACCCTAGTGCCGAATTCGAGTGCTGCGACCGGGACCCGCTCGTCGACTCCGTGGAACATGGCGGGGAAGTCCAGATCGGGCGTCAGCTGCAGTGGCGCGAAGCCGTAGCCGGTGATGCCCAGACGGCTGAGCTGCTTGTTGTCCGTTCCCCCGGAGAGCGCATAGGGCAGCACAGTGGCACCGGGGTCCTCGGCCTGCAGGGAGGAGACCATCGCGTCGACAGTGCGGCCGGTGAACGGCGTCTCCAGCGCCACGCCCTCGATCAGGGTGTCGACCTCGACATCGGGGCCGGCCAGTTCCTTGATGGTGAGCATCATGTCCTCGGTGCGCCCGGGCAGCGGCCGGCAGTCGATCAGGGCGCTCGCCTCACCCGGGATGACATTGTGCTTGTAGCCACCGCTGAGCAGGGTCGGGTTGGAGATGTTGTTGAAGGTCGCCCCGACGAACTTCTGCACACTGCCCAGCTCATCGAGCAGGGCCCCATAGTTCTCCGCCGCGAACTCGATGCCGGTCATATCGGACACCCCGCGCAGCAGCTGCTGGGTGGCGATCGGGATTTCCTGCGGCCATTCGTGTTCGCCGATCCGGGCGACCGCCTGGGCCAGTTTGGTGATCGGGTTGTCGCGGTTGACCTGGGAGCCGTGCCCGGCCGAACCGCGGGCCGTGAGTTTGAGCCACAGCAGGCCCTTCTCCGCCGTCTGCACGAGGTAGGCCCGCTGCCCGCGGATGTCCACTGAGTAGCCGCCCACCTCCGAGACCGCATCGGTGGCGCCGGTGAACAGGCCGGCGTGGTTGTCGACCATGAACTTCGCACCGAAGGCGGACCCGGCCTCCTCGTCGGCGAAGAACGCGATGACGAGGTCGCGGTCGGGCTGGACGCCCTGGCGCACCAGGTGGCGGACGGACGCGATGATCATCGCGTCCATGTCCTTCATATCGACCGCACCACGGCCCCACAGCAGACCGTCCTTGATGATCCCGCCGAAGGGGTCGACGCTCCATTCCGAGGCGTCTGCTGGAACGACGTCGGTGTGGCCGTGGACGACGAGGGCGCCGCGTTCGGGGTTGCGTCCGGGGATCCGGGCCAGTAGGTTCGCGCGACCCTCACCGGAGGTGTAGATGGTCGATTCGAGGCCCACTTCGTCGAACTTGCCCTTGATGTACTCGGCTGCGGGGAGGTCCGGGTTCGCCTTCCCATCGCCCCAGTTCTGGGTATCGAAGCGGATGAGGTCCTGCGCAATCGCTGTGACCTCGGCGGCGGCCTGGGTGAAGTCGGTCTGCGCGGCGTCCGCGGATCCTGTCATGGATGGTCCTTTCATCGGGTGCAGGCGGAAGCTCCTCCCTGCGTGTCGGTCCTCACATCCTATCCATCGTTCCTCGTCAGAGCGCCTCCGATGTCAGTGTTCGGACGCGGGGGCGCCGCCCCCAGCGGCCCTGGCGGCCGACCATGAACCATAATGGCGGCGCACCGCCGCCGGCGACGGCAGATTCCCACCGCCGCTACGCAGGGCCGACAGCCAGGTACTGAAGGCGGTGAAGGAACCGGCGGGGTCCTCTTGCGCGTACCGGACCATCAGCCCGTCGTAGTCCGCAGCGGAGAAGCGGGTGGCGCCGGCGGGCCGGCCGGTGCTGGCCGTGGGCAGTCCGGCCGCCGCCAGTGCCGGATTCCAGCGCCCGGCGCCCAAGTGCTTCATCACCGTCTGCGAGGTGGGCGGCCAGGCCCGCTCCCCCGCCGCCGCCTGTGCGCCGACCTCCCCCAGCCAGTGCGTCCTGGCTCGGTCGTAGGCCTGCACACTCATCACAGCGGCTCCGGGTACCGCGGCCGCGGCTCGGCCCGCTGCGGCGCGGGCGAGGATTCCGGCAGGGTCGACGGTGATCTCCTGCGCAGCCAACCTGGCGGCCAGTTCCTCTGTGGGGCCGTCTGCGGAATCGGTGTTGGCCGGGGCCCGGCGGACGCTGTCAACGGCGACGGCTCCGTTGGGTGCAGTGTCCGGACGAATCCGGTCGTAGAGGAAGTGAAGCGCTATTTCAGTGAGGGAATGGCCATTGTGCGGCGCTTGGGCAGAGGAGGACGTGGTTTCCATGTGCTCGAGCCTATCGCGGAGACGGATTGGCATTCGTCTCGATTATCTCCCTCCCCCCCCACACACACAGCCACTTCCCTCACCGATGACCCACGCTGGGTCGCCGGACTGTCGACGTTGTACGCGCTCGTGCGCTTACTCGTTGAATCCCGATCGGCGTGTGGGCGGATGATCGCCTGGACCGCTCCGCCGGTCCCGTCACGGCCTCGACCGTAGACTCTGCGGCGCGCACCTCGATCTCGAGGTAAGTCACAACTGGTGCAGTCCGGCTCACGCACGATCGAGGCGACGGAGGGCTGGCCGTGAGCGGAGCCATCGCCACCATCGGCAATATGCTCCCGTTTTCGATCCTCGTCGTTTTCACCCAGCGGCAACTTGGTGTGGACGAGGCGGGATACGGCTTGATCCTCGCGGTGTCGGCGCTCGGTGGGCTTGTCGGACCGCTGGCCTCGGTCTGCGTGAGTATCGCTCTGATCCTCGTGCGGACCGTCGACGTCGACTGACCAGCCGGACTGCTCAACCGGGTACTACACAGGTACCGATCAAGACTTCTGCCGGATCCCTGAGAGGAAAGCCCGTGCCGTAAAGTGAATCGAATGATCAGTGATGAACTGCGACACTTGGTCCGACTCACCGGCGAACATGCCGCGCGCTGGAACGACGACTACGATCATACAGTTGCGGCCGGTCTGCTCACCGCTTCCGGCCAGGTCGTTCTCGGGCTCAACACCTATCACTTCCTGGGCGGGCCATGCGGGGAAATCGCCGCGCTGTCCAATCACGCTTCGTCTGTGCCCACGGACCCGATCGTCGCGGTCACAGCAGTCTACGGCTCCACAGGTGACGTCATATCCCCGTGCGGAAAGTGCCGCCAGGTCATCTTCGACATGGATCCGAGAATACGTTTCGTCGTACGTGATGCGAACGGGCTCACTACGCGCACCGCCGCAGAGCTGCTGCCCCTGGCCTACGATTGGCGTGCCGTCGACCAACCGCAGAAGCTCTATATGTGGGAAGGGTACGAGGGTCCCATCAGATCGGGCTCCAAAACGCAGACCATCCGAATCGACGACCCATTCAGACCGGGTTCCGCAGAGCTCGTCTTTGAGAAAGAAGACGGTGAGGTCGTCGTCATCCCCGCTACCATCACCGATGTCCGCACGATCGCCCGCGACGAGGCGACCGAGGACATCGCGATAAAAGATGGTTTCACCTGCCTCGAAGACCTTCATACGGCCCTGGAGAGTCACTATCCGGGCCTCGGAACGACCGATCCGGTAGATATCGTGACGTTCGCACTCGACGGCGACTAGCGCTTAAAACCGCCCAGGCCCTCACATGCTTCCCTGTTTGTCGGGCAGCAGCCCGTGTCACGAAGTCCTGTTCACGAATTGAGTATGCTGGGCCGGGATGAAACCGAGCTTCCTCCCACTGCGCACCGAGCGTCTCATACTCCGCGTCCACCGCACCGACGACGCCGACGCGCTCCGGATTGTCTATTGTCGTCCCGAGGTCGCGCGGTTCCTCTTGGACGAACCGTGGACACCTCAGGACGCCATCGTCAAGACCGCGGAGCGTGTACCGAAAACCGACCTGGACGGTGAGACCGGGGCGCTCGCCCTCGTCATCGAGCACGCCGGCCGGCTGGTCGGCGATGTACAGCTGTGGTTCACCGACCGAGAACACCGGGTCTGTGAAATCGGCTGGGTGCTCGATACGGATTTCGGCGGTCAGGGACTTGCGACCGAGGCCGTAGCGGCCGTGCTCGATCTCGCATTCGAACACTTTCGGGTGCATCGCGTCACCGCGCAGATGGACGGGCGCAACACCGCCTCGGCCAAGCTCGCCCGCAACCTCGGCATGGAACACGAAGCCCATCTGCGACAGGACTGGTGGAGCAAGGGCGAATGGACCGACACTCTTATCTACGGAATCCTCGCGGGGGACAGCCGGCACCGCACGACGGGACTCCCCCAGGATTGATCACTCACGTGAGGCAGGGCCGCGCTGCGTGTAGGAGTGGTCAACGCGGGATACGTCGGTGTCAGCGTCCGGGCGAGTGCCCCCAGGCGATGTCCTCGGGTTTCAAACCGGCCGGTTCAATGATCGTGATGTTCGTGATCCCATTGCCGTTATCGGCGAACGACGCCCGAAACTGCACTTGCATGTAATCAAATGCATCGGAATAATCGCCGGGATTCGCCTGGCCGGTGTCATCGCATCTCACTCCCAGTTTTCCGATGAATTCGGGCGAATCGTCCGTCGGTTCATCACCGATCGCGGCCTCGGGGTCGAAGTCGTTGTTCACGAGCCTGACGTCGTAGATGCCAAACTTCTTCACAAGCTTGGCCTCCGCGGCTTCTTCGTCGATTACGGGCAGCGGCCTTCCGGAAATGCATACGAGTCCGATGAAGACCGCCCCCACTGTCAACCAGCTGAGCCCTGTCACCAGTGATTTGCGCCGGGTGTCGGGAGAACGGCGGTAGGCCATCAGGAATATGGCGTTGAAGACGACCAGCACAATGGTCACCACGACCGAGGCGAGAACCCGAGATGTGCTGGTTTCGTAGGTGAGGATGTCTCCACCGCGCGCTACCAACAAGATGCTCTCCTCCACGTTTCTGCGAGGCCATCGTCGACACCCCGGCAGAGAATCCAGTCAGCGTACTAAGCCGATTCTCCTTGTCCATAGTAGTAGCCGATCACGCCGCCAGACGAGGGCCTCTCACTCTCCCGCGCCGGCCGCCGCGTGATCACAGTGGTAGCGTCGAAGGCGAAGATTGCCCCATCCCGCTGAAAGTCAACTGCCCACTTCACGGTATGGGTTCGGACAGCAGGAAGGCCCCGGAGTGAAAACTCCGGGGCCTTCCTGCTGTCCTTGTTGCGACTCAGGACAACTGTGCGCGGAGGGGGACTTGAACCCCCACGCCCGATATATTGGGCACTAGCACCTCAAGCTAGCGCGTCTACCTATTCCGCCACCCGCGCCGGGCAACAAGGAATACATTACACGGACTGTGGGGGTTTGCAAAATCGCGCGGCCATCCTGCGCAGAGCCGTCGAATCAGTCCTGCGGGAACGTTACGGAGCCCAACACATGGGGCTTGCCCCGCTTGGCGTCGAACACCTGGAAAACCGTCTTCTGCCGCGAAATCCCGCGGAATTCGGCATCGTCATCGACAGGTCCGTCCTCTCTCAATGCCCCGACCGGAGCCTCGGCATTCGAGTACGCCAGCGTCACCGTGGCCGGCAGGACGATGGGCCCGGCGAAGGAAACCTCCCATATGAAGTACGACACATGCGGGTCGATTACTGCGAGGGCACGGCTGGCCGAGTACATGCCATGGGCGATCCGCGCGGGGAATCCGAAGGCCTTCGCCGCCGGGGTGCTCAGATGGATCGGATTGATGTCATCGGAGACACGCGCATAGTCCCGGGTGACCGAGGTGTCGAGGCGCCACAGGGCCTGCGGCGTGACCGCCGGATCGAAGGGCAGGGTGCGGCGCGCGGACTCCCCCACAGCAGTGTCCTCCGGATCCGGTCCGCCCGACAGGAAGCGGCCGCGGGCCAGATAGGTCGAGGTGTCTCGAAATGCAGGCTCGGCCCGGCCGCGATGGCAGGCGGTGACGGTGATGCCCACGGTTGTGCCCCTCTTATGGGGCTCCACCGCGGTGACTTCCACACGCAGGTCGAGCTCATCGCCGACGACCACCGGCCGGTATTGGACGAAGCTGTTGTGCACATGCACCATGCCCATCACCGGCAGGCCGAATCCCGGGCTCGTCATCAGCTCCATCGCGGGCAGGAAGCCCAGGGTGTGCAGGTAACCGGCCGAGGCCTCGGTCCGCAGAGTGCCATGCACCGCGTGGACGAAGGCCGCCAGCCGGTCACGGTCGACTCCGACCCTCGCCTCGACGGCCGGCACGGCCAACAGCGCCTGCGCATCCGGCCGTGCCCGGCCGGGCTTGGGCAGGGCCGAGGCCGCCGCCTTCGCATAGGTGCTCATCCGTCCCATCTCAGGCCCCCACGATGTTCTGTCCGCAGACCCGTAGGGTCTGCCCGTTGATTCCACCTGCGTGCTCGGAGGCGAGGAAGGCGACGGCCTCGGCCACGTCCAGTGGTAGCCCGCCCTGCTGCAGGCTGGACACGCGCCGGGCCACCTGGCGGCGCAGCGGCGGCATCTTCGCCGTCATCTCCGTTTCGATGAAGCCGGGGGCCACGGCGTTGATGGTCCCGCCCCTGGCAGCGAATTCGGCCGCAGCAGCACGGGTCAGGCCGATCACCCCGGCCTTGGCCGCGGCATAGTTCGTCTGCCCCTTATTGCCCGCGATTCCCGAGGTCGAGGCCAGTGCGACAACATGCGGATGCTCGCCCCAGGCCTCCAACTCGTTCAGGGATCGATCCAGGGCCAGTTCCGCCTTGAGGTTGACCGCCAGAACGGATTCCCAACCCGCCGGCTCCATATTCGCCAGCATCCGATCGCGGGTGATTCCCGCATTGTTGATGAGGACGTCGATGGGCGCTCCGACGGCCTCCACAATGCGCGCGCCCGCGTACGGTGCCGTGATATCGAGTTGAATCGCGACTCCCGACACCTCGTTCATGGTCGCGGCAAGGGCCTGGCCCGCGGCCGGGATGTCCACCCCGTAGACCGTGGCACCGTCGCGTGAGAGCACCCGTGCGATGGCGGCGCCGATCCCGCGAGCGGCACCCGTGACCACTGCGGTCCGGCCGGCCAGCGGCCCCGCCGCACCGAGCCCTGCCATCTCCACGGTCCCGACTGCCCGACCGGACGTGGAGTCGACGGTGAGGAACTGCCCGTCGATGTAGGCGGACTTGGCTGACAGCAGGAAGGCCAGAGTCGAGGCGACGGAGGGCGCGGTGATGGGCGCCTCGTTCAGCAGGATGCCGTTGGCCGTGGTCCCGGCCCGCATCTCCTGGCCCAGGGACCGGGTCAGTCCGAGCACCGCCTGCGCGGTCGCGGCCCTGGCAGGATCGTGCAGGACGGAGTCCGTCGCATCGGAGATCGTGATGATGCGCGAGCAGGGCCGCAAAGACCGCAGCGCAGCGCCGATCGTCAGGGCGGGCTCGGCCAGCTCATCGACGTCCTCGGCCCCGGCGAGCACCGCGATGATGCCCTGGTAGCGGGCGGAGGGGTCCCGGTGCCGGTGGACTGCGAATCCGGCCTCGAGCACGAGGCCCGCAACCGCATCCGCCGGGTCCGCGCGCCCGAGGATCAGCACGGGTCCGTCCTGGAAAGCCGGCTCCGAGCCCGATTCGCCGAAGCGGCGCAGCGGGACCGGCCGGGGCAGGCCCAACTGTTTGGCCAGCAGTTTCAACGGTCCGTTGACCAGGTCCAGGTACGCATCACCCGTCGTATTCCGTTTTCCCATCGTCTTCCCCTGCCCTCTCATGCCGCTTCCACGATCGCCGCGAGGCCCTGACCGCCAGCCGCGCAGATCGATACCAGTGCGCGGCGCTTGCCCGTGGCGTGCAGGTACTTCGCCGTGGTCGCGATGATCCGCCCGCCCGTCGCCGCGAAGGGATGGCCGGCGGCCAGGGAGGAGCCCAGCGGGTTGAGCCGGTCCCGGTCGATCGGTCCCAGGGCACCGGGCAGGCCCAGCCGCTCGCGGCAGAACTCCTCGGATTCCCAGGCGGCCAGGTGACACAGCACGGTGGAGGCGAAGGCCTCGTGGATCTCGAAGACGTCGATATCCTCGAAGCTCAGACCGTTGCGCTCGAGCAGTCTGGGGACGGCGTAGGCCGGGGCCATCAGCAGGCCCTCGTCTCCGGTGACGAAGTCCACGGCGGCCGCCTGCGCATCGACCAGATAGGCCAGGGGCGATAGTCCCTGGGACTGAGCCCAATCCTCACTGCCCAACAGCACGGCAGAGGCGCCGTCGGTCAGGGGTGTCGAATTGCCCGCCGTCATCGTCGCGGCCGTATTCAGGGAGGTGCCGAAGACCGGACGCAGGCCGGCCAGCGATTCCGGGGTGGAATCGGGGCGCAGATTGGTGTCGCGGACCACCCCCAGATACGGGGTGACCAGGTCGTCGAAGAAGCCCGCATCCCAGGCCGCGGCCAGGTTCCGGTGCGAGGCCAGGGCCAGATCGTCCTGTGCCTGCCGGGAGATCGCCCAGTCGGCGGTTGTGCGCGCCTGGTGTTCGCCCATGGACAGTCCGGTGCGCGGCTCCCCCGTACTCGGAGCAGCCGGCGCCAGATCGCTGGGCCGCAGACGGCTCAGTGCCTTGACGCGTCCGGCCAGGGTCTTCGACCGCATCGCCTCCAGCAGGATTCCCCTGGCGTGTTCACCCACGGCCAGGGGCGCATCCGAGGCGGAGTCGACTCCCCCTGCGATACCGGAGTCGATCTGTCCGAGGCGGATCTTCTGGGAGATGGTCACCACTGCCTCGAGCCCGGTAGCGCAGGCCTGGCCCAGATCGAAGGCCGGAGTGGTGGACGCCAGGGCCGAGCCCAGAACGGTTTCGCGGGTCAGGTTGAAGTCGCGGGAGTGTTTGAGCACGGCACCGCCTGCCACTTCCCCCAGTTCCCGCCCGGCCAAGCCGTACCGGGCCACCAGCCCGTCGATGGCCGAGGTGAACATGTCCTGATTCGAGGCGTGGGAGTATTCCCGGTTCGACCGGGCAAATGGGATGCGATTGCCGCCGAGGATGGCGGCGCGGCGTGGTGACTGGGATGTCATCCGGGGCTCCTTGTCGGTGGGCAGGAGAATTTACCTGTTACCAAGAGTACCTGCTACTGTGTTTGACATGAAGTCTGTCACATCACCAGATGGACGGTCCACCCGCTGGGATACACACAGAGCCACCCGCCGCGTCGAACTGCTTCGAGCAGTGCGCGCCGCCGTCACCGAATACGGCTCCGAACTGTCCATGGATCAGATCTCGACGCGCACCCGGACGTCCAAGACAGTCCTCTACCGTTACTTCGGCGATCGCGCGGGGCTGCAGCGTGCCTGCAGCACCTGGGCGATGGACGTGATCGAACGCCATCTGACCCAGGCCGCACAGGCGGATACCGCACACCCGGCCGATCCCCTCACCCTGATGGTCCACTCCTTCGTCGAACTGGCCGCCGGCTCCCCTGGCCTCTACCGCTTCTGTGCGGCCGCCGTAGACGACGGCACCAATCAAGGCTTCTTCACCCGCGTGACCCAATCCCTGATCCACGGGCTGGGGCTGTCGACCCCGGACGACCACATCTGGGCCCGTGGCGCAGTGGGATTCGTCAGAATGTCAACCGAGCACTGGTTGGCGACCCACACGGGGACGCCGATCACCGATGCCCAGATCGCCGCGGTCTCCACACAGATCGCGGGCTGGCTGCGCGCCTCTCTGCAGCCTGCGACCGTTCCACCCACACCGGAGGAGACCACCGATGAACGCTGACACCTCGAAGACCCCAGCAGGATCCGAGCGACTGCCCGTGGACCACGATGTCCTGGCCGGTCTGGCCGATGGCCCGCGCCGGGACTTCCGCCTGCGCGGTCGCGCCTTCGCCGGCGACCCGGCCCTGCGACAGCCCGCCGATGATCCCAGCCTCGAGGCGCAGCGATCGGCTACCACCCGCGCCGCATTGAAATTGGGCAAACAGGGCTTTCCAGCTCAGAGTCTGCCTCGAGCACTGGGCGGGCAGGAGGCCTTCGCCGCCTATGTCGCGGGCTTCGAGGAGACTCTGCTGGCCAGCCCCTCGGCGCAGATCAAGGCCGGCGTCCAATACGGACTCTTCGGCGGAGCGATCCAGCACCTGGGCAATGCCGCCCAGCACGAACGCTGGCTACGCGCCGTTATGGCCGGCGAGCTAATGGGCAGCTTCGCGATGACCGAGATCGGCCACGGTTCCGACGTGGCGGCGCTGGGCACCACCGCCACCTACGATCCCGCCACACAGGAATTCGAGGTCCACACCCCGTTCCGAGCTGCGACCAAGGACTACATCGGCAACGCCGCCAGGGATGCACGGGCCGCGGTCGTCTTCGCCCGTCTCATCACCCGGGGCGTGGACCACGGCATCCACGCGCTGTTCGTCCCGCTGCGCACGGAGGAGGGTCAGCCCCTGCCCGGCATCACGATCGAGGACGACGGGTACAAGGGCGGCCTGCCGGGCGTGGACAACGGCCGCATCGCCTTCGACCGGATCCGGGTGCCGCGGGCCAACCTGCTGGACCGCTATGGCCAGGTGGCCGCGGACGGAACGTACACCTCGGACATCGAATCGCCCGGGCGCCGCTTCTTCACGATGCTCGGCACCCTGGTCCAGGGGCGGGTGTCCCTGGACGGGGCGGCCACGGTCGGTGCGAAGCTCGCACTCGACATCGCAGTGCGCTATGCGCTGGCCCGCAGGCAGTTCGCCGGCGCGGACGCCGACGAGGAGACGACCCTGCTGGACTATGCCCAGCACCAGCGCAGGCTCATGCCGGCGCTGGCCCGGACCTGGGCGAACGCCGCAGCCCACGAGTCTTTGCTGGGAGACTTCGAGCGGGTTTTCTCCGGCGCAGATGACACCGACGAGGCCAGGCAGACCCTGGAGACACGGGCGGCGGGCTTCAAGGCCCTGAGCACCTGGGACGCCCTGGACATCGTCCAGGAATGCCGGGAGGCCTGTGGCGGCCAGGGATTCCTGGCCGAGAACCGCTTGGTGGGGCTGCACCAGGATCTGGACGTCTATGCGACCTTTGAGGGCGATAACACCGTCCTGCTGCAGTTGGTGGGCAAACGCCTGCTGGGAGACTACGCGGCCGAGTTGAAGGACGTGGACTTCGGCGGGGTGGCCCGGTACATCGGCACTCAGGCGGCCGAACACTCGCTCTACCGCACAGGCCTGGCCAGCGCGGGGCGCACGATCGGTGACATCTTCACCCCTGCACTCAACGCCAGGCGGATCCGTTCGGGCAAACTGATCGGGGCTCTGCTGGCCGAACGCGTGCGGGTCATGGTGGCGCAGCTGGCCGGCGACCTGCGACCTGCGGCCAAGGCCTCGCCGGAGGCCGCCGCCGAACTGTTCAACCGGCATCAGCACGAGCTCATCGAGGCCGCCCGCGCCTATGTCGAGATGCTCAAATGGGAGGCCATCGACGCGCAGTACAAGCAGATCGACAGGGCGGCACACCCGGCCGAGGCGAAGTTGGTCAAACGGCTGCGCGATCTATTCGGGCTGAGCCTGATCGAACAGCACATCGGTTGGCACCTGATGTACGGTCGACTGCCCATGGCCAGGGCCAGGCAGGTCGGTCCTGCGATCGACCGACTGTGCGGCCTGCTGGCCGACAATGCACTGGACGTCGTGGAGGCCTTCGGATTCGGTCCCGAACATCGCCGGGCCCCGATCGCCGACGGCGCCGAGGCCGCCCGCCAGGACGAGGCCCGCGCCCATTACCGCGCGGGCCGGGCAACATCGACCTGGCCGGCCGATGAGAAGGCGATCTACAAGTCGAAGATGGCCGCGCGCCGGAGGCGCTGAGGCCGCCCGCCGGGGCGGCCGCCCACCACGGCGGTTTCCGCCCCGGCAGCCGCGGGAAACCCCGCAGCCAGAGCCTGCGGGACAGATGAAAGGCATCTTACCTTCGCTTGCTAATCTCATGATATGACGACCAAGCGCACCAGCCGCACTCTGCTCGCCCTGTCCTCCCCCATCCTCGCGGTCGGACTGCTGGCCGGTTGCGGCTCCGGCACCCCGACCGACTCACCGAGCTCCGGCGCCCCGGCCCCCAGTACCTCACCCACATCCGTTGATGCCCCGGCGGCCACGGACTCCACGGGTCCCGCCACGATTCCCACCGCCTCGGCCTTCGGAGAGAACATCGATCTGGCCACACAGAACGTGCCGATCACACCGGCGGCCGCACTCGAGGCCGCGCAGCAGAAAGCGCAGGGCACCTTCTACACGATCGAGCTGGACTTCGAACGGCGGAATTCCGCCTGGGAGTACGAACTCGGCTTCCAACACGACCGGACGGAGTACGAGGTCTCCGTCGATGCGGTTACGGGCAAGGTCGTCGATGTTCACAAGGAGGCCACAGACGATCGGGAGACGCCCATCGAGGTCGACAAGCCCCTGCCGTATTCCGAGGCGCTTTCCCTGGCCCAGGAGAAGTCCTCCGGCAGGCTGACCGGCTGGTCGTTGGAGGCCGATGACGGCCGCATCGACTACTCGTTCGACTTCGACGAGGACGGCAAGGACGTCGATGTCACGGTGGACACCGCGACGAAACGGGCCTTCATCGACGATTGATCCGCACGGTCCCGGCCACCTGCCACCCGGTCGGAACCTCCTTGGGGTGAGGATCACACCGATCCGTTCCGACGTCCACTTCCAGCAGGGTGCATAATTATTAGGTTCCGTGCATGGATTGGGGTGAACATCCCATACCCGCATGTGAGCGTTCACCCATCAGCCCAGCGGCAAAGGACCATCGTGGCAGAATCGTTCGCCCGCCAGCTCTTCCGGCGTCGCCTCCCGGCCGATCCCCAGGCTCAGGGCTCCGGCCTGCGCCGGTCCATGTCGACCTTCCACCTCATGATGATCGGGGTCGGCGGGACAGTGGGAACCGGGATCTTCTTCATCATGTCGGAGGCCGTTCCAGAAGCCGGTCCCGCCGTCATCGTGTCATTCGTCCTGGCCGCCGTGGTCGCCGGACTCACCGTCCTGTGCTATGCCGAACTGGCCTCGACGATTCCGGCCTCGGGGTCCTCGTACTCCTTCACCTACGCCACCATGGGCGAACTCATCGCCTTCGTCGTGGGCGCCTGCCTCATCTTGGAATACGGCGTGTCCGCGGCAGCTGTGGCGGTGGGTTGGTCCGAATACCTCAACCTGCTCCTGGAGAACCTGTTCGGCATCAGCTTCCCACCGGCGCTGTCGGCCGCGCCCGATGCAGGAGGGATCGTCAACGTCCCCGCCATCATCCTGGTCGCCCTGTGCCTGGTGCTGTTATTGGGCGGGGCCAGCGAATCGGCCCGCGCCAACAGTGTCATGGTGCTCATCAAGCTGGCCGTGCTCATCGTCTTCGTGGGCATCGCGTTCACCGGCTTCACCGCCGACCACTTCGCGAACTTCGCCCCCGAGGGCATCCGGGGCATCTCGATGGCGACCGGTTCACTGTTCTTCAGCTACATCGGTCTGGACGCTGTCGCCACCGCCGGCGGCGAGGTCAAGAATCCCCGCAAGGCGATGCCCCGCGCGCTCATCGGGGGCCTGGCCATCGTCACGCTCATCTACCTGCTCGTCGCAGTGGCGGCCCTGGGCGCGCAGGCCCCTGCACAGTTCGGCGCACAGCAGGCCAGCCTGGCCACCATCGTGCAGAACCTGGTCGGGCAGACCTGGCCGGGCACGGTGCTGGCGATCGGCGCGGTCATCTCGATCTTCTCCGTCACCCTTATCTGCCTGTACGGCCAGACGCGCATCCTGTACTCGATGAGCCGCGACGGGCTGGCACCGCGGGTCTTCGCCCGGATCAGCCCGCGGACCCACGTCCCCGCGGCGGGCGCCTGGATCGTCTGCGCCGTCGTCGCCGTCCTGGCCGGCCTCCTCCCTCTGGGGATCCTGGCCGACCTGACCTCGATCGGAACCCTGACTGCCTTCCTCCTGGTCAGCCTGGGCGTGATCATCCTGCGCCGGACCAGGCCGGACCTGCCCCGCGGCTTCAAGGTCCCCGGATACCCCGTCACCCCGGTCCTGTCGATCCTGGCCTGCCTCTACGTGATCAGCGGCCTGCAACCGATCACCCTCATCGCCTTCGTCATCTGGATAGCCGTGGCCCTGATCTTCTACTTCACCTGGAGCCGCCGGCATTCGACCCTGGCGATGGCGGCGGACCCAGGCCGAATCGAATAGCCGGACCACACTATCCTGGAGACGGCGCGCCCCAACCGCCCTCTGATTTTTCGCAGTACACAACCATATGAAAGGCAGACGATGTCGAAGATCGCCCTGGTCCGCAAACCCAGCCCCAATCTGAATGAGGGACTGGTCGACAACATCGAGCGCGTCCCGGTCGACGTCCCTCTGGCCATGCAGCAGTGGGAGGGCTATGTCCACACTTTGCAGGAAGCCGGCTGGGATACCCGCGAAGTCGAACCCGCCCCGGACTGCGCTGACGCGGTTTTCGTCGAGGACTCCGTGCTGATGTACAAGAATGTCGCCGTGTCCATGCACTCCGGCGCTCCCAGCCGCCAGGCCGAACCCGCCGGCACGCGCAGTGTCGTCGCAGGGCTGGGCTGCTCACTCAACCAGATCACAGAGCCCGGCACCATGGACGGCGGTGACATCCTCAAGATCGGCGACACGATCTATGTGGGCCAGGGCGGCCGGACCAATGCCGAGGGCATCCGCCAGCTGCGCGCCATCCTCACGCCCCTGGGCGCCACAGTCGTGGCCGTGCCGGTGACCAAGGTCCTGCACCTGAAGACCGCAGTCACCGCGCTGCCCGACGGCACGGTGATCGGCTATCCCGACTTCGTCGACAACCCCTCGATCTTCGAGCGCTTCATCCCGGTCCCCGAGGAACACGGAACGGCCGTCGTCTGCCTGTCCGATTCGCATGTCGTCATGTCCGCCTCCGCACCCCGGACCGCTGAGCTGATCCGCGGCCTGGGATACCGGGTGACGACGGTTGAGATCACCGAGTTCGAGAAGCTCGAGGGCTGCGTGACCTGCCTGTCGGTGCGCGTGCGCGGTCTGGCCGACTGAATCGGACTGCCGGATCACCCGGTCTCAACCGGGCGGTCCGGCCGCCGGTTCGACACGCCCTGGCCGGTCCTCGGTTGCATTGGCGCGTCCGGGGTCGTTAGCGTGGCCGCATGTTATCCAAGACAACTCGACTTGCTGCCATAGCCGTTCTTTCCGCAGGTTCCCTGGGCGCTCTGGCCGCTTGCTCCCCTGCCGGCGACCACGACGGCCCCGGGCAGGAAGCCGGGGCCTCCGACCAAGCCGCGCAGGCCTCGGCGCCGGCGGAGAAGCCGAAGGCGGCCGCACCGAAGGCCCAGCACAAGGATTTCGGGAAATCCACGGACATCGCCGATAAGCCCGTCCCCGTCGACCCCGAGCAGGCCGTTGCCGCCGCCAGGGAATACTCCGGCGGCGGCGAGCTGCAGGAGATGAAACTGTCCTATGACCGCTTGTACCGCACCTGGGCCTACCAGGTGCGCACCGTCAACGGCCGTCTGCAATCACAGGCGGTGATCGACGCGATCTCCGCGAAGGCGCTCGATCACGGTTCCCAGCAGCTGGGTAAGAAGGAGAAGGTGGGCACGGTCGACGACTCCAAGACCGTGTCCTACGATAAGGCCCTGCACGCTGCCACCTCGCAGACCGACGGCAGCCTGATCCGCTGGGATCTCAGCACCGAGGATTCCCCCACCTACACTTTCGAACTCGACCAGGACGGCGCCGTGCACAGTGTGGCGGTCGACGCGCACTCCGGCAAGGTCAGGGACTGACCCGTCCCAGCCGGATCGCGCGATGCCGGATACCCCGCGATTCAGTATTCCTCGATGGAGGGAATCTGGACCTGGGAGGAATCGCCCAGCGTGTGCTCGAAGCCCTTCTTCCAGTCGCCCTTGTCCTCGGATTCCTGCAGCGCCTTGTTCACGGCCTTGCGCATGGTCGTGTCGCCGTGTTTCATCGCGATGCCATAGGGCTCCTCGGTGAACAGATCTGAGGTCGTCTTGAACTTCCCGTCGTACTGGGCCGCATAGCCGCGCAGAATCGCGTCATCGGTCGTCACGGCCTCCACCGAACCGCTCTCCAGGTCGGTCACGCACTTCGAATAGGTGTCGTAGGTGACCAGGTTGACCTTCGGGTTCTTCTCCTTGATCTGCTGTGCGGAGTTCGAACCGTCGACCGAACAGATCTTCTTGCCAGTCACATCGTCGGGTCCCTTGATGTCCTCATTGTCTGCGGGCACCAGGAAGCCCTGGCCGGTAACATAGTAGGGGCCGGCGAAGTCGACGACCTTCTTGCGCTCGGGATTGATCGTATAGGTTGCCACCAGCATGTCGATCTTGCCGTTCTGGATGAAGGGCTCCCGATTGGCCGAGACCGTCTCCGTCCAGTTGATCTGATCGGTGGAGAATCCCAGCTTCGCGGCGATCATCTTGGCGATTTCGACGTCGAAGCCCTCCGGCTTGTCTTTGCCCACGGGCATATTGCCCAGGCCGGGCTGGTCGAACTTCACGCCGATGTTGATCTTGCCGGCCTTCTTGGCCTTCTCCAGGACCGGAGAGCCGGAAACGTCGACGTCCTGGGCCACCTCGTATTCCGGCGCGGCTGCTGAGTCACCGCCGGCCTCCGGCGTGCCCGACTGGCCACAGGCCGAGAGTCCGAGCAGTGCGGCGGCACTCAATGCGAGGACGGGGAGGAAATGGCGTTTCATCAGTGCTCCTTGGCGTGGGGAACGTGGGAGTTACCTGAATCACACTACTATGGTCGGAGTCACAGCGCCACTGGAGGCGGCCCAGCGGAGTCGACCCGCAGGGCCGGGGCGACGGATCCTATCGGCCCAAGAAGTCCCGCAACCGCTCCCCGACCTGCTTGGCCTCGGTCAGGAATCCGTCGTGGCCGGCCCGGGTGGGGATAGTCGCATAGTCAACCCGACCGGGCAGGGCCTGCGCCAGTTCGAGCACCTGCTGAGGCGGGTAAAGGCGATCCGTCGACATCGACAGGACGAGGAAGTCCTGCGTGGCGCCGGCCAGTGCCGAACGCAGGCTGCCGTCACCTCGACCCCGACGGATGTCATGATCGCGCAGAGCGTTCGTGAGCACGATATACGCCTGCGCATCGAAGCGGCCCACCAGTTTGCGGGCCTGGTGATCCAGATAGGACTGGATCGAATAGTAGGCGTCCTTACCGTAGACCGGGACGTCCGTGGTCTCCTGCAGGTTGCGTTCGAAGCGCTCGTTGAGCTCGGCATCCGCCCGGTACGTCAGATGCGCTATCTGTCTGGCCAATCCCAGCCCCGCCTTGGGGAACCGCCCCAACGCCAGATAGTCGCCACCGCAGTAATCGGGATCCAGCTGGATCGCCTGCACCTGGGCGTGGGCCCAGGCGATCTGGTCGGCCAAGGAGTACGCGGGTGCGGCCAGGATAGCGGCCCGGCGCACCCGCTGCGGTGCCAGGAGAATGAACTCGAGTGCCCTCGCCCCTCCCATGGAGCCGCCGATGACGGTGTCCCAGACACCGATGCCGAGGTGATCGGACAGAGCCAGTTCGACCCTGGCCTGATCGCGCACGCTGACCGAGGGGAAGCGCCCTCCGTAGGGCAGCCCGTCAGGGGCGAAGGACGTGGGTCCGGTGCTCCCGGTACAACCGCCGAGCGCATTCGAACACACCACGAAATACCGATTCGTGTCGATTGCCCTGCCGGGACCCACCAGCGCCTCCCACCACCCAGGGGCGAAGGACGTGGAGTTCTCATTGGCGTTCGCGTCGCTGACCCCGGAGGTGACATGGGAGTCCCCCGTCAGGGCGTGTTCGATCAGAATCGCGTTCGAGGCATCGGCGTTGAGAGTGCCGAAGGTCTCATAGGCGATGCGAACCTCCGGCAGCATCGCACCGCAGTCCAACCCGACATCCTCCAGGTCCAGAACGGCTCTCTGCGCTGCGACTACCATGATTCCTCCGGTCGAAATGGACGGTTCCCGAACACTGTCGCACAGGGAACCGCGGTAGACCCCGCCGAAGTACTTAATTCGACTTATTGCCCCGCCGGAGTATGGAATCCATCACTTCGCTGCCGCCCTGGGTTCATCACTTCGCTGCCGCGAAGCCCACCTCCAGGTCGGCCAGGATGTCCTCGATTCCCTCGATGCCCACCGACAGGCGTACCAGCGCCGGATTCACCGCCGACTGTGCCTGTTCCTCGGGGCTCAGCTGCGAGTGCGTCGTGGACGCCGGGTGGATGACGAGCGACTTGGCATCGCCGATGTTGGCGACGTTGGAGTGCAGTTGCAGCGCATCGACGAATGCGACGGCCGCGTCATAGCCGCCTGCGATGTCGAAGCTGAGCACGGAGCCCACCCCGCGGCCTTCCGAAAGTTCCCGCCCGCGTTCGTACCAGGGGCTGGACTGCAGGCCCGCGTAGTTGACCTTCTGCACCTGTGGGTGGTTTTCGAGGAATTCGGCGACGCGCTGCGCGTTGGACACGTGGCGCTCCACGCGCAGGCTCAGCGTCTCCAGGCCCTGGCTGATGAGGAAGGCGTTGAACGGCGAGGCCGCGGCGCCCAGATCGCGCAGCAGCTGGACACGGATCTTAAGGAAGTACGACACATTCGCGCCGAAGTCGGAATCCGGCCCCAGATCGCGACCGAACACCAGACCATTGTAGCTGGGATCGGGCTCGTTGAAGCCGGGGAACTTCTCCGGCTCGCGCGTGTAGTCGAACGTACCACCGTCCACGATCACCCCGCCGATCGCGGTGCCGTGGCCGCCCAGGTACTTCGTGGCCGAATGGACCACGACGTCGGCGCCGTGCTCCAGGGGGCGGATGAGATACGGAGTGGCCAGCGTGTTGTCCACGATGAGCGGGACGCCCGCCTCGTGTGCGACGGAGGAGACGCCGGCGAGGTCGAGCACATCGGAGCGCGGGTTGGACACGACCTCGCCGAAGAACGCGCGGGTGTTGGGTTTGACGGCCGCCCGCCATTCGTCCAGGTCATCTGGATTCTGTACGAAGGTGACGTCGATGCCGAACTTCTTCAACGTAACGCCCAGCATGTTGTAGGTGCCGCCGTACAGGCTCGGGCTGGAGACGACGTGGCCGCCGGCCTCGACGATGTTGATGATGGAGTAGAACTCGGCTGCCTGGCCCGAGGCCACGAAGACCGCTCCCACGCCACCCTCGAGGCTGGCGATCCGGTCCTCCACGGCTTCGATCGTCGGGTTGCCCAGACGGGTGTAGATCGGGCCGAGCTCCGCCAGGGCGAAACGGTCCGC
Organism: Brevibacterium sp. 91QC2O2; assembly: GCF_024580695.1. NCBI lineage: Bacteria > Bacillati > Actinomycetota > Actinomycetes > Micrococcales > Brevibacteriaceae > Brevibacterium > Brevibacterium sp. 91QC2O2. Next base: position 140,883 of record NZ_JANIJY010000001.1, on the reverse strand, counting down.
CGCCGCCTTGGCGTCGGGGAAGACGAACGAGGTGGTCTGGTAGATCGGCAGCGCGCGGGCGCCGGTCTGGCTGTCGACGATCTGTCCGGCGTGGACCTGGCGGGTTTCGAAGGACTGTTCGGCCATGGCGTGTGCTCCTCGGGTGGACTGCTGGCTGCTGCGGACCAATCTAGGGGCACACAGCCTCCGACCCGGTGTACGGCGTCATCTGAAGGTCACAGTCCGTCATCTTTCGTCATCGGGGTGTCGGCCTCCCTGGTCAGCAGCGAGCGTTTGAGCTCGGGGCCCCAGCGGAACTGGCCCACCTGGCCGCCGGTGCGCAGCACGCGATGGCATGGCACGAACAACGCTGCCGCGTTCTTCGCACACGCCGAGGCGGCCGCCCGGATCGCGGTGGGCCGCCCGGCGGCCGCGGCGAACTCCGCATAGCTCAGCGGATGCCCCGGCGCGATCAGGCGCAGTGCCCGCCAGGCCGCCTCGCGGAAGGGACCCGATGCCTGCTCGACGGGGACGCGCGCGGGGGCGGCCAGATCACCGGCATAGTAGGCCGCAACGGCCCGTACCGCGCGATCGAGCATCTCGGTCTGGCCCGGGTCCGGGCTCGGGTCGGTTGCTCCGGTGCCCGGCGCTTCTCCGGCCTTCGATGTCTCCACCACGGTCTGCGGTCGCAGGCTGGGGTGGATGAGTTCCACCAGCTGCCCGGGGTCTGTGGTCCAGCCCGAGGCCAGGACCGCATGGGGCCCGGCCACGATCGTGAACGGCCCGTCGGGGGTGGGAACGGTACGGCTGCGGACGTTGTCCGTCGGGGGCTGTTGTGGTGTCCTCATGCTCATTCGTCCTTCTTCGATGGTGCTGATCGCCGGGGGCTCCTCCCCGGTCCGGGTGCTGCCCGCTGCCAGATGTGCAGGGCTGCGTAGGACCGCCAGGGGGCGAATCCCCTCGGGTCGATCCCGCGCAGGTGTAGGTCTCCGGCCGGCCAGGCGTCGGGATCTCCCGTGAGCCGCATGACGATGTACTCCGTGGTCCATTCCCCGATTCCGGAATGGGCCAGTAGCTCGTCCCGCAGCTGGTCCGGGGCCCGGCCCTCCGTCGGCAGCGCCCCGGTGGACAGCGCGCAGGCCAGCCGGCGCAGGGTGTTGATCGGGCGGGCGGGCAGCCGCAGGGGCCGGTCGGGGTCCGGGTGTCCCGGCACGGCTTCCGGCAGGCCACCGGTCAGGGCCGCGGCACTCGGGAAGTAGGCACTCAATTCCGGGAACCCACCGGTATACGGCTCGCCCAGTACGGTGGTCAGCCTGCTCAGATGGCCGGCCGCCGCTGCCACGGAGATCTGCTGGCCCACAATGGCCCTGGCCGTGATCTCCATGGGATCGACGGCCCCGGGGATGCGGATGCCGGGCCGCGCCACCACCTGTGCCGCCAGTGGCCCCCGTCCTAGGGCGGCGTCGATCGCGGGAGCGTCCGCGTCGAGGTCGAACAGCCGGCGGATGCGCGCTGTGGCCGGTCCCAGGTCCGCCAGGCGCGGGAGTTCGAGCTCGGCCGCCGCCCGCCAATGGCCGGGGGTGGCCGAGGCCCGGGCGAATTCGACGCGGATCGCCCCGGGGCCGCCGGGTAACAGCAGAGTCCTGCTGTAGCGCAGTCGGTCCGCTGACCGGTCGATGGCCTCCACCCCGGCAATCGCCCGGTGTTCGAGGAAGTCCATGATGCCGGGGGCGTCATAGGGCGGGCGCAGGGGCAGGTCCACCTGTAATCGCAGTCCCGCCGGCCCGCCACCGTTCGGGTCCACCAGGGGATCCGGATTCTCACCGCGGGTACGGGTGGCTGACCGGTGAGCGCGCTCGCGCAGCTGGGTGGGGGTCAGGTCGAAGACGGCGCGGATCGTGTCGTTGAACTGCCGGATGGAGCCGAACCCTGCCGCATATGCGATATCCGCGCTGCGCAGCCGCGTGCCGAGGAGCAGTTCGCGGGCCAGTTGAGCGCGCCGGACCCTGGCCAGGTCCAGGGCCGAGGCCCCGTATGCGGTTTCGAGGATCCGCCCCAGGTGGCGGGGCGTGTAGCCGAGTTCCGCGGCCAGCCGGGGCACGGAATGCCGGTCGACGTAGCCGTCGTCGATCAGCCGCAGGGCCCGGCCCGCCACCTGTGCGGGGTCCGTGGGTGGGCCGGGGACGGTCTCGGGCAAGCAGCGGCGACAGGCCCGGAACCCCGCCCTGCTCGCAGCCGCCGCGCTGGCGAAGTAGCGGATGTTCTGCCGGGCCGGGGTCCGGGCGGGGCAGGAGGGACGGCAGAAGATGCCCGTGCTTGTCACAGCGAAGAAGAACTGCCCGTCGAACCGGGCATCGCGGCTGGACACGGCTCGGTAGCGCCGCTCCGCGTCCTGCTCCCCTGTCATGTCCATGCCCTCATCCAAACGCGTCGGACGGGTCCTGTCTAGCGGGAATCGGACATGGCGGTGGGAATCCGGGCTCAGAGTCGGGCCCGCAGCCCCGCGTAGAGCCGACGGCGCAGTGGCCTGTCCCCGGTGAGCAGCAGGGCGCAGGCCGCTGCTGCGACGGCGCCGATGATGGGGAAGAACACGGTGGCGGGCACTGCCGTGTAGAGCAGCGCGAACAGGGCGGAGAGGGTGGAGCCCGCGCCCAGGCACAGGATCTTCAGGGCGACCAGCTGGGTGGCGAACCTGGCCGGGGCGACCTCGGCGACGACGGAGAAGCCGATCGGGCCGACGAAGGCCTCGGAGACGCCCGCGACGATCAGGCACAGCAGGATCCACCACACGGACACCGCGTGGTCGCCGGCCCCGGCGGCCGGCCACATCATGAGGTAGGCGACGCCGATGAGCGCGAAGCCGATCGTGAACTTGTGCGCCGGTCCCAGCGCTCCCAACCGGCCGGAGCGCCAGCGGGCGCCGGCCAGCAGAGGGATGACCAGGACGAGTGCGACCTCGCCGACCACGGAGAACCAGGCCACGGGGAAGTCCCAGCCGCCCACGGACAGGTCGACGTGTTCGCTGACGATCAGCGGGACGGTGGTGAACAGCTGCAGCCACAGGCCGTAGTACAGCGTCTCCCCCAGCCACAGTGGCAGGTAGCCGGCCACCCGGGTGCGTTCGGCCCCGTCGATGTCCGGCGAGCGCAGCATCAGGGTGAAGTAGCCGGTGACGCACAGGGCGATGACGGCGCCGACTGCCCAGTTGAGGTTGTTGGCGTCGATAATGCCCGCTGCGATGGCGGCGATGATGAGGCAGACGGCAATGGCGGTGATGCCGGCGCGGCGCAGGAGGGCGTGGGCGTCGATGGGGTTGGGGATGGTGTCGGCTGTGGCTGGGAGGGTATGCATGCGGATGCAGTATTGGGTCAGGGCGATGGTCATGCCGATGGCGGCGAGTCCGAAGGCGTAGTGGAAGCCGAGGCTGCTTTGGAGCCAGCCGGTGAGGAGGGGGCCTGCGATGGCTCCGATGTTCATGGCGAGGTAGTAGTAGGAGAATCCTGCGTCGCGGTGGGTGCGGTTCCAGCCGGTGAAGAGGACGCCGATGAGGGATGTGATGTTGGTTTTGAGGAGTCCGGTGCCGATGGCGATGCAGGTCAGGCCGGTGATGAGGCCTGTGATGCCGGGGATGAGGGCCAGGCAGAGGTGTCCGCTGGTGATGATGATGGCGCCGGTTAGGACGAGGTGGCGGGCGGTGATGAGGCGGTCGGCGAGCCAGGCGCCGAGGAGCTGGGCGAGGTAGAGGCTGCCGCCGTAGGCGCCGACGATGCTGACGGCGGTGGTGTTGGTCAGGCCGAGTCCGCCGTCGGTGGTGTTGTAGAGGAGGTAGTAGGTGAGGACACCTTGGAGGCCGTAGTAGCTGAAGCGTTCCCAGGCTTCTGTGAAGGAGAGGTTCCAGAAGTTGCGGGGTTGGGATTGCCGGTTTCGGTTCGGGGTGTCCACCGGGTCCATTTTAGTGGATGCCGGGGTGGGTTATTGGAAGTCGCGGGATTCGGTGGGCAGGGTCAGTGTGGTGTTGTCGAGGTGGAGGGGTTGCAGGGAGTGGGCGTAGAGGCTGACGACGGTGTCTGCGCGTTGGATGAGTCCGGTGATGGTCAGGGCGTTGTGGTTCAGGGCGATGGGACCGTAGCGGTGGAGGAATCCTTGGGTGCACACGATGTTGAGCATTCCGTATTCGTCTTCGAGGTTCATGAAGGTGATGCCGGAGGCTGTGGCGGGGCGTTGGCGGTGGGTGATGAGGCCTGCGACGGTGATGCGGGTGTGGTCGGGTGTGTGGTGGGCGTCTGCGGTGGAGGCGTAGCCGGCGGCGGTGAGGGCGGTGCGGAGTTGTTCTGTGGGGTAGGCCTCGGTGGTGATGCCGGTGGTGGTCAGTTGGGCGAGGGTGGTTTCGAAGTGGCTGAGGGTGGGCAGGGTGGGTGTGTGGTAGATGGGTGAGGTGCCGGGCAGGGTGTCGGGGCCGATGCCGGTCAGGGAGCCTGTGATCCAGAGGGCTTGGCGGCGGTCGAGGCCGAGGGTGTCGAGGGTTCCCGCTGTGGCGAGGGCGGCGAGCGCGCCTGTGTCGAGGCCGGTGCGTTCGGCGAGGTTTTCGGGGCTGGTGTAGGGGTGGGTGCCGCGGGTGGTGGTGATGTGTTCTGCGGTGCTGGTGGTGATGCCGCGGATTTGGTCGAGGCCGAGGCGGATGGCGGGTGCGGTGGGGTTTGCCGGTGTGGGTTCTATGTCGGTGCGGGCGGTGGAGGCGTTGATGTCGGCAGGTTGGATGGTGACGCCGTGGCGGCGGGCGTCGGCGATGAGTGATTGGGGTGAGTAGAAGCCCATGGGTTGGCTGCGCAGGAGGCCGGCGGTGAAGGCGGCTGGGTGGTGGTGTTTGAGCCAGGCGGAGTCGTAGACGAGGCCGGCGAAGCTGATGGCGTGGCTTTCGGGGAAGCCGTAGTCGGCGAAGGCGGCGATTTTCTCGAAGATGGTCTGGGCGGTGGCGGGGTCGATGCCGCGGGTGGCGGCGCCGGTGTGGAAGTCGTGGCGCAGGGCTTCCATGCGGGTGTGGGAGCGGCGGGAGCCCATGGCGCGGCGCAGTTCGTCGGCTTGGGCTCCGGTGAAGCCTGCGGTGTCGATGGCCATGCGCATGAGTTGTTCTTGGAACAGGGGGATGCCCAGGGTTTTCTCCAGGGCGCCGCGCAGGCTGGGGTGGAGGTAGGTGATGTCTTCGGTGCCCTGGCGGCGGCGGAGGTAGGGGTGGACGGAGCCGCCTTGGATGGGGCCGGGGCGGATGAGGGCGACTTGGATGGCGAGGTCGTAGAGGGTGCGGGGTTTCAGGCGGGGCAGGGTGGCCAGTTGGGCGCGGGATTCGACTTGGAAGACGCCGATGGCGTCGCCGGCGCACAGCATGTCGTAGACCTCTGGGGCTTCTTTGGGGATGTCGGTGCGGGTGAAGTCGGTGGGGACGAGTCGGTGGGTGCGCAGCAGGTCGATCGTCTGGTGGAGGGCGCCGAGCATGCCCAGGCCCAGCAGGTCGAATTTGACCAGGTTCATGGCGGCGGCGTCGTCTTTGTCCCATTGGATGACGGTGCGGTTTTCCATGGTGGCGGGTTCGACGGGGACGGTGTGGGCGATGGGGCGGTCGGCCAGGATCATGCCGCCGGAGTGGATGCCCAGGTGGCGGGGTGTGTCCAGAAGGTTCTCGGCGAGGGTCAGGACGGGTGCGGGGATGGGGGTCTGGCCTGGTGCCGGGAGGCTGCGGTGGTGGGTCAGGGCGCGGGTGAAGGCGTCCCCGGCGCCGGGGTCGTGGCCCAGGGCGGCTGCGGCGTCGCGGATGGCCGATTTGGCGCGGTAGGTGATGACGTTGGCGACTTGGGCGGCGTGGTCGCGGCCGTAGAGGCGGTAGACGTATTGGATGACTTCTTCGCGGCGGTCGGATTCGATGTCGAGGTCGATGTCGGGGTAGCCGGCGCGTTCGGGGCTTAAGAAGCGGTCGAAGAGCAGTCCGAAGCGCACGGCGTCGACTGCGGTGATGCCCAGGACGTAGCAGACGGCCGAGTTCGCCGCCGAGCCCCTGCCCTGGCAGTAGATGTCGTTGTCGCGGCAGAATCGGGCGATGTCCTCGACGATGAGGAAGTAGCCGGGGAAGCCCATGGTTTCGATGACGGCGAGTTCCCGGTCCAGTTGTGCCCAGGCGTCGGGGCGGTGGCTGCGGGGGCCGTAGTGGCGGTGGGCGCCGGCTGTCACCAGGGCGCGCAGGCGTTCGGGTTCGGTGGTGCCGGCGGGGATGGGGGCGTGTGGGAGGCCGGCGCGGGCGGCGGAGAGTTCGAAGGCGCATTCGCGGGCCAGGGTGACGGTGTGGGCCACCGGTGCGGGGCCGAAGAGGTGGCGCATCCGGGCGCCGTCGCGCAGGCGGGCCGAGGCGTTCGGTGGCAGGTGGCCGGCCAGTTCGCTTAGGGGTCTGCGGGCGCGGATCGCGGCGCGGGCCTGGGCGTCGTGGAAGCGGGCGCGGGTGGCGTAGTGCACGGCGTTCGTCGCCACCGTCGGCAGGTCGAAGGCCTGGGCCAGGGCGGTCAGCCGGGCGATGTGCTCATCGTCTGTGGGCAGGCCGGCGCGGGTCAGTTCGACGACGACGCGCTCGCCGAAGCGTTCCACGAGTTCGGCCAGGGCCCGTCCGGCCGGGTCTGTGCGTCCCGGTGCCGCTCCGGGGTGGGCCGCGAGCGCTTGGCCCAGGTGGCCTTTGCGGCAGCCGGTGAGTATGTACCAGTCTCCGGCGGCTGCGGTCAGGGCGTCGAGGTCGTAGACGGGGTGGTTCTTCTCTCCGGCCAGCAGGGCGGTGGAGAGCTGGGTGGACAGGTTGCGGTAGCCGGTGACGCCGCGGGCCAGGACGAGGAGGTGGGTGGCCTGGGGGTCGGCTTGGCCTGGGATCTTCTGTTTCAGGTCCAGGGAGAGTTCTGCGCCGAAGATGGTGGGCAGGTGCAGGGGTTTGGCCGCTTGGGCCAGTCGGACGGCGCCGTAGAGGCCGTTGTGGTCGGTCAGGGCGAGTCCGTGCAGGCCCAGGGCGTGGGCGGTGTGTGCCAGTTCTTCGGGGTCGGAGGCGCCATCGAGGAAGCTGAACTGGGAGTGGGCGTGCAGTTCGGCGTAGGGCACGGTGTCCGCCGGCGGGCGGGCGGGTGTCGGTTCCCGGATGGGTTGGGTGTGTCTGTCGGGGCGGGCGAAGGTGGGTGCGTCTGAGCCGGTGGCTTCGGGGTCGGGGGTGGTGCGGGAGAGTCGGCGTTCGAATTCGCGCCAGGGTATGTCGGGGTTGGTGAAGCGGCTCATGTCCAGCTCCCGGTGATGTGCCAGGTGCCGGCCGTGCAGGTCAGGAGTAGGGCTTCGCCGGTGTCCAGGAGCACTTGGAGTCGGACGTGGTAGAGCGGGGCGGGTTCCCACCAGCGGGCTTCGACGGGCCAGGGGGCCGAGTGGGCTGCGATGGCGTGGCGGCCGGTGGTCGTGTGCAGCCAGGCGGGTGCGGTGTCCAGGCCGTCGGGGCGGGCGGTGACGGGGGTGCCGGTGGCATCGGTCAGGTGGACGGGGGTGGTGCCGACCATGAGTGGTGTGGGGGTGGGCAGGTGGCCGGGCCAGGGCGCGGTGGCCGAGCGGTGGCCGGCGGGTGTCTGTTGCCAGGGCGTCCACAGGTTGGTCTCCGCTGCGTCCAGGCCACCTTGGATTCCGGGGGTGCGCACGGCGTCGGTGCCGAAGAGTCCCTGGATGCGTTCGAGGGTGCTGGAGACGTGGCCGGTGCTGGTGTCGAACAGGCTGGTCTGGGTTTCCAGGGGCGCGCACAGTTCGACGGCCGTCAGTTCGATGGTGGTGATGCCATCGGCGTCCTCGGGTGCGGGGTCGGTGGTTCCCACATCGGTGAGGAGGGATTGGGATTGCCAGCGGATGCGGTCGGCGATGGTGTTCTCGTCCATCGTCTCCAACCGCCAGGTCCGCTGTTGGAGTGCTCCGGTGACGGTGTGCAGGCCGATGCCGATCTGGGTGCAGACGTGGCCGGTTGCGCGGATGTCGGTCAGGAAGTCCGTGGCCAGGGTGCGGGCGGTGAAGGAGAGCACGTCCGTGTTCGCGCTCGGCGGTTCCAGGTGGGTGCCGACGTGGTGTTCTCTGGTGCGGGCGTGGTCGATCGGCAGCCGGTCCTCATGGCCGGCGGCCAGGTGCCAGGCGCGCAGGCCGGCGGCGGCGAAGCGTTCGAAGACCTGGGCTGCGGGGAGTTCGGCGAGTGCGCCCAGGGTGTGCAGGCCCAGGGCGTGGAGGGTGTCGGTGAGGGTCGGCGGGGTCGTCTCCAGGCGGGCCAGTTCGTCGATGGGCTGGCCGGCGAGGAAGTCCGCGGTGTGCCCGGGTGGGACGAGCTGTGAGGTTTCGGCTGCCAGGAGGGCGGCGAAGGTGGAGTCGGCCACGCCGGCGAAGACCTCCCAGCCGGTTCGATCGGTCAGCGCGATCAGGAGGTGTTCGACCCAGCCGGCCTCCCCCGTGCCCGGGTGTGCGTCCGGGTATGCGTCCGGTTCCGAGTGGTGGTGGGGCAGGGCGTGCAGGGGGACGGTGATGGTGCCGGGGCGCAGCAGGGTGAAGCGTGCCACGAGGTCTTCGAGCACGGTCACGGCGGTGGCGAAGGTCCGGTGTTCGGCCTCGGTGTCCCTGGGGTGGATCGTCAGGTGCGGCAGGCGGGCACGGGCGGCGCGTTTCGTCATGCCGGGCAGGACGCCCGCAGTGCGTGCCGGGGCGTTCGCCGTGTGGATCCGGCCGGCGGCCAGCACCGCGATGGGGGCCGTCGGGGGCAGGCCGTGGGTCAGGCCGGCGGCCAGGGCCGGCCAGTCGGGGACGGTCAGGACGAGGGTGCGGCGGGTCGGCGCGGAGCCGGCCTGGGCGGGTGCCTGCGTTGCCGGGTCAGTCGACACTGTGCAGCCTCCGCTCCGGCTGTGGCGTCTCCGGTGCATGGGTGGCGCCCGCCCGGCCGTGGTGGTCGGGCAGGAGGAGTGAGTGCCGGCCCGTTGTGGGATTGTCCACCGTGATTCGGGCCTCGCGCAGGCGGCCGCAGCCCTGCCCCAGACCCGTCCAGTGGCAGCCGGAGACCGTCAGGGAATCCCGGTCGGCCGGCCTGCCGCCCTGGCGGGCCGGCCGGTGCGGGCCGGCGTGGGTTCCGGGCGCCGGTGTCAGGAGGACCAGGCCGGCGCTGCGCTCGCGGACCCGGGCGGCCAGGCGCTGTTCCTCTCCCCCAGTCAGGTGGAAAGGGACGCGGGTGATGAGGATGTCGATGGACTCCAGGAGGATCGAGGTGGCGCGCAGCCAGTCGCCCGGCGGCACCTGCACGTCGACGAAGTGGTCCGAGTCGATGCCCAGGTCCAGGATCGTCCGGGTGGAGGTCGAGCCGATGTTGAGGGTGGCGCACCAGGTGCCCTGTGCCGTGGCCCCTGCGGCGGTGGCCAGGGCCAGCAGCAGGGCGTGCGGGCCCGAGATGGTGAGGATGCCGCCGCGCGGCAGGCCGCCGTGGGCGAAGAGGCGCTGCAGGACTCCGGTGACGGGGAAGGTCGGCCGGGTCAGTGTTGCGGCGTAGCCGATGCCGGGCAGGCTGCTCAGTGCTCTCAGCTGTGCGGATTGTGCTGCCATGGGATTATTATCGAACTCCTGTTCTAATGAATCAACATGATTCGAATATGTGTTCTACTCTGTTCCCGACTCTAGGACGGGGCACGGACACGGCCCGTCTAGACTTGATCCGTGACTTTGCAGATCGTCTTCCACACCCCGGAAATCCCCGGCAACACCGGCAACGCCATCCGCCTGGCGGCCGTCACCGGCGCCCACCTCCACTTAGTCGAGCCCCTGGGCTTCGACCTGACCGATGCGAAACTGCGGCGCGCCGGCCTGGACTACCACGACCTGGCCCACGTCACCGTGCATCCGGACCTCGAACACCTGTGGGCCGAACTCGGCCACCGGCGCGTCATCGCCTTCACCGGACACGTCGCCGAGCACTTCCAGGACGTGAGCTACGACGGCGACGATGTGCTCATGTTCGGCCGCGAGTCCACCGGCCTGCCAGAAGAGGTGCTGGCCGATGAGCATGTGGACCTGCGTGTGCGTATCCCGATGCTGCCGGCCCGCCGGTCACTCAACCTGGCCAATTCCGCGGCCATCGGCATCTACGAGGCCTGGCGGCAGCTGGGATATCCCGGCGGGCTCTGAGCCCGGCGTAGAATCGCACCCATGGCCAGAAAAGCACTCACCGTTGCAGGAAACGACGTCACCGGCGGCGCCGGACAGGCAGCCGATCTGAAGATGTTCGAGGAGTACGGGGTCTTCGGCGCGACCGTCCTGACCTGCATCGTCACCTTCCACGGGGAAGAGGGCTTCGCCAAGGACTTCCGGCATGCGATCGAGTTCCTCGACACGGACCTGATCGCCCGCCAGCTCGATTCGGCCCTGTCCGTCCACGATTTCGACGTCATCAAGTCCGGGATGCTGGGCTCGGCGGAATCGGCCCTGCTGCTGGCCGAGCGACTGCGCGATCGGCGCGGGCGGGCGGGCTCCCTGCCCTTCGTGTTCGACCCCGTGCTGGTCAGCAAGGGCACCGGCACCATGGTGGATCTGGGCGACCTGTTCGTTAAACACCTGGTGCCGCTTGCCACCGTCATCACCCCGAACCTGGACGAGGCCGCGGCCCTGACCGGCGCCGATGCGCTGCACACCCCGCAGGAGATGGCCGAGGCGGCACGGGCCATCCACGCGATGGGCGCGGCCAACGTCGTGGTCAAGGGCGGCGCCCGCCTGGACGGGGCAGAGGCCCTCGACGTCTTCTACGACGGGCACGAGGCCACTGTGCTGGCCTCGACGAAAGTCAACAACGACCTGGTCAACGGCGCAGGCTGCTCCTTCGCCTCCGCGATCGCCGCGGGTGTGGCCACCGGATTGCCGGTGGACCGTGCCGTGTTCACCGCCAAGGAGAAGGTCGCCCACGGAATCGCCAGGGCGCTGGACAACGCCACCGGCGTCCGCTCCCTCTACCAGGCCGCCGGCCGCTGCGAGCCCGATGAGCGGATCAGCGTCCGCCGACTGTGAGGCCGAACATAGACTGGCGTCCATGAGCACTCATCGTTTCTCCCAGGTCGACGTCTTCGCCTCCGGTCCGATCAGCGGCAATCCCGTGGCGGTCGTCCACGATGCGGATGATCTCAGCGAGGCGCAGATGGCAGCCTTCGCCAGGTGGACCAACCTCTCGGAGACGACCTTCCTGTCGCGCGCCGGCGATCCGCGGGCGGACTACCGGCTGCGGATCTTCACCCCGGGTGGGGAACTGCCCTTCGCCGGACACCCCACCCTGGGCTCGGCGCACGCCTGGCTGGCCGCGAACGCCGCGGGCACACGGCAGGGGCTTATCCAGGAGTGCGGCCTGGGGCTGATCGAGCTGCGCATCGCCGCAGACGGCTCCCTGGCCTTCGCGGCTCCCGGGTTCGTGCGCACGGGCTCCCCGAATGGGACCGAGTTGGCGCATGCGCTCGACGTCCTGGGTATCGCCGATGAGGACGTCCTGGACGCCCAGTGGATCGACAATGGTCCGGGCTGGTTGGGCCTGTGGCTGCGCGATGCCGCCACCGTGCTGGATGTGGAGCCGGACTTCGCGCGCTTCGCCGGCAGCGCACTGGGCGTGCTGGGCGCCTATCCCCCGGTAGCCGAAACCGGTGCCGGTCAGCCCGTGGCCGATGTGGAGGTCCGCGCATTCCTCCCCGACGGCGGGGTTCCCGAGGACCCTGTCACCGGGAGCCTGTGCGCGGGGTTCGCCCGGTGGCTGGTTCCGTCGGGCAGGCTACCGGAGCACTATACGGTCTCGCAGGGCACCCGCCTGGGGCGAGCGGGCAGGGTGACGATCGACCGGGATGCCGATGGGACGATCTGGGTGGGCGGCCGAGCGGTGACGACCGTGTCCGGGACCGTCGAACTCTAGGCAGGACGGGCCGACGGTGGAGGAGATCAGCGCCGGACCATGCGGATCTCCACGAGGCCCTTGAGGTCAGGATCGCTCTTCTCCTCGCCGTCCGGATGGAAACCGTTCTTCTCGTAGAACCTCCTGGCGCGGGGATTGTCCTTGGCGACCCACAGCATCGCCGGCCGCCCGTCCAGCGCACCGTCGAGCAGCGCCTGCCCGATCCCGGTGCCGTAGACCTCGGACAGGACGTAGATCGCTGCGAGCTCTTCCGGAACGGGTGAGTCCTCGTCCCGCGTCGGGGTGCGCAGGGCGAACCCCACGATCTCCCCATCGAGCTCGGCGACCAGGGTTCGGGCGACGTACTCGGGAAGTGCGGTGCCCCGACTCCACAGGGCGCGGCGCTGAACCATGGCCTGGGTGCCGTAGAAATGCTCGGGCAGGAGGTCACCATAGGCCTCGCGCCAACCGGTGACATGGACGAGGGCCAGCCCGTCGGCGTCGGCCGGCGTCGGATGCCGGATCGTCCATGCGACTTCTTCGTGTGCAGACGTTTCCTCGGTCATGCCCCATACCCTAGCCCGTCTCTGTGCGAATCCAGTACTTTCCCTGGTCAATCTCCTTGCCACATTGCATGATGGAGCTCATATGGAACCCGCCCCAGACGGTACCGAACAGATGTAGCATCTTGAATACGGACGCTACATTGCTACACTCGATACCAAGAGGCGAACAGGGGTGATGGGCATGAACACCACGCAGGTACCGGAGAACGTCGGCGTCCACGCCGGGGATGACCATATCGAGGTCACCGGGCTGAGCGAGGACGAGGTCAGGCAGGCCATTGCACTGTTCCAGGCCACGGGGCGCGAACAGCTGCGGGCCCGCTCCGCACTCTATGCCCACGTCAATCGCGCCATGGTGGATGCGGCGATCCCCCTGATTCCGGAGGCGACCGCACGGCAGGCGCAGCGGCTGGCAGCCAATCGGGAGGCCCTGCTGCTCGAACACGACCATGAGACCTACCGGTCCCTGGCCCAGAAGCGCCAATCGCGGGAGAGCTCCGCGCGCACCTGGGTCGCCCGGATGCGGGAGCGCGGCGACCTGTTCACGCTCAAGGTCGCCGGGCAGACGATCATCCCGGCCCTGCAACTGACCGCGGATGGGACCCTCGAAGCATCCATGACCCCGCTGGTGCGCACCCTGCTGGCCGCCGGGATGAACGGCTGGTCCCTATGGGCCTGGCTGACCAGCCCGTCCGGCCTACTCAGCGGTGGGATCCCCGCGGAAGTCGTTGGCGACAATCCCCGGCGGGCACTGCGGGCCGCGACCCGGATGGCAGCGGAACTGGAGTTGACGCAGCGGCCGGTCAGCGCCGAGGTCGCGTGAGGAACTCGTTTCCGGAGCAGGACCTGGACTGCCCGGATCCGGAGGGCTGCCCCGTCGCAGTGACTCGGCTGGTGGACTGTGCGAGGGCGGGGCGGATGCCGGTGGCCCAGTTCCCTGCCGGGCGGGAATGGTACCGCGTCTATGATGCGCAGGACGGGTATTTCCAGGCCAACCCCGGCTATGGCGATACTCGCTTCGCGCCCTTCGACGCCGTGCGCACCGGGGCGCGCGTGCCCACGCTCTACCTCGCCGAGGACCTGGAGTCAGCTCTTTTGGAGACCAGTCTGCACAATGTCGCGCAGGCCCATCCGCGCATCGTGGACGAAAGGACCCTGTTGGGCAAACTCCATGCCCGTATCCGGACTCCGCATCAGCTGCGGCTGGCCGATCTGCGCGATCAGCGTCTGGTGGAGTTGGGGGTGAAGCGCTCCGGCATCGCCTCCAGTGATCCGGAACACTATCCCTGTACCCGCACAGTGGCGCGGGAGATCCATACCCAGGGTCAGGGTGGAACCGCACTCCAGGGGATCGTCTGGCATTCCCGGCAGGCCGAACTGGCAGGCACCCCCGCCCGGGAGGTCGTCGTGCTCTTCGCCGACCGGATCGCGATGGGCCGCGGGGTCTGGGATCTGGCCGCCAGCCGCAGTGCTTCCGGTGCCCTACTCGAGGGCACCGGCCGGCTCCTGCTCGATCGCCTGGCCGATGCCCTGTCCGTCGACATCGAGACCTCCGAGGAACTCGACCAGTAGGGGGCGTGCAACGGCCGGCCGAATGGAACCTCGTGTGAATGTCAAAAACTCTTGACATCATATGTCAATGATGCTTTACTTTTTTGTGTAAAGCATCATTGACATTGACGAAAGAGAGGTGCCATGGTCGAAGCCCGGACGCCGGTCCCCACACTCAAGGGGCGGCGCAAAACCTCAGGGCTGACCCAAGCCCAGTTGGCGGGAACCGTCGGAGTCTCCCGTCAGACCATCATCTCGATCGAACGTGGCGACTACGCCCCCAGCGTCTACCTGGCCCTGCGCATCGCAGGCACCCTGGACGCGACCGTCGAAGACCTGTTCCCCTTGGAGGAATCATGACCGATAGCACACGACGCACCAATGAGTTCGCCGACCGTCTGGCGGGGCTGAATGACCCGTCGATGGGCGATGAACGCGAACGCGACATCATCCTGCGGGCCTATGCACTGACCGCGACGGTCGGAACATATGTGAGCATCTGCGTGGGGATCCTCTTTGCGCTGATCGGGGCCGGCTTGTGGTCGCTCCTGCCCGTCTTGGCCAACGGGCTCACGGGTGTAGTGGCCGCCGGCTACTGCAAACGCGAAGGGGTCGACCTCAACCGGGCAACCCTGCGCACCACCGGACGCCGCTTCGCAGTCACAATGACGATTGGGGCCGTGCTCGCCCTGTTCCTCGTCGCCGTTCTGGCCTATCACATGCAAACCGGTCAGCCGGTGATCGATGTGGGCCTGGGCGGCTGGCCCACCGGCACCACCGGCTCATCGACCGCGACCGGCGGGGTGATCGGCGGTATTATCGGCGGGGCCGCCGTCATCGTCTTCATGGCCATCCGGCGCAGGCGCCAGCAGGTCCTAGACCTGCGCGATCGCGAAAGCGCCTGGGACGCGCCCGATGAGAACTGATCGCCCCGCACCAAAAAACACTGTGGCCCGCATCCTGTTACGGATGCGGGCCACAGTGCAGTGGAAAGAAGCTCAGTGCTTCTTGCCGAAGCCCTTGTAGCGGTCCTTGAACTTCTCAACGCGGCCGGCGGAGTCCATGATGCGCTGCTTGCCCGTGTAGAACGGGTGCGAGGCGGACGAGATTTCAACGTCGACCAGCGGGTAGGTGTTGCCGTCTTCCCATTCGATGGTCTTCTCGGTCTTGACCGTCGAGCGGGTCAGGAATTTGGTGCCCGAAGCCAGGTCGTTGAAGACGACCGGGTGGTAATCCGGGTGGATGTCCTTCTGCATGAGTATCCTCTTTCGAATTCTGTGAGCCCTGGTGCCGGGCCCTGAAGGGCGCACATGGCCTGCCAGTGCTCAAATTCTTCTTCGATCCGGGTTCGGACCAAAAGACAACTATACCGTATGTGATCCACCCGGACACAGCTCACGGCAACCGGGACGCATGGCCGATAGAGTGATTCCCATGACATGGAACAGTATTCCCGACTCGGTCGAAACCGTCCCCGCCACCACCCGAACCGATCTCCTGGCCCCTGCCACCGCCCAAGCGCTGGCCGGCCCGGGTGCAGATGCTGGCCCGATCGACGTGTTCGCGATCGACCCCGACTTGGCCGACACCGCGGCTCTGACCGCGGCATACGACCTGGCGCCCGAGGCCTCGGCCAACTGTGTGCTGGTCGCCGGCACCCGCGGCGATGACGAACGCATCGCCGCCTGCGTGGTCCTGGCCCATACCAAGGCCGACGTCAACAAGCGGGTGCGCAAACTCATCGACGTGCGCAAGGCATCGTTCCTGCCGATGGAGCGCGCAGTGGCCGAATCCGGGATGGAATACGGCGGGATCGGGCCGATCGGCCTGCCGGAGAACTACCGGGTGCTCATCGATACCCGCGTCGCCGAGGCACCGGAGATCATCCTGGGCTCGGGCATCCGCGGCTCCAAGCTCATCCTCTCCGGTGCCACCCTGGCCGCCGTCCCCGGCGTCGAGGTGATCGAGGACCTGGGCATCGAAGTCGGCTGAGTGCCCTGCCGGCCGACCGCACTATCCGCGTTCGGGCCCGTCCGGGGAGAATAGGCCGAGGAAG
Source organism: Brevibacterium sp. 91QC2O2 (assembly GCF_024580695.1). Lineage (NCBI taxonomy): Bacteria > Bacillati > Actinomycetota > Actinomycetes > Micrococcales > Brevibacteriaceae > Brevibacterium > Brevibacterium sp. 91QC2O2. The sequence goes on along the minus strand of NZ_JANIJY010000001.1, from coordinate 124,799 downwards.
CCGAAGACCCATGTTTGGGCGATCGTGCCGACCTCTCCGGGCAGGCCCACCCAAGTCACTCCCAACAGACCACCATCGCCACGCCCCGTGCTCTCCAGGATTCCCGCCACTATCCAGAGGAGCACGAACAATCCGGCTATGCTCAGGCCGGTCCCCACCACGGTCCGCGTGTTCCGCCGCCGCGGCGTCGCCCCGCCGTACCCGGATAGCGCTGAGCACAACCAGACGATGCAGGTATTGACCCCCACCAGGCACAGGCTGTAGAGCCAAAACACTCCGGATGTCAAATCCAGGCCGGGGAAGGCGAACACGGATGCAATGACGACGACGCAGACGTTCACCCCCAGAAATCCCGCGGTGGCCCGCAGTCCCGGTATGGAAGTCACCGCTTCGCCTCCTCACCCACGCTCCTCCACTCAGGTTGACCTATCCTGGTCAAGGACCCGAATACTCCTATACTCCACCGGCGACCAGGTCCCGGCGCAGCTTCGCGGCGGTTTCCCGCCAGCCCGGGCGCGCGGCGTACAGGCAGCCCAGGCGCAGCCAGGTGGCCCGTTCGTACAGGTCGAGGGCCGCCGGATCCACGCCCGCCTGCGCCGTCGCCTCGTCCACGGCATCCACTGCCGCCTGGGCGCGCGATGCGCTCCAGATCCCCTGCCGGGCCCGCCATCTCAGGTGGGCGCGCAGATTGGCCGGGTCCAGGGCGATATCGGCGATGCAGGCGGTGTCCACGTCGAGCAAACCGGGCGTGGTGGAGCCGTCGAACAACAGCTGTTTGTCATGGAGGTCGCGGTGACAGGGTGCGGGAACGATGTCCCGGTCCTCCAGCAGATTCGCTGTCTCATCCAGCAGGGCGGCGAAGGCCGGATCGATCCGCTCCACCCCACCGGCCCGGGCCAGGTTGTCGGTGAGGATCAGGGCCTCCGCCCGGCCCGTGTGCACCGGGGTGTCCCCCGGCAGGTCCTCCGTTCCGACCCCGACGGACCGCCGCCATGACTGGGCACAGGCCCTCCAGGCCCGCTCCCATGCGGCCTCGGTGAACGCCCCTGCATCGTGTAGGCCGACTCCGGCCAGGGCGGCGAAGGTCACGGTGTCCTGCGTGGACGTCAGTATCCGGGGTGTTGCGAAGGGACCGGCGAAGGGCCTGGCCCGTTCCACTCCTGCCAGGATCTTCGCGGCCTTCCCCGGCCTCACGACCTTGGTGTACCGGGTTCCGTCCGGACTGCGCACCACTGCGCGCTTGCCCGGCTTGTGGCTGACCAGAGTGCCAGCCAAATGAGCCAGTGCAGGCAGTCGCGGATCGTCCGGGAGGGATTGCCCTGCCACCTGGGGACCCGCCGGTACCGGGCTCATCGCAGCGGTCCTTGTACCGTGGGGGCGGCGAGCGCCAGGGCGACCAGGCGGGCGCGTCTATCCTGCCAATCCGGGCGCAGGGCGCGCAGGGGTTCGTCCAGGCGGGAGCGCAGGGCCGTCGACTGGCTGCGCCGCACCTCTGCGGTGAAGGCGGTGTCGTCGAGGTCCCTGGTGGCGCCGTAGCCGGTGAGGAAGTCTGTGGCCAGCCGGGTTCCCTCTCCAGGTCGGTCCAGGTCGATCACCTCGCAGGCGGCCAGCCAGGATCCCACATCGCGTGCCGCCGGGCCCCGCGTCGCCCGGTCCAAGTCGATGATGCGGATGGCGGGCTTCTGGCCGGTGGGCTCTTCCGGGTCCGCCACCAGGATCTGGTCCGGAGATGCGTCGCCGTGGAGCAGCACGGTCTCCTGGCCCGTGGTGGCGCCCGCCCTGGAGTGCGCGTGCAGCGCGCCCAGGGCGTGCCCCGCAGCACAGGCTGTGGCCGGGTCGGGGTGCGAGTGCAGGTCGCCGGCGCCCCAGAGCGGGCTGGCGCTGGTGGTGCCGCGCCGTCCGACGGACATGCTGGGCAGGACGGGGGCGCCCAGGCTGCGCCACAGTGCGGTGGCGCGCACCAGCGGTAGGGCGGGTCCCGTACCGATGCGCAGGACGATGGGTTCTCCCGTGCGGTCGTCGTGGGTTGCCACGATGAGTCTGCGCCGGGGGTTGTATTTCAGTACCGTCCAGGTCTCCGGTGTGCCATAGCGGCGTGTCCTCACGACGGCGTGGACCTCGTGGGCCAGGGCAGGGTCGGCGCTCGCTGGGCCGGTCAGCAGGACCCGGCCGGCCCCCAGTTCGTGTGTTTCGATACGGGATCCGGCCTTGGCGACCCGCCGCAGCGCCCCTGTGATCTTGGCAGGGTCGGTGAAGATCGCGCAGAAGCCGTGGCGGCACTCCGCTGTGGATCGTTCGCCGAGGCCTCGGCCCGCATCCTCCGCCGGTTCCGGCACGGCACTGCGCCAGGCCACGATGAGGGACTCCCCCGGTTTGATCCGCACGTATGTGGGTTCCGCCTCTTCTCCCAGGAGCTCGGCGAGCACCGCGGGATCGGCCAGCCGGGGAGTCGCGGGCAGGGCCGCGAGCGCGTGCACGGCCGCGGCGGGATCCTGCGGCAGGTCCGTGCTGCGATCCGCCGGGTCCGATGGCGCTCCCGGGTGCGCGGGCGCCCTCATGCCCGCCCCTGGGTTTGCAGGCCGGCCCATCTAGCCACCCTGCCGCCGGGTCGGGTGAGCAGTTCGGCGGGTGCGCCGTCCTCGACGATCCGCCCGTCCTCGAGCCAGATGAGCCGGTCGAGGCCGCGCAGCATCGCGACATCGTGGGTGATGGCCAGGGTGGTCCGTCCGGTTGTCAGCTCGTCCAGACTGCCCACGATCGCCTCGCGGGATTCGGGGTCCAAGCCGGTCGTCGCCTCGTCGAGGATCACGATGGGCGCCTGGCGGACCATTGCCCTGGCCAGGGCGATGCGCTGGCGCTGTCCGCCTGAGAGGGTGTCGCCGCGGCCGCCGAGCACGGTGTCGTAGCCTTCGGGCAGGCTTTCGATGAAGTCGTGGATGCCGGCCCGCCGGCAGGCGTAGGCGATCTGTCCGGCGCTGGCGTCGAGCCTGCCGTAGCGGATGTTCTCCCGGATGCTCACGGCGAACAGCACGGATTCCTGGAGCAGGATGGAGACATTGGCGCGCAGCCCGGCGCGGGTGACCTCGCGGGTGTCGAGGCCGTCGACAAGCACCCGTCCGGTTTCGGGGTCGGACAGGCGCAGCAGGTAGCCGGCCAGGGTCGACTTGCCCGCTCCCGATGGTCCCAGCAGTCCGACCCGTTGGCCGGCCGGGATGTGCAGGTTCAGGTCCGTGAACAGGCTGCGGCCGTATCCGTCGCGGCTGCCCAGGCCAACGAAGTCCAGGTCGCCCTGCGCCCGGCCCATCGTGATGGCCCCGGGGGCGTCGGCGATGTCGATGGGTTCGTCGAGCAGTTCGGCGATCCGTTCCCCCGAGGCGGTGGCGCGGGCGATCCGGCCGGTGTACTTGGCCATATCGCGCAGGGGTTTCATCGCGATCTTGAGATACATGATGAACAGGACCATGTCGCCGGGCGTCATCGCCCCTGACAGTACCCGCCAGCCGCCCAGGACAAGGACCAGAGCCGAGGCCACGCCGACCAGCAGGTCCGTGGAGCGTTCGAGGGCTGCGGCCAACCGCTTGGAGCGGACCCCGGCCTTGAGCGCGCGGGCGTTGCCGTCGGCGAAGTCCGCGGCGACGGTCTGTTCCAGTCCGTATGCCTGAACGACGCGCATGGCGCCCAGCGCCTCGGCCGCGGAGTGGACCAGCTTGCCCTCGCCCTTGCGGGTGGTACGGGCAGCCCCTGTGATCTTCGGGCCGGAAAAACGGCTGATGACCAGGAATGCGGCGGCGGCCACGACGACCACCGCGGACAGCAGGGGGTCGAGGATCACTACGACGACCAGGAGGACGAGCAGTGTGATGACGTTGCCCACCAGGGGCAGGCCTGCGGTCACAGCGACTTCCTGGAGCCGACCCACATCGCCGACCAGACGCTGTGAGGTGTCGCCCACGGAGGCCCTGGAGTGGTACTTCAGGCTCAGTTGCTGAATGTGGTTGAAGACCCGGGAGCGCAGCAGGGTGGCCACGCGGGAACCGGCCAGGGCGAAGCACACGGTCGCCGCGTAGTTGCACAGCGCGCGGGCACCCACGATGATCGCCAGGGTCAGTGCCAGGGAACCCAGGGCGATGGCGGAGTTCCGGCCCAGGTCGATGCCGAAGATCTGGGCACCGTCCGCTAGGCGGGCGCCCAGACTCGAAGAGACGAGGTCGATCGCATACTTCATGGGCCAGGGCTCGAGCACGCGGAAGGCCACATCGCCCAGCAGCGCGATCAGGCCGCCCAGGGCGATCCACTTCTGGCCACCCGCATGCGGGCGGATGATTTCCAGCGTGCGGCGCACCGCGGAGGCGCGGATCTTGTCCTTCTTGCTCATACGAGCTCCAGCCAGGCGCCGCAGCGCCGGTCCCAGGAGTGTCGGTTGACTGCCGCGTCCCGCGCGGCGGCGCCCAGCGCGGCCCGCCGCACCGGGTCGTGGGCCAGGGAAACGAGTGCCGCGGCGAGTTCGGCGACGTCGCCGGGCGGCACCAGGACACCGACGTCCGAGCCCAGCAGACCAGGGATTTCGCCGATCCGGCTGGCAACCGTGGGCAGGCCGGCGGCCAGGTACTCGTAGACCTTCAAGGGCGAGAAGTAGTGGTCGCCCGCGGCGGGGTAGGGTGCAGTCGCCACGTCGAAGCCGTGGAGGATTTCGGGCACCTGTGCCGGTGCCACCGCGCCGCGGAACAGCGTGCGCCCACCGATCCCGAGGTCGGTGGCCAGAGCGCGCAGGGACTCCAGTTCCGGGCCCTTGCCACAGATGTCGAGGCGCCAGTCGACCCGAGGTCCTCCCGGCAGAGCGGCCTCAGCTGTGACGGCGCGGGCGAATGCCTCGAGCAACAGGTGGGTGCCGTGCCAGGGTTTGAGTGTGCCGACGAACCCGACGGTGAAGGTCCGCTTGTCGGCAGCCGGCCCGCCCGCAGTCGGTGCGGCGGGGGTGATCCGGTGGGCGTCGACCCCGTTGGGAACCACCAGGGTCCGGGCCCCCGGGCACTGCTGGAGGACCCAGTCCGCCACGCCGACGCTCACACAGGTCGCCACCCGTGCCGCTTCCAGCTGAGCCACGGTGGCGACCAAAGCGCCCGCCCGGTCGTGCAGTTCCCGGTATCTGGCCTGCTCGTCGATCAGCGGCGCATTGACTTCGAGGACGAAGGGCACGCCGAGGGCCGCGGCGGCCCGAGAGCCCGCGGTGGAGAACAGCGAATAGCGTTCGTAGACCAGGTCGGCTCCGGCCACCGTCACCGCACGCGCCAGGGAGTCGGCGGCCGCGGCGATGGCGCGCTCGCGGGCGGCGGTGTCCGCAGTCCGGGCCACCGGCAGTTCGACCACCGGCAGATCGGCCAGGTCCGCGGGCACTGTGTCGTCGCTGCGGACCGCGTAGACGGTGACGCTGTGGCCCAGGCGGCGCAGGGCCCGGATGACCTCCTGGACGTGGACGGATGCGCCCTTCGTTCCGAACACCCCGATGCCGGGGTCTGCCAGCAGATAGGCGATCCTCATGCGCGCACCCCCGCCGGCTGTTCGTTCACGACCACCGGTGGCAGGGGTGCGGTGTCGGGGCCCGGCGTCTGCAGTTCGGCCAGGCGGGCCGCCTGCCGGCGGGAGTCGAAGCGGGTCTCGATGAGCGCCCTGGCGGCATCCAGCCGGGCCAGGCCCTCGGCGCCCTCGGCGATGGCCGAGGCCAGGGCGTCCGTGAGGGCCGCGACGTCGCCGGTGGGCACAAGCCGGCCGGTGCGCCCGTCGACGATCACCTCGGAGACCGCTGTGACGTCGCCGGCCACACAGCGGATGCCCGATGCCATGGCCTCGAGCAGCACGGTGGGCAGGCCGTCGGCGTTGCCATCGGAGCCGATGACGAAGGGGGCGGCGAACACATCGTGTTCGGCCAGCATCGTGCGGACCTCCGCCTGGGTGCGGGGCCCGAGCAGTCTGACGGTGTTTTCGAGGCCTGCGGCGGTGATCTGGGCGGCCAGTTCGGCGGCCAGCGGGCCGTCGCCCACGATGTCCACGCTCACCGGTGTGCCGCGCTCGCGCAGCCGGGCCGCGGCCCCGATCAGCAGTCCGAAGCCCTTCTTCTCCACCAGGCGGCCCACGGCCAGAATCCGTGTCCCGGATTCCCGGTGCGGCCGGTAGGGGAAGCGGTCCAGTTCGAGTCCGTTGTGGACCAGGTGCAGGCGGGTTCCGGGGAAGCGGCGGCGCAGATCGGCCAGGTTGTACTGGCTGATCGTCACGACGTGGTGGGCATCGGCGAATTTCCGAGCCAGATCGGCCTCGTCGACGGAGATGTGGAAGATGTCCTTGGCATGGGCGGTGCACGAATACGGCAGCTCGGCGATCCGCCCGGCCAGGCGGGCCACGGTGGTGGCGACCGAGGCGAAGTGGGCGTGTAAGTGCGTCACCCCGTGTTCGCGGACCAGGCGGGCCAGGGCGACGGCCTGGCCGGCATCGTCGTGGCCGGCTTCCAGCAATTCGGGCAGGGCGCGCTGCAGACCGCCGGCCAGGTTCTCACACCGCGCGGTCCGCTGCCATTGGTCCCACCAGCGGTGGGGGCTCGCGGCCCTGGGCACGTGGATCACTTCGGCGGCGACGCGGGCCAGTTCGGGATGGAACCGGGCGTCGGTGGTCGGCCGCAGGGCGAAGATGACGATTTTCTCCCCGCGGGCCTCCCGGGCCAGGATCTCCGAGACGACGAAGGTCTCGGAGAAGCGCGGGTACATTTTGAGCACATAGCCGGTGACGGAACGCGTCTCAGGCGACAAAACAGGACTCCTGCATCTGCTGGTGGTTCATGGTCTCGGTGGTGCTGGGATAGCCCAGCAGTTCGGCGGCCAGCGAGCCGATGCGGCTCAGGCCCTCCAGGTCGACCCCGGTGCGCTGGATCCTGGGCCCCGAATGGGCGCGTCGGAACCAGGCACCCACCGTCTGGGGCGTGCACGCCTCCTGCGACAGTGAGTCGACCAGGCCCAGGCCGGCCAGGGCCGCCGCCCGCCGTGGCTGTTCGGCTCTGCGGGCCGTGCGCGGGACGACCAGTGCCGGGGTGTCGGTGGCCAGCACCTCGGTCAGGGAGTTGTAGCCGGCCATGCATACCACTGCGCGCGCACCCCTGATGAGTTCCGGCACGTTCGCCGCGGAGTTCAGCACGAGGGTCTGCTCGCCGGCGGCGGCGCGCACGGCAGCGACCTCGGCCGGTGGCATCTGCGGGCCCGTCACGACGAGGTGCTCGCACCCGGCGGGCACCTCGGCGGCTGCAGCGGCGCGCGCCACCGGTCCGCCGTCGGAACCTCCGCCGAGCACGGTGAGCAGGTAGGGGCCGGCCGGTGCGGTGCCGGCGTCGGCCGGGCGGCCGTGTGACAGATACCCGGTGGCCCGGGCGCGGGCGGCCAGTCCCGCCGGCAACTCCCCCGTGGTGCGGGGATCGTAGACGTCCGGGTCCCCGTAGACCCAGACCGCGTCATAGGCCTCGCAAATCTGTTCCTGGCCGCCTGCACGGTCCCATTCGGCGGCCATCACCCCGGGGGTGTCGAGGACCTCGCGCAGGCCCAGGACCGTGCGGGTCGGATGCCAGGCGCGCAGCCGGGCCAGGGGCGTGCGCAGTTCCCCGCCGACGCCGAAGGGGTGGCGGTCGGCGATGAACAGATCGGGCGCCAGGGCGTCGAGCACGGAGGACAGGGCCGCGGTGCGCACTCCGGCCAGGCGCTTCGAGCCGACCTGCAGGCGGCGCGGTGCATAGCCGGAGCCGGTGCGGGCGAAGCCGGGCAGGACCAGCCAGTCCCAGCCGGCCGGCAGCGAGTCCCTGGGCGCGTCGGGGTGGCCGGCGATGAGCACCCCGCAGACGTCCTGGCCGGTCAGGCGCGGCAGATCCGCGGCCAGTGCATGGGCGATCGCCCGATTGCGCCGGGAGTGCCCCAGTCCCACGGAATCGTGGGAGTACATCGCGACCGTCAACGTCATCTGCCGGCCCCCTGCTCGTCCTCGCCTGCCTGTCCGTGCGGTCCTGTGTCCATGCCTCCCAGTCAACACGGTGGGTATAAGGCGCAGATGAGGCGTCGATGAGAGGGCTCTTATACGTGTGGTGCCGGCCGCAGTCGCAGCTCAGTCCACGCGATAGCCCAGCCCGCGCACGGTCGTGACGAAGTCCGCGCCCAGTTTTCTGCGCAGGTAGCCCACGTAGACGTCGACGACGTTGGACCCCGGGTCGAAGTCGTAGCCCCACACGTGGCTGAGCAGCTGTTCGCGGGAGAGCACCTGGCCGCGGTGCTCCATCAGCACGGCGGCCAGGGTCAGTTCGCGTGATGACAGGTCCACATCGGTGCCGGCGACCGAGGCGCGGCGTTTGAGCAGGTCGATACGGACGTCGCCGGCGACGATCTCCGTGGGCGTCTCCGGAACGGGTTGGGCCTGGGACAGTCGCAACCGGATGCGGGCGACCAGTTCGGCGAAGTTGAAGGGCTTGACCATGTAGTCCACCGCCCCGCCCTCCAGGGCCGCCACCGTATCGGATCCCGCGTCCCGGGCGGTGAGCATGATGACGGGCAGTTCGGGCCGCGAGGTGCGCAGTTCGTCGAGGACTTCGAATCCGTCGAGGCCAGGCAGGTTGATGTCGAGGACCATGAGGTCGAACTCCCCGGACAGGGCGTAGGACAGCCCGGCGATTCCGTCGCCCGCCGTGGTCGGGGTGAAGCCGGCGGCCTTGAGGCCCTTGGCGATGAATGCGGAGATCCGCGGTTCGTCTTCGACGATGAGGATACGGCTCATGGGCCTCGTACTTTCGGTCAGTCGCTGGATGGGGTGGGGTCGATTGGCAGGCTCAGGCGGAACACCGCTCCGCTGCGGGCCGGATCGGGGGGATCGAGCGAGGCCCGGCCGCCGTGGGCGGCGGCGATCGCCTGCACGATCGCCAGGCCGAGGCCTGCGCCCAATTCGTTCGTGTCGCCGCGGGAGAAGCGGTAGAAGATCTCCGCGCGGATCTCCTCGGGCACGCCGGGTCCGTCGTCGGCGACCCACAGGTCGACGGTTCCGTCCTGGGCGTGGACCTGGGCGCCGAAGGAGATGGTGCTCCCGGGTTCCGTGTGGCGCACCGCATTGTCGGCCAGTTGGAGGAGGGCCTGGGTCAGGCGCTGGGGATCGGCTGTGATGACAGTGCGTGGTGGTGGTTCGAGGTGCCAGTGGCGGGGGGCCAGGCCGCTGGCCTTGGCGACTACCTCGGGCAGCAGGACCGCCGGGTCGACCGGTTCGGCGCGCACGAAGTCGTGGCGGCGGGCCTTGGCCAGGACCAGCAGGTCGTCGACCAGCCGCGACATCCGCATGATCTCGTCGAGCAGCAGTTCCCTGGTCTGTTCGACGTCGTCCACATCGGCGACGTCGAGCACTTCGAGGTGCCCGCGCAGGATCGTCAGGGGCGTGCGCAGTTCGTGCCCGGCGTCGTCGAGGAACTTCCGCTGGGTTTCGAAGGCCTGCTCGAGCCGGTCGAGCATGGCGTTGAATGTATTGCCCAGTTCCGCCAGGTCGTCGTGCCCGGTGACCTCCAGGCGCTTGTCCAGGGCGCCCGAGGAGATCGACTGGGCCGTCGCGCGCAGGCTGGCCACCGGTTCGAGCAGGCGGCGGGACAGATAGCCGGAGAGGAACCCCACGACGATGACGGTGAACACCGCGACGATCGCATAGGTGCGCATGAACTCGGTGAGTTCGCCGCGGGAGGTGGTGACATTGTGGACGACGACGAAGGCCCCCGCTTGGCCCGGCTGGCTGACCGGCAGCACGCTCATCCGGTAGAGGGACCCGCCGATCCTGACCTCGGTCAGGCCGCCGGCGTCCTGGATGGCGGTGACACGGGACCGGAATTCCTCCTTCTGCCGCAGCACCCCGTCGTCGATCCCCTGGTAGATGACGGTGCCGTCGGTTTTGAAGGCGAACAGGGTCTCCGCGGACTCCGGTTCGTTGCGCGCGAGGAAGACGCTGAGCATCCGGTCGACACTGCTGAAGTGCTCACCCGTGTCCGGGTCGATGCCGCTGGCGGCCAGATCGCGGAATTCGGTGATCTCCTGGGTCATCGACCTGTCGATCCTGGTCTGCAGAGCGGCGGACTGGGCGATGTAGAGCACGACTCCGACGGCCAGCAGCGCCAGGGCGACGATGACGGTCACCCCAGCGGTCAGACGGAAACCGACGCTGGCCGGGCGGCGGGCCTCAGCGCGCCGGCGTACGACTCCCATCAGTCGTCATCCTCATCGTCATCGTCATCGTCCTCATCGTCATCTTCGTCGTCATCCTCCTGGTCCTCGTCGTCATCCTCATCGTCGTCATCGTCTTCGAGGTGTTTGGGCCGATTGGGGGCCTTCTGGAAGTCCGGCGCCGAGGTCCGCGGTGCAGATTCGTCCCGCCCAGCCCCGCCGGAGTCAGCAGCGGGAGTCCGGGCCCGCCGCTGTGCTGAGGGGCTCGGCGCCGGGGTGGCGGCGGAGGCGCTCGGGGTCTGCGTGGCACGCGCGGAGGCAGTGGGCGTCGCCGTGACCCGGATGGGGGTGAGATCGGGTTCCTCGGCGCTCCCGCCGGACAACGAGTGCACCAACACGGCGCACCCGAGCAGGGTCACGAGGGTCACGACCAGGGTCACCCCCAGACCGGTCAGGCGTTTCATGTTCCAAGCGTGCCCCGAGTCCGCCCCCGGTGTCGAACGCCCAGATGAGAACCGGCTTAGGAATCCGGCCGGCTCCGGGGGCCGGTCAAGGGCGGGTCAGGTACTCCGTCATCGGCGCATAGAGCTCGGGGTAGACCCCGTCGTCCAGGCCGATCGTCAGCTCCAACTGTCCCTGGGCCGCGGCGACGAACAGGGCGGGGTCGTTGCAGTCGGCGAATCCGACGGTCCGCAATCCCCTGCTACCGGCGGTGCCGGCCCACCCGTGATCGGCCACGACCAGGTCCGGCAATTCCTGGCCCAGGGCGGGCAGGGCGTCGAGCAGGGCTGCCATCGGTTCGGGATAGTGGGTGTGAGGCTGACCGGCCAGGTGATGCCACAGCCACACCCGGTTCATGTGGATGAGCCACCCGCCGCGGCCCGGCACGGGGGTGCCGGAGCCCGGCAGCACGATGTCGGCGCCCAGGCTCTGCGCCCAGGCGGCCAGGCCGGCGTGCACTGGGAACAAACCGCCCGGGTGCCCGGTTGCGAAGAGGATCCGGCCCCCGTCGGATGCGACCTCGGCGACGATCTGGCGCAGCCGGTCCAGCCCGGCGATGCAGTTGGCCGTGGAGATCGTGTCCACGCCCTCGGTGAAGGCGGGGTCGGGGCGCAGGCCGCATTCGGCGACCATCAGCGCGAATACCGAATCGAAGTCCCAGTCGCGGGTCAGTTCGACGCCGAAGTCGAAGTTCTCCTCCTGCGCGAGGAACCTGCGGATGTGGGAGAGGTTGTTCTCCCTGGGCGTTGCGACCTCACCGGTGATGCGGGCGGTCTCGAGGTAGTCGGCGAGTTCGGTCGGCGACACGGATCAGTCCTCCTGAAGTGCGAAACAGGCGACGGCGGTTGCCGCCGCGACATTGAGCGAGTCGACGCCACCGGACATCGGGATGAGCACGGTGGAGTCGCAGCCGGCGATCGTTCTGTGGCGCAGCCCGTCACCCTCGGTGCCCATCACCAGGGCGATGCGCTCGTGACCGGCCGCGGCGAATTCTCGCAGGGTCAGGGAATCCTCCGTCAGCGCCAGGGCCGCGGTGTGGAATCCCATGTCGTGCAGCGTTCCCAGGGCGTCGGGCCATGGTTCGATCCGGGTCCAGGGCACCTGGAAGACGGTTCCCATGGACACGCGGATGGACCGGCGGTACAGCGGATCGGCGCACCGCGGGGTCACCAGCACCGCGTCGACGCCGAGGGCCGCGGCGGACCGGAAGATCGCGCCCACGTTCGTATGGTCGACCACGTCCTCGACGATGACGACGCGCCTGGCGCCGTCGAGCACCTCGGCCAGGGGGCGGTCGGCGGGCCTGACCATCGCCGCGAGTGCCCCGCGGTGCAGGTGGAACCCGGTCAGCGAACTGACCGCGGCCTCGGAGCCGATGAAGACGGGGGCGGTGCTCGCCGCCACCACATCGGCGAGGTCGGCGAACCAGCGGGCGGACATGAGGAAGGAGCGCGGCGTCATGCCGGCGGCGATGGCCCGGTGGATGATCTTGTCCGATTCCGCGATGAACAGGCCCTCGGCCGGTTCCCGCACCCGCCGCAGGGCCACATCGGTCAAGTCCGTGTAGTCGTGCAGTTCCGGTGCGTCCGGGGTGGTGAAGAAGTGCAGCCGGGCGGGGTCGATTCCGGCGCCCGCCGCCACCTCGAGCACCTGTTCCCTGCTCGGTTCGGGCTTCTTGCGCGTGTTCATCGGCCCATCCCCAGGATCCGGACCAGTGCGACGAGGCCGAGGACGACGATGATGCCGCGCAGCAGCGTCGGGTTGATCTTGCGTGCGATCCGGGCACCGAAGTACCCGCCGAAGAGTGAGCCGATCGCTACGAGCAGCACCGCCATCCAGTTGATCCGCTCGAAGCCGACGACCACGTAACAGGCCGCGGCCACGGTGTTCACCGCCAGGACCAGGACGTTCTTGATCCCGTTGAGCCGTTGCAGTGGCTCATCGGTCAGCAGGCCCAGCAGGCCGATCAGGATGATCCCCTGGGCGGCCGCGAAGTAGCCACCGTAGACCGCGGTGGCGGCGATCGCCAACCAGACGATGACGGCGCGGCCCGTGGAGGGACCGACCTCGCCCATGTCGCCTGCGAGCTGCCCGGCTGCCGCCTTGCGCTTCTTGAGGTGACGCTGCAGGGCGGGCTGGACGACGACCATGATGAGTGCGAGCACGATCAGCACGGGAACAATCGCCTCGAAGGCGGTCTCCGGGAGGTGCAGCAGCAGGAACGCGCCCAGCAGTGCGCCCAGCACGGAGGCCGGCAGCCAGCTCAGCAGTCTGCGGCCCTGGCCGCGGATCTCCTCCCGGTAGCCGATCGAGGAGGCGATATTGCCCGGGATCAGCCCCAGCGCGTTGCTCATCGTCGCGACCTGCGGTGGGACGCCGAAGGCCACCAGGGCTGGGAAGGTGATGAGGGTGCCGGAGCCGACGGCCGCGTTGATAGCGCCGGCCCCCACCCCGGCCAGCAGGATGAGGACGATCTGGAGCGCGTCGAATTCCATGGACTACAGGCGGGCGCGGGCCGAGTAGCGGCCGGCCTCGCGGCTGAGCACCACATTCAAGCCGAAGGTCTCGTGCAGGTTGTCCTCCGTGAGCACCTGGTCGATCGGACCGGCGGCCACTGCCCGTCCGTCCTTGAGCAGCAGGGCGTGAGTGACGCCCACGGGGATCTCCTCGACGTGGTGGGTGACCATCAGGGTGGTGGGCGCGTACTTGTCGACCAGGATCTCCGAGAGTGCCATCAGCAGTTCCTCGCGTCCGCCCAGGTCCAGTCCGGAGGCGCATTCGTCGAGCAGCAGCAGTTCAGGGTCGGTCATCAGCGCGCGGGCGATCTGGACGCGCTTCTTCTCGCCCTCGGACAGGGTGCCGAAGGCGCGCTCGGCGAATTCGGCCATATTGAACGCGCCCAGCAGATCGCGGGCCCGGTCCAGGTCCATCTCGTCGTATTCCTCGACCCACCGGCCCAACACGCCGTAGGAGGCCGTGACCACGGCGTTGATGACCGTCTCCGAACCGGGGATGCGCCCGGCCAGGGCGGCCGAGGCGTAGCCGATGCGCGGACGCAGTTCGAACACGTCGACGCGGCCCATCTGCTCTTCGAGGATGTGCACGGTGCCCGAGGTCGGGTGCATCCGGCCGGCGGCCAGTTCCAGCAGGGTCGTCTTGCCCGCGCCATTTGGTCCCAGGATCACCCAGTTCTGGCCTTCGGAGACAGCCAGGTCGATCCCGTCGAGCAGCATATTGTCACCGCGGCGCACGCGGACATCGTCAAACTTCAGCACTTCCGTCATGGTGCCTACGATATCGCACGCCGACCCGACGCCCGGCGGGCCCCGCGGGTGCCATCGGCTGGTGCCGCGGGGTAGTCTGAACGGCTGTGGAAACCGTGCTCGCAACCCTGCTGACGACCCTGTCGGTCAATGCCCTGTTGGACGGTCGAACCTCTCCCGATTCCGTCGTCGAGACGTTCCTGGCCGATGAGGCCCCCGTGCCCTTCGTCGTCGAGGACGCGCTCGGCGGAGGACCCGCCGGGCTGCTCCTGTGGGTCGGGCAGGCGCGCAGATCCGGTATCGCCGCCCTGCGCTTCGTTCCCGTGCACCCGAGCCTGCCGTATACCGTGCCGGCGGTCGACCCTGCGCACGCCCGCGTGATCGCCGCGGCGCGCGCCGTCGCCGTGGCACATGGGCCCGGGGACTTCGGCGGTTACGGCCCGGCCAGGGCGGTGCTGGTACTCGGCGCCGACGCCGAGGTGCGCGTCCTCGACTGCGCCCGTGTTCCCTTCGCGGGGCTGGGCGTGGTGACCGCGGCAGAGGCGTGCCGCCGGCTACGCGAGACCGTGATGGCAGGGCTGCGCATCGTCGAGTCCACCCCCGACATTCCCGAGGCCATCGCCAATGCAGCTTGGCGGGACTGGCAGGCCGATATGAGTTCGTCCATTCGCGATGGGATCGCGGCCCTGCTGCCGGCTCCGCGCTATGTCGGCGCGGTGCACGCGGCCCTGGACATCCACGAATCGATGTCGCCAATCCTGGCGCCGCTGAGCATCGCCCCGGCTCAGGTGGGCGCACTGCTGTCCCAGCTGCACCGCGCGGCGGCCGATGTGCTGACCACGGTGCCGCAGGCGACCGGCCGGTAGACTGACCGGCATGTACCGAGTCTCCCGCATCATCCCCACCACCTCCCCCACCGGCACCTCTTTCACCGTGGAGTCCGAACTCAGCGCAGCACCCGCCGCATCCGGCGACGCCGCCGTCTGGACGATCCCGCCGGCCCTGGCCCAGCAGCCCCCGCAGCTGGTCATCATGGACGTCGATTCGACGTTCATCAATGAAGAGGTGATCGACCTGCTGGCCGATCAGGCCGGGGTGGGCGAGCAGGTCGCCAGGGTCACGGAGGCCGCGATGCGCGGAGAGCTCGACTTCGCCGAGTCCCTGCACGCGCGGGTGCAGACGCTGGCGGGTCTGGACGAATCCGTGCTCGCCGCGACCGCCGAGCGGGTCACCTACACCCCCGGGGTACCGGAGTTCGTGGCGCGGGTGCAGGCCGCCGGTGGCCGGGTCGCCCTGGTCTCCGGGGGTTTCACCCCGATCGTGCGCGCCCTGGCCGAGCCCCTGGGCATCACCGATGTGCTGGCCAACCATCTTCAGGTCGAGGCCGGAAAGCTGACGGGCCGGGTGACCGGGCAGATCGTCGACAAGCACGTCAAGGTCGCAACCCTGGCCCGGCTCGTGGAGGCATACGGCTTGGACGCCGCGCGGACCGTGGCGATCGGCGACGGCTCGAACGATGCGCTGATGATCGGTCAGGCCGCCCTGGGCGTGGCCTTCTGCGCCAAACCCGCCCTGCGCGAGGTGGCCGATGTGGCCCTGGACGTCCGCGATATGCGCGCCGTGTGGTCGGCCGTGACCGGGCTGGCCTGCTAGCAGAAGTCCACGATGTGCGGCACCGGGTAGTCCCCCGGTGCCAGGTCCCAACCGGGCAGTTCGAAGACTGCCAAGGTGCTGGGCCGAAACGCCGTGAGCGCCGTGGCCGGCGCCAGGGTGAGCACGGTGGCCGCCACGGTGGGCTGATGGCCCACCAGATAGGCGCACCGGCTCTCAGCCGGAATCGTGGAGATGACCTCGAGCCAGGCCGGGACGGCTGCTTCGTACAGGCCGGTATCGGCTACCAGCTCCAGGCCGGGGACACCGGCCTGCTCGACCACGGCCCCGCCGGTCTGCAGGGTCCGCAGCGCCGCCGAGGCCACCGCGTAGTCGACCGGTGCGGCGGCTTCAGCGGCCAGGAAAGCGGCGGCCCGCCGCGCCTCGGCCAGCCCCGCCCCGGTCAGCGGCCGATCGAAATCGGTTGTGCCAGGGCTGTGGGCTGCGTGGGCGTGACGGGCCAGGATGAGAGTCGGCATGCAGCGACTCTACCGCGCCGGTGGGCTCAGGCGCCGGTGGCGTGCAGGCCGCCGTCGACGTGGACCATCTCCCCGGTGGTCGCGGGGAACCAGTCGGAGAGCAGCGCGACGATCGCCTTGCCCGCAGGTTCGGTGTTCGTCTGATCCCAGCCCAGGGGCGCGCGGGTTCCCCACACGTCCTCGAAGGCCTCGAAGCCGGGGATCGACTTCGCCGCGGTCGTCTTCAACGGGCCGGCGGAGACCAGGTTGACGCGGATGCCGTCGGCGCCCAGGTACTTCGCCAGATAGCGCGAGGTGGATTCGAGCGCGGCCTTGGCCACGCCCATCCAGTCGTAGGCCGGCCAGGCGACGGTCGCGTCGAAGGTCAGGCCGACGATCGCGGCACCGGGATTGAGCACCGGTTTGGCCGCCACGGCGATCGCCTTGAGCGAGTACGAGGACACGTGCACAGCGTTCGACACCGACTCGAACGGGGTGTCGAGGAACACCCCGCCCAGGGCGTCCTTGGGGGCGAAGGCGATCGCGTGGACGATGCCGTCGATGTTCCCGCCGAGGCGTTCGGGCAGTGCCGCCAGATCGTCTTCATTCGTCGCGTCGAGCTCGATGACGGTGGCAGGGTGCGGCAGGCGCTCGGCGATGATCGTGGTGATCTTCATCTGTCGGCCGAAGGACGACAGGATCACTTCTGCGCCCTGTTCCTGCGCCAGCCGGGCGGCGGCGAAGGCGATGGACGATTCGGTCAGCACACCGGTGACGAGGATGCGCTTGCCATCCAGGATTCCCATAGCAGTTTCTCCTTTGATTCTGTACGTGGTTGATCGGGGTTCAGTGGCCCATGCCCAGGCCGCCGTCGACCGGGATCACGGCGCCGGAGATGTAGGCGGCCTCGTCCGAGGAGATCCAGCGGACGACCTTGGCGACCTCTTCGGGTTCGGCGAAACGGCCGGCGGGCACATTGGCCAGGTATTCCTTCTGCTTCTTCTCCGGCAGCTCATCGGTCATCTCCGTGCGGATGAACCCGGGGGCCACAACATTGGCGGTGATGCCGCGTGCGCCCAGTTCACGGGTGATCGACCGGGCCATGCCGACCAGGCCGGCCTTGGCCGAGGAGTAGTTCGCCTGTCCGGGCACACCGTAGAGGCCGGAGACCGAGGAGATCAGCACGATCCGGCCCCACCGGCCCCGGATCATATTGGTGATGCCGCGGCGCACGGTCCGGAAGACTCCGGTCAGGTTCGTGTCGACGACCCGTTCGAAGTCCTCTTCGCTCATGCGCATGAGCAGATTGTCGGCGGTGATGCCGGCGTTGGCCACCACGATCTGCACATTGCCCAGTTCCTCTTCGATGCGGGTGAACGCCGCGTCCAGGGAGGCCGAGTCCGTGACATCGGCGGCGACGGCCAGTGCGCCGGCCGGCGCCTCCCCATTGCGCGAGGTGACGGCAACTTTGTCCCCGGCGGCCAGGAACTCCTCTGCGATCTTCCGGCCGATGCCCCGGTTGCCTCCGGTGACGAGCACGACGCGCGGTTCACTCACGTGATGGTTCCTTCCCTAGAAAAACGATCGAGAGCCGTGACACGGCTTCGCACACAAACCTAACCCAGGTTGGCCCCGAATCGGTATCCCGACCCCATAGTGGAAGAGTATGCTGGCAGGCGAACCGTACCCGAGCCGAAGACGACGTGAATAAGCGCAGCCCGATCAACATCACAGACGCGGCGGAGTCCCATGAGAAGGACATCAGCACGCGTGAGACGCGATACCTCATCGCGATGGGGGCCCGCATCGTCTGCTTCATCCTGGCGGTCTTCCTGTTCCATGGCTGGTTGCGCTGGGTTGCGGCGATTCTGGCGATCATCCTGCCCTGGATCGCGGTGCTGATCGCGAACAACCGGGCCGAGGCCAAACGCCTGCGCTCCGATGCCTTCACCACTTCCGGTGATGCCCCCGAGCTGCCCCAGCAGCCAGTCGATTCGGCCCCGCACAGCAGGGACGACGGCCGGCCGGAGGACGATGTGGTCTACGGTGAAATCGTCAATCCCCTCCCGCCCGGAACCCCGGAGGACCGCCGATGAGCGCCGCCGACGACGCACCGCTGCGCTGTTCGGCCAAGGGCTGTGGGGAACCAGCCGAGTGGGCACTGCTGTGGAACAATCCCGGGCTGCACACCCCCGAACGCCGCAAGGTCTGGCTGGCGTGCCCGGCCCACCTGAATCACCTGTCCCAGTTCCTCGACCTGCGCGGATTCCTGCGCGATACGGTCGCGGTCACGGAAATCCCGGAAGGAGCCGGCTGAGTTGTCGGTCAAGCACGATTACCGGTTCGTCTTCAGCGCCAGGTGGATTCGATACGCCGCATTCGCGCTGGTGCTCGTCGTCGTCTGCCTGCTGTTGTCGAACTGGCAGAACCACCGCAGGCAGTCCAGAGACGCGCAGATCGCCAATATCGAGGCCCACTACGGTGCCGCCCCCGGCGAGCTGTCCGCGGTCCTGCCCGGCTCCGACTCCCCGCTGGACCCGACGGCTGAATGGTCGCATATCCGGGTCACTGGAACCTACGACACCGCACACACCGTCGTGGCGCGCAACCGCAGCCAGGACGGCTCCCCCGGCTTCTACGTCGTCACCCCGCTGCGCCTCGATGGCGCGCAGACCGGGCACACCCTGCTGGTGGTCCGCGGCTTCCTGCCCACGAAGAACACCGGCGGCCTGCCCCAGGCCTCCGAGCTGCCCCAGCCGGCCCCGGGACGCATCACCGTGACCGGCTGGTTGCGCCCCACGCAGGACGGGACGAAGGACGACAATCCCCCCGGCACGCTCAAGGCGATCGACCCCCGGAGGCTCCCGGGCCTGTCCGACCCCTACTGGCACGCCTATGCGCAGCTCGACCGGGAGGATCCGGCTGCCGATTCGGCGCTGTCACCCCTGGCCAAACCGGATACCGACCCCGGCTCACACCTGTCCTATCAGCTGCAGTGGATCGCATTCGGCGTGATGATCGTCATCGCCCTGATCTATATGGCGGTGCGGGAGCGAAAGAACCGCGAGGAGGCGGTCAGACTCTCCCGCCATTACGGTGCCGACGCCCCGGACGCGCAGACAGGTGCGGCCGGTGGACTGCAGGTGATCGACAAGGACGCGTTGGTCTCCGGAGCCCGGATCACCCAGTCAGGTGGCCGCTACGGCGAGGCCGTGCTCGGCGGTTCTTCGGAGACCCGTCTGCACCGGCGCAAGCGCAGCGCCGATGAAGAGGCCGAGGACGCCTGGTACGACAGCCGTCCCTGAAACCTCACCTCGCGTTCTTTTCGCTCAGCCAGTCCTTCGCAATCTCCGCGGGCTGCTGGGCCCCATCGGTGTTCGCGACGTTCATCCCGATCAGTTCGTCCGTGCTCAGGGCGGAGTCGACCGGGTCCAGCACCTGCGCCATCTCATCGGAGAGCTCCGCTTTGACGATCGGGACGACGTTCGAGGAGAGGAACATGCTCTTGGGGTCCGCCAATGTCACGAGCCCCTCCGTTTTGATGCGCGGATCGGCCGTGAACACGTTGCCGACCTGGATCGTGCCCGCTTGTAAAGCCTCGACAGTGGTCTCGCCCGTGGCCTCGAATCCGAGATCGAGACCGTAGGTGCCCCTGGCGCCTGTGGGACCATACGGGCGCTTCTCCAGTTCCGCCGGCCCGCCCAAGGTGACACGGTCGGGGACCTTCCTCAGGTCGCCTATCGTCTCCAAGTGATGCGTGGCCGCGTAGTCGGCGGTCACCGTGTAGGAGTCCTGGTCGGCCGCCTCGGCGTAATCCAGGGCGGCAAGCGAGGCGGGCAGGGCCCGCCGCAAGGACGCGATTACGTCCTCGGCGGAGCGCGCTGCGGCGTCGGTGTCCAAGTACTGGAGCAGGTTGCCCGTGTACTCGGGGAAGACATCGATTTCGCCCTTCTGCAGTGAAGGCCAGTAGGCGTCGCGTTGACCGATGTCGAAGCGGCGGCTCACCGTATAACCGGCGCCCTCGAGCGCCTGGGCGTAGATCTCGGCGATGATCTCATTCGACGCATAGGCCTGGGAGCCGACGACGATCGTCCGGCTCCCAGCGGTCCGCTGCCCTGCGGGTCCTCCCCCGGAGTCCAGCGGATCGGTCGGTGTGCAGGCGGCCAGGGTCAGCGCCAGGACAGCAGTGCCTGCGGCAGCGAGAATTGCACGAATCTTCATGGGTTTTCATCCTTTGTCATCTGTGTAGTGGAACGACGGCCGGTTCGTTCCGGGATTCACGGTGCCGCCCGCCGGCCGGGCGGTTCGTTGTGAAAGGGCGAATATCGCGTCGACCGCCAGAGCCAGGACCGCCACGACGATCGCTGCGCCGAGCACCTGGTCGAATCGATGCAGTTGGATCCCCTGCAGGATGTCGTAGCCGAGCCCGCCGAGGTTCACATAGGCCGCCAGCGTCACCGAGGCCAGCACCTGCAGCGTCACCGAGCGCAGCCCGCCGATCAGCAGGGGCAAGCCGAGCGGCACCTCGACGCGCCACAGCACCTGCAGACCGCTCATTCCGATCGCCCGCGCCGCATCTGTGGTGCAGCGGTCGATGGCCTCGAAGCCCGCATAAGCGCCGGCCAGGATCGGCGGGAACGCAAGGATCACGAAGGCGATGAGCGCAGCCGCCTGTGAGTGCAGTACGCTGAGGAGCAGCACGAGCAGCAGGATCAGTCCGAACGACGGCAGTGCCCGCACGGCCCCCGCCAGGCCGACCGCGAGTTCTCGGCCGCGTCCGGTGCGTCCGATCGCCCATCCGGCTGGGATCGCGATGATGGCCGCGAGCAGCGTGGCGATCGCCGTGTACGCCAGGTGCACGGCGATCGACTCCGGCAGGGGGTGTGTGCCGGTGAGTCGGTCGGGTGAGAGGATCCATGCGAGAGCCGCTGTCATGACGTTCATCGCCGGCCGCCTCTGCGTGGATTCGGCGCAGCTGCCCAGGGCATCAGCGCACGCGCCAGAAGCACCAGGAGCACATCGACGAGCAGTGCCACGAGTGCGACCGCCACGACGCCTGCGAAGATCTCCCCGATGAGGCGTCGTTGGAACCCGTTCGTGAAGAGGTAGCCGAGATTGGTGACCCCGATCAGAGTCCCGACCGTCGCCAGCGAGATCGTGCTCGCGGCTGCCACGCGCAGTCCGGCCAGGATGACCGGTCCCGCCAGGGGCAGCTCGACGCGGAAGAACCGGCGCACGGGGCCGAAACCCACGGCGGTGGCGGAAAGCCTGACCTCGGCGTGCACGGCGTCGAACCCGTCGGCCGCCGAACGCACGAGGAGGGCGAGCGCGTAGATGGTCAGCGCCAGCACCAGGTTCGTCGCACTGAGCGCGCTGATGCCGAAGACGACGGGCAGCAGGGGCAACAGCGCGAGCGAGGGCAGCGTGTAGAGCAGGCCGGTGATGGTGAGCACGAGCCCGTGTACGGTGCGGAAGCGGTAAGCGATCCAGCCCAGGGGGATGGCGGGCGCCAGCCCGAACAGGATCGCCGGCAGCGACTGGCGCAGATGATCCACGGCCAGGGACGCCACGAGGTCCAGGTTGGACAGGATCCAGTTCACGCGTCGTCCCGCAGGATGCCGAGCCGGTGACCGGAGCCGTCGACCACCATGGTCCCCTCCGCCGTGGTGCGCAGGCTCAGCTCCCGGTGCCCACCGGTGATCCCCACGAACTCGCGGACGAAACCGTCGGCCGGATGCTGCAGGATCTCCTCGCCCGTGCCCTGTTGGACGACTCGCCCCTCTGGGGCGAGGATCACGATCTGGTCGCCGAGGCGGAAGGCCTCGTCGATGTCGTGGGTGACGAACAGGATGGTCTTCCCGAACTCCCGCTGCAGGCGCAGCAGCTCGCGTTGCAGCTCGCCGCGCACCACCGGATCGACCGCGCCGAAGGGCTCGTCCATGAGCAGGATCTCCGGGTCGCCGGCCAACGCCCGGGCGACGCCGACCCGTTGCTGCTGGCCGCCGGAGAGTTGAGCCGGGTATCGGCGGGCGAGCCGACGGTCGAGGCCGACGGTCTCCATCATCTCCAGCGCCCGCTCCCGTGCCCTCGTCTTCGGCATCCCGGAGAGGACGGGGACGGTGGCGATGTTGTCGATCACCCGTAGATGCGGCAGCAGGCCGGCGGACTGCATGACGTACCCGATCGAGCGTCGCAGCCGGACGGCATTGCGCTCGCGGACGTCCTGGCCATCGATCAGCACCTGGCCTGCGGTGGGCTCTACCGTGCGGTTCACCATGC
Organism: Brevibacterium sp. 91QC2O2; assembly: GCF_024580695.1. Lineage (NCBI taxonomy): Bacteria > Bacillati > Actinomycetota > Actinomycetes > Micrococcales > Brevibacteriaceae > Brevibacterium > Brevibacterium sp. 91QC2O2. The sequence goes on along the minus strand of NZ_JANIJY010000001.1, from coordinate 102,440 downwards.
GCAGCAGCGTGGTCTTGCCCGAGCCCGATGGGCCCACCAGCACGACGATCGACCGCGTTGCCACCGTCAGGGTGGTCCCGCCGACTGCGACCATCGCGTCCGGATAGTGCTTGCGCACCGACCTGAACTCGATCATGGCTCTCCTTCGTGTGGATCTGGTTATGCGACTGATCACCGGCCCGTTCGGCGGTACTCCTCGAGCAGCCGCAACCAGACCTCGCTGATCGTCGGGTAGGCGGGCACAGCGTGCCAGAGGCGTTCCAACGGAACCTCTCCGACGATCGCGACCGTTGCGGAGTGCAGCAGTTCGGCGACGTCCTGGCCCACGAAGGTGGCGCCGAGGATGACTCCCCGGTCCTCGTCGATGACGAGTTTGGCCCGCCCGGTGTATCCGTCAGCGTGCAGGGAGGCACCGGCCACATGGCCGATCTCGTACTCGACGCTGCGGACCCGTGCACCCGATGCGCGGGCCGTTGACTCGGTCGGTCCCACCGCCGCGACTTCCGGATCGGTGAACACGACGCGGGGAACCGCCGCATGGTCGGCCGTGGCGACGTAGCGGCTCCAGGGTTCCAATGACGCGGGTGCTGCGTTCAGTCTGGCGGCGATGGCCTCTCCCGCTGCGCGCGCCTGGTACTTGCCCTGATGCGTGAGCAGCGATCTGCCATTGGCGTCGCCGACGGCATAGAGCCAGTCCGTGCCGTCGACGAGCAAGGTGTCGTCCACGGTCAGGTCCGTGCCGAGACCGACCGATTCGAGCCCGAGGTCCGCGGTGGCGGGCCGGCGGCCCGTGGCGACGAGGATCTCGTCGCCCACCAAGCTGGTGCCATCGTCCAGGGTGACTTCCACTTCTCCGTGCGCACCGCGATCGATGCGGGCAAGAGCGTCGCCGAGGCGGACGTCGACGCCGTCGGCCGTCAGCGCCTTTGCGAGGTACTCTCCGACGAAGGACTCCTCACGCTCCAGAAGCGGTCCCCTGGACAGGAAGGTCACCTGCGACCCGAGGGAGGAGAATGCGAACGCCATCTCGGTTCCGGCCACGCCTCCGCCGAGGACGATCAGTCGCGGCGGAACGTGGTCCGCTGCGGTCACCTCGCGGGTGCCCCATGGCCTGGCCTCCGCAAGGCCCGGGATCGCGGGGAGGATCGGCACGGACCCGGTCGCTAGGGCGACGGCGCCGGCCGAGTACACCCGGTCCCCGACCTTCACCCGGCCCGGTCCGTCGAGGCGTCCGTGTCCGCGGATCAGGTCGATGCCCGCGGACTCGACCCAGGCCACCTGCCCGTCGTCCTTCCACCCGCTGGTGAAGGACGTGCGACGCGCGAGGACGGCGGTCGCGGAGAGCTGCTCGCCGGTCACTGCCTCGCGGGCACCGGGGAGGCGGCGCGCCGCGCGGAGAGCGTGCCCGCTGCGCAGCAGGGCCTTCGAGGGCATGCAGGCCCAGTACGAGCACTCGCCGCCGACAAGTGCGAACTCGACGATACCGACGCGAAGCCCGTTCCGGACGGCGTAGTCCGCGACGTTCTCACCGGCCGGACCACCGCCGATCACGAGCAGATCGTAGTCGGCCGCTGCGATTTCCGGGGCACTCATGCGGAGCGTTTTCGCAGCTTCACGCTCAGGCGGATGGCGGAGACTAGGAAGAAGATCGCGCCGAGGGCCGCATATCCTGCGGCTCCGGCCATCGCCCCGTTGCCCTGGATGCCCTGGAAGAGGAAGGAGGCACCGGCCAACACGGAGATGCCGCCGGAGAGCATCTGGGCCACCTGACCGCCGGAGCGACGGTTGCGGATGGCGGTAATCAGCTGCGGGACGCCTGCCACGATCGCCCATGCTCCCCAGACTGCGAGCGCTGTGGCAATCGATGCCGAGGATGAGATCCCGAGTGCGATGGCCACCGCGATGCTGACGGCGACGCTGATCCACTCCGTGACCTTGGGACGCTGTTTGTCGGGATCGGCGCGCAGCTGCCACAGCACGGCGCCTGCGTCGAACGCCGGGTAGACGATCAGCAGCACCGTGAGGAGGGCGTTCGGATCGGTGGCCTTGGCCGCCGTGGCGAACATGATGCCGACCCAGACGATGGCGAAGGCGAAGCGGACGAAGTAGAGGGTGCGCAGTTTGTGCGCATAGGCGAGGGCTGAGGTGTTCTCTGTGGTGGTCATGGCGTGTTCCTGTTCTCGAATCGGGAAGCGTGCTCAGGCGACTGTGGTCGTGAGGGTGACGGGGACGTTGCCGCTGGTAGCCAGCGAATAGGGGCAGACCGAGTGTGCGGCGGCGACGAGGTCTTCGGCCGCGGCCTGGTCCAGTCCGCCGCCGATGCGCACGTGCAGTTCCGCGCTCAGGGCCAGGCCGCCCGCGGCGGTCTTGGTCAGGGACACCCGGGCGGTGACGGTGGAGTCCGTCAGCGGCGTCTTGTTCTGTGCGGCGACCATCTTCAGTCCCGAGTGGAAGCACGACGACCAGCCGGCGGCGAAGAGCTGCTCGGGGTTGGTCGCGCCACCCGGGCCGCCCATCGAGGTCGGGATCGCCAGGTCGAGGTCGAGGAGGCCGTCATCGGTGACGGCACGGCCTCCGGCGCGGCCCTCGCCCGTTGAGGTGGCGGTTGCGGTGTAGAGCGGTGCGGACATGTTCTCTCCTTGCGGTCACGAACAGTAGAGTTACTAGTTCGTCTACCTCGCTAATGTAGACTAGTTCGTACACCGACGCAAGTACGACGAGAACCGAGGCACAGATGAAGTCGGAATCGACGGGGACGACCCCCAGGAAACGCTCGGCGGGCGCCACCCGTGAGCGCATCCTCGAGGCTGCGACGCGGCTCTTCTACACACACGGGATCCGTGCCACGAGCGCTGATCGGATCATCGAGGAAGTCGGCATCACGAAGGTCACGTTCTACCGTCACTTCCACACCAAGAGCGACCTCGTGGTCGCCTACCTCACCGAACAGGCGACCCAGGAGCGCGACTGGTTCTCAAGCATGCGGACGGTCGGTGACCCAGTCTGCTCCCTGCGCGCGATCGCCGCAGGCATCGGCGAGGCCAGTTGCAGCCCGGGGTTCCGCGGTTGCGCATTCATCAACGCGGCAGCGGAATTCTCTGACCCGGGCGACCCCGTCCGCGAGGTGGTCGACACCCACCGCCAGTGGATGCTCGGCGAATTCGCCTCCATGACGGCCGAGGCGGGTGTCGACGACCCGCAGCAGACGGCTCGGCAGCTCATGATGCTGCGGGACGGGGCCATGGTCAGCGGTTACCTCGGCGGGGAGGAATCCATCGCGGCCTCGCTCGATTCCGCCTTCGATGCGCTCCTCACCGCAGAGCTCGGCCGTGAGGAGCGCGATTGACCGGCCAAGGCCTCGGCCCGGTCATTGCGCGGCCCCGCGCGGTGCGAACGAACGGCTGAAGGATCGCCCCGACCGGACCAGCCCTTGTGCCGCCTGCAACCTGCGGTCCTCGTAGCGGCGGAGGGCTTCGCCCAGGTCGTCGCACCGTTCAATCGCGTCCCCGAGGGCCATCGCGTCCTCGGCCGAAGCCGAGAAGCCACTCCCCGTCATCGGCGAGGGCAGGTGGGCGGCGTCGCCGACAAGGCAGATCCGCTCCGTCACCAACCGATCCGGCATGTACTCGCCAATGGGAGTACCGATGATGCTTCTCCTCGACAGACAATCCAGGATGGCTTCCCGCCACGGGTCCGGCCAGAAATGGCGGGCAGCACGAGCGAGGTCCTTGAACAGGGAATCCGGCATGTCATCGGGGCGCATCGAACGTTGCACCACGTTTCCCTTCACAACTCCGCTTCGGCGCAAGAGCTCATTGTGTCCCGCGTCGTACCAGCCCCATCCGAGGCGCCGTTCACCGGTGAAGGTCGATCCATCCTCCCCTGGAAGATAGTAGGCGTTGAGGCAATAGTCGCCCTCGTAGAGAATCGCCAGGTCAGAAGGCCAAGCCGGAGAGCTGATAGCCGATTCATCGACAAGGCCGAGCCAGATCACGTATCCCGAGAACTCCGCGTCAGGTGTGTCAGGCGACACGCTGACCCGCACTACGCTGCGGTGCCCGTCGGCCCCGACAAGCAGATCGGCACGTAGGACCTCACCACCGTCGGCGGATACCCAGGCGGAACGCCTGTCCTCTCCCACCGAAGTGACCAGCACCGGAGCCCGGAAGTCGATGCGTGCATCAGCCACGACGGCATCCCGTAGAGCGGCATGGATGTCCGTCCAGGCCTGCGCGCCCGATGGGACGCTCTGCTGCCCGGTCTCAGGTTGACCGGTGAGACGTCCTAGAAGTCCCTCGGCCACGGGGAGGGCTGCGCCCGTGCGAGACTTCCGGGCCGAGCGTTCCAGCAACGTCACCTCCAACCCGGCCCGCGCCAGCGCCAACGACGTCATCAACCCGGAGAGAGACGCACCCACGACGATCGCGCTGCGGCCCTGCACAAGTGTTTTTTCAGAGTTCACGATGTAGCTCCTGGTGTCTTGGTTTGGTTCGGTTTGGTGTTGCGCAGCGCCCAGGCCGTCAGAAGTGCTCCGACGAGTGCGAGGACGCCGAGTCCGATCACGACGATGTACAGCGCGTCGGCGAACGCCGCCCCGGTCATGGGGCCGATATGTTGTCCCTGGATTGCAGCCGTCGCCTCCGCTGCGGAGGTGCGTGCAGAGGTGACCGAGATGAGCACTGCCGCCGTCGCCGCGACAGCGAGCGACTCCCCCGTGATGCGCATCGTGTTGAACATGCCTGCCGCCGCGCCGGCCTGCGCGACTGGGACAGTGCTGATCGCAGCGTTGTCCATAATCGCGAAGGCCACCCCCACACCGATACCGAGGACCAGCAAGGGCATGAGTGAAACCCACGGAGAAGCACCCCGGTCCATCAGGACAAGGCCGAAACTCCCTGCCGCAATCAGGATGGGACTGGTGATGAGGAGAAAGCGCTCCGACCACCGTCCGGTCAACCATCGAGCGGCGAGCGGTACCAGCAGCACGGGGACTTCCAGCGGTGTCAGCTCGACGGCGGCTGCAAGCGGGGATGCACCGTCGCTTTGCAGAAAGATCGGGAGATACACGTTGAGCGCGGCCAGACCGAACGTGACGGAGAACGGCATACACATCATTGCGATGAACGCAGGACGTTTGAACAAGCGAATCTGGAACATGGGGTGGTCGATGCGTAGTTCAAGGACGATGAACAGAGCCAGCAACAGCAAGGTCGCGGCGAAGTAGCCCAGCGTCCAGGGGTCGAGCCAGCCGGCATCACCACTGTTGACGAACCCGAGGGAAAGCAAGAAGAGAGCGCCGCCGAAGAGAGCCATTCCAGCCAGATCCGGACGCGCTGTAGCCGGGTCGCGCGATTCCCGAACATATCGGGAGACGAAAAACGCCACGGCGGCGGCCAGCGCAATCGCCACGAACACGTAGCGCCAGCCCAAAGGGGCCAGCAGGCCGGCAATGAGTGGGCCCATGGCCGTCCCTCCACCGAAACTGGCCCCGAGCAGGCCGAATACGCGCACGCGTTGGTGGCCGGACGTGGCGTGGGCCAGGACCGCGGATCCCGCGGAGACCGTAGCACCGGCCGCCAGTCCCTGGATTCCACGCAGCACGTCGATCAACACGATGTTCGAAGAAATGGCGATGAGCGCCATCGCCACGGCGAAGGTTGCAATCCCCGCCCGCAGCACACGCCGCCGGCCGAATCGATCGGCGAGGCTGCCCATTGCGAGGACGGTGGCGGCGAAGACCGCGTTATAGGCGTTCTGGACCCACTGCGTGCCCGAGGCCGACGCGTCCAGGTCGGCCGTCAGAGCCGGCAAGACGATCGCCGGACCGGTCACGGCGAACGGCAGCAGGAAGGACGCGATCAAGACGGCCACAACCGTCGCGCGTATGTTCGGTTCTCGTTGTCTGGAAATAGTCACTGATCCAGAATGGACCGCAGACGAGTTCGCATTCAGGCCGAATCCACCCCGGGGTTGGCGGACCCCGGGGGATGTCGAACCAGGGTACTGACAGGTCTCCCCAACCTTGGGCGAAACCCGGCAGGCTAGGCCTATGAGAGGAGACGACGTGCCCGCGCGGCACGATCACACGAGCATGCGACCCACCACGTGGAAGTCTGAACTCGGCGACTTCCTGCAGGCCAGAAGGGCGGCGGTGTCTCCGCGCACCGTCGGCCTGCCGGAATCCGAGCGCCGCCGCGTACCCGGACTGCGCCGCGAGGAGGTCGCCACCCTCGTGGGTGTTTCAACGGACTACTACGTACGACTCGAACAAGGACGCGGCGGGCGCCCGAGCGAACAGCTCCTGGAGGCCATTTCGCGCACACTCCTGCTGGATTCGACTCAGCGCGCCCACCTCTACGACCTGGCCCGCCCCAGACCGCGGAGAGTCCGCAGGATTCCACGGGAGCGGGTTCCGGAGGTAACCCGCGATTTCCTCAACACCCTGACCGTGCCCGCACTCGTGATGTCACGGGCCATGCAGGTCATCGGCTGGAATCCACTGGCCGCGGCCGTCTTCACCGATTACGGCGCGCTTCCGGAGCGAGAGCGCAATTCCGCGCTCCTGCTATTCCTCGACGAGGACATCGCGGCCCGTCACCGTGACTGGGAGACCTCGGCCAGGGGCACCGTCGGCATGCTGAGAAAAGCGGCCGGTGAGGACCCGGACGACACAGCTCTGGCCGCCGTGGTCGGAGAGCTCTCCGTGCGCAGCGAGGTCTTCCGGCGCCTCTGGGCGGAGCACCAGGTCTTCGAGAAGTCGACCGGGATGAACCTCATGCGCCATCCCGAGGTCGGCGATATCGACCTCACCTACGTTGCCTGGTCCACCCCGGCCGCACCGCGCCAGATCCTTGTCACCTACATGCCAGCGGACCCTCACTCCGCCGAAGCAGTGCGACTCCTCGGCTCCATGGCCCTGACGCAGACCCACCCGGAGTAACCCCGCCGGCCTCAGGTCAGGGTGACCAGTTCCAGGTAGTCGGGGCTCCACATGTCCTCGTCGGCGTCGGGGAGCAGCAGGACCCGGTCCGGGTTGAGCGCCTCCACTGCGCCCTCGTCGTGGGTCACCAGGACGATCGCGCCCTCATAGCGGTGGATGGCCGAGAGGATCTCCTCACGGCTGGCCGGGTCCAGGTTGTTCGTCGGCTCGTCCAGCAACAGCACATTGGCACTCGAGACGACCAGCGTGGCCAGGGCCAGGCGCGTCTTCTCACCGCCGGAGAGCACCCGGGTGGGTTTGGAGACGTCGTCGCCGGAGAACAGGAAAGAGCCCAGCACGGTCCGCACGCCCGTATCGTCCAGGTCGGGCGCGGCCGAGCGCATGTTCTCCAGGATCGTCCGGTCCATGTCGAGGGTCTCGTGTTCCTGCGCGTAATAGCCCAGTTTGAGTCCATGGCCGGGCACCACGGTGCCGGAATCGGGCTCGTCGAGGCCCGCCAGGATCCGCAGCAGAGTGGTCTTGCCAGCGCCGTTGTAGCCCAGGATGACCACGCGCGAACCCCGGTCGATCGCCAGGTCCACCCCGGTGAAGACCTCGGTGGAGCCGTAGGCCTTGGACAGGCCATCGGCCGTCAACGGCACCTTGCCGCACGCGGCCGGCGCGGGGAAGCGCAGATTGGCGACCTTGTCCTGCTGCCGCTCGTCCTCCAGCCCGGCCATCATCTTCTCGGCCCGGTGGACCATCTGATGGGCGGCTGCGGCCTTCGTGGCCTTGGCGCCGAGCTTCGCAGCCTGCTTGAGCAGCGCATCGGCCTTCTTCTCGGCATTGGCGCGCTCGCGGCGGCGCCGCCGCTCATCGTCCTCGCGCTGCTTGAGGTACTGCCGGTAGTTCATCTGATAGATGTCGATGACCTGCCGGTTGGCGTCGAGGAAGAAGACCTTGTTCACGACCTCCTCGATCAGGTCCAGATCGTGGGAGATGATGACGAGCGCGCCCGAGTAGGTCTTCAGGTAGTCGCGCAGCCACAGCACCGATTCCGCATCCAAGTGGTTCGTCGGCTCGTCGAGGATCATCGTGTCGGGACCGGCGAAGAGGATCCGGGCCAGTTCCACCCTGCGGCGCTGACCGCCGGACAGGGCCTGCAGTTCGCGGGCGAGCAGTTCCTCGTCGATGCCCAGATTGGCCGCGATCGCACTGGCCTCGGAGTCGGCCGCATAGCCGCCGGCGGAGACGAACTCGGCTTCGACCCTGGGGTACTTCTCGATCGCCTTGGCCATCACATCCGGGTCGGGGCTGGCCATCTGCTCTTCGACGCGGCGCATCCGCTTGGCCAGGACGTCGAGGTCCCTGGCGCCCAGGATGCGTTCCTTCGCGGTCTCGGTCGGCTTGCCCGAGCGGGGGTCCTGGGGCAGGTAGCCGATGGTCCCGGACTTGTCCACGTGCCCGTTGCTGGGCATGTAGTCGTCCATCAGTACCCGGGTCAAGGTGGTCTTGCCAGCGCCGTTGCGGCCCACCAGGCCCACCCGGTCGCCCTTGTCGACACGGAAGCTGACGCCCGACATGAGGGTGCGCGAGCCGACGACGACTTCGAGGTCGGAGACTGAGATCACAGAGAATACCTTCGTTCCATGCCGAGCTCGATGAGTTCGGCCAATTCTTCTTGGGGGTTGACTCCGGCGGCCCGGGCCCGCCGGATCACCTCGTCGGCGCGCTCCCGGGGCAATCGGCAGGACACGATGACGGAGTCGTCCACCGGGTCCGGTCGCGCCTCGGCCGGGCGCGGCCGCCCAGCCTGTGCCCCGGCCAGACCGGGGCCGGCGTCAGGGGCGCGCTTGTTCCGATACGCCTCTGCCGCTCCCCTGGCGGCGTCGTCCGCCGCCTCATTCAATGGGTGGCCGGCATGGCCCTTGACCCATTCGAAGTCGACCGTGCGACCGGCGGACTTGGCTGCGGACATGAGTTCGTCGATCCGAACCATCTGGTCCTTGTTCACGACCTCCTGGCCGTCGCGTTTCTTCCAGCCCTTGCGCTTCCACCCGGCCATCCACTTCGTGACCGAATTGATGACGTACTGGCTGTCGGCCATCAGGTGCAGGTCCTCACCGGTGTCGGCGGTCGCCTCGAGGACCTCGATGACGGCCTGCAGCTCACCGCGGTTGTTCGTGGCCTTGGGCCATCCTCCGGCGGCCCAATTGTCCGCATCGATGTACCAGGCCCAGCCGGCCGGTCCCGGATTGCCCAGGGCCGATCCATCGACGGCAACTGTGAGCACGGGGTCTCCTTGTTCGGGTGTGGGGAGTGGACAACTCTCCTATGGTACGCCGTCCACCTGGAACAGCGCGGGCCGCCCCGGGCGCATCGCGTGGAATGCGCTCGGGGCGGCCTGATTCGGACTCAGAGGTTGAACCCCAGGGCGCGCATCTGCTCGCGCCCGTCCTCCGTGATGCGTTCTGGACCCCACGGCGGCATCCACACCCAGTTCACCCGCACTGCCGGCACGATCCCGTCCAGGGCAGCGGCGATCTGGTCTTCGAGGACGTCGGTCAGCGGGCAGGCCGCCGAGGTCAGGGTCATCGAGATCACGGCTGTGTTGTCCTCTTCCACCGCGACGTCGTAGACCAGCCCCAGGTCGACGATATTGACTCCGAGTTCCGGGTCGATGACGTCGAACAGGGCCTCTTTGACCTCGTCCGGGTCGGCATTGGCCGGTGCGTCGATGATCTCCGGCATGTCACTTCCTTTCTTCGGGTGTCAGGCTGTGAGCCTGGAGCAACGCGTCCTTGAACGCGACCCAGGACAGCAGTGCGCACTTGACGCGGGCGGGGAACTTGGATACTCCGACAAAGGCCGCCGCATCCCCGAGGAGTTCCTCATCGGCCTCCCCCTTGCCGCGCGAGTGCATGAGCTCGTGGAAGGCAGCCTCGATCCGGACCAGTTCCTCCGGTGCGGATTCCTCGACCAGTTCGCTCAGCACGGAGGCCGAGGCCATGGAGATCGAACAACCATCGCCGTCCCAGCGCACCGAGTGGCTGCCGTCTGCGCCGATGTGGACCTCCAGGGTGATCTCATCGCCGCACACGGGGTTGAGCTGGTGGGAGGACCCGAAGGACTCCCCAGGGGCGCCCCCGGTCAACGGCAGATTGCCGGTGCGCTGCCGCGAGTGGTCCAGGATCACCTGCTGGTAGAGCTGTTCGAGCCCGTTCATCGCGGTACTCCGAAGAAACCGCGGACCTCGGCCAGGCCGGCGGTGAACCGATCGACCTCATCCGGGGTGGTGTACAGATAGGCGCTGGCCCTGGTGGTCGCCGTCACCCCGTAGCGGTGGTGCAGCGGCTGAGCACAGTGGTGTCCCACCCGCACCGCCACTCCCTGCGCATCGAGGTACTGGCCGACGTCGTGGGCGTGCACACCGTCGACGACCACGGACACCGTGGCCAGGCGATCCGCTGTGTCGGTGGGCCCGATCACCCGGACGCCCGGAATGCCAGCGACCCCGTCGAGCAGGCGGGCGGCCAGCTCGGATTCGTGCGCGTGGATCGCGTCGATCCCGGTCTCCGTGAGGTAGTCGATCGCCGCGGCCAGGCCGACGGCCTGGGCGACGGGTTGGGTGCCGGCCTCAAAGCGCTGCGGGGCCGGCATGAACTGCGTGTCCTCCATGGTCACGGTGGTGATCATTGATCCCCCCGTGAGCACCGGGGGCAGGGCGTTCAACAGTTCCGCCCGCCCGTAGAGCACGCCGATCCCGGTCGGCGCCAGCAGCTTGTGTCCGGAGAACGCGGCGAAGTCGACGCCCAGGGCGTGGAAGTCCAGGGCGAAGTGCGGTGCGGACTGACAGGCGTCGAGCACCGTATAGGCGCCGACCGCCTTGGCCCGCTCCACCAGCCGGGCCACGGGGTTGATCGTGCCCAGCACGTTCGAGGCGTGGGTGAAGGCCAGGATCTTCGTCGAGGAATCGACGATCGTCTCCAGCCCGTCCAGGTCCAGCCGACCGTCGTCTGCCAGGGGCAGATAGCGCAGTCCGGCGCCGGTGCGCCGGGCCAGCTGCTGCCAGGGCACCAGGTTCGCGTGGTGCTCCATCTCGGTGACGACGATCGTGTCGCCCGGTCCCAAGACGAAGCGTTCGGCCTCGGGCCCGCCCAGCCCTGCGGTGGCGTTGGCGAAGCCGTACGCCACGACATTGAGTGCCTCGGTCGCGTTCTTCGTCCAGGCGATCTCGTCGACGGCGGCGCCGACGAACCGGGCGACCGTGGCCCTGGCCGCCTCATAGGCGTCGGTCGCCTCGACCGCGAGGGTGTGCGCACCGCGGTGGACCGCGGCGTTGCGCATCGAGTAGAACTCCTGTTCGGCGTCGATGACGCAGACGGGTTTCTGACTCGTCGCCCCCGAATCCAGGTACGCCACCGGCAGCCCGCCGACTTCCCGATCGAGGATCGGGAAGTCGTTGCGGATCTGCGTGAGCTGGGTGGGCGAGAACATCAGGCGTCCGCGAAGAAGCGGTCGTAGCCCTCGTTCTCGAGGCGGTCGGCCAGTTCGGGGCCACCCTCTTCTGCGACGCGGCCGTTGACCAGCACGTGCACGTGATCGGGCTTGATGTAGCGCAGGATGCGCGTGTAGTGGGTGATGAGCATGATGCCGATGTCGGTGCGCTCCTTGGCGCGGTTGACGCCCTCGGAGACGATGCGCAGCGCGTCGACGTCGAGGCCGGAGTCGGTCTCGTCGAGGATCGCGAAGTGCGGCTTGAGCAGTTCGAGCTGCAGGATCTCCTGGCGCTTCTTCTCACCACCGGAGAAGCCCTCGTTGACATTGCGGCTGGCGAACTCCGGATCGATCCGCAGGTCCTTCATGGACTGGCTCAGTTCCTTCGTCCAGGTGCGCAGCTTGGGGGCTTCGCCCGAAACCGCGGTCTTGGCAGCGCGCAGGAAGTTCGTCACGGTCACGCCGGGCACCTCGACGGGGTACTGCATGGCCAGGAACAGGCCGGCGCGGGCGCGTTCGTCGGCGGTCATCTTGACCAGGTCGACGCCGTCAAGCGTCGCGCTGCCGGAGGTGATGGTGTAGGAGGGGTGGCCGGCCAGGGCGTAGCCCAGGGTCGACTTGCCCGCGCCGTTGGGGCCCATGATCGCATGGGTCTCACGTGAGTTGATGTCGAGATTCACCCCGCGCAGGATCTCCTTGGGACCCGCTTCGGTTTCGACGCTGACGTGCAGGTCGCGGATGGAAAAGGTGGACATGAGACTCCTCGGATGTCAGTGATCCGTCGCCGGGCTGGGCTCGGGATCGATGTAGATGTCGCCGTCTTGTTCGACGCAGTCGAAGACGGGTATGGGTTCGAATGCCGGCGGGGTGAGCGCCTGGCCGGTGCGCAGGTCGAAGGCGGAACCGTGGAGCCAGCACTCGACGGTGCAGCCCTCCACATCGCCCTCCGACAGGGATACCTCACCGTGGGTGCACAGATCGCCGACCGCGTGCACGCGGCCGTCCTCATCGCGGGCCAGGCAGATCGGCACATCCCCGAAGGTGATGCGCACCGCCTCGCCGGCCGCGAGTTCGTCCGCAGCACAGACACGGGTCAGGCTCACATCATGCTCCTGGACAGCTCGTCCTCGATCTTGGCCGTGAGCAGCTCTTCGATCGCCGGGACCTTGATCTGCTGGATGACCTCGTTGAAGAAGCCGCGCACCACCAGGCGGCGGGCGACCGTTTCCGGAATGCCGCGGCTCATGAGGTAGAACAGGTGTTCCTCGTCGAACCGGCCGGTCGACGATGCGTGGCCGGCGCCCTCGATGTCACCGGTCTCGATCTCCAGGTTCGGCACCGAGTCCGCCCTGGCGCCCTCGGAGAGCACCAGGTTGCGGTTCATCTCATAGGTGTCGATGCCCAGGGCCTCCGGGCGGATCAGCACATCGCCGATCCACACGCTGTGGGCGTCCTGGCCCTGCAGCGCGCCCTTGTAGAGCACGTCGGAGACGGCCTTGGGGGTGTTGTGGTCGACGTAGGTGCGGTGTTCCAGGTGCTGGCCCGCATCGGCGAAGTACAGACCCAGCATCTTCGCCTCGCCGCCGGGACCGGAGTACCGGACGTTCGAGTTCAACCGGACCACGTCACCGCCGAGGGTGATGAGGATGTGCTTGTAGTACGCGTCCTTGCCGATGATCGTGTCGTTCTGGCCCAGGTGCACGGCCTTGTCGCCCCACAGCTGCAGGCCGACGTAGGTCACCCGCGCGCCGTCGCCGATCACGGTGGACACGAGCTCTGAGTACTCGGCCTCGCCCTCGTGCTGGACGATGATGGTCGCCGTGGAGTTCTCCCCCACGGTCAGCAGCACGTGGCCGTGCACAGTCTCGCCCTGGCCGTCGGCGTGGACGATGAGCGGCTCGGTCAATTCGGTGTTCGCCGGCACGTGGTAGTGCAGGACGCCGCCGGCGTGGGCCGCCGCGATCGCGGCCGGCCGGTCCTCCGGCTCCATGATGCCCAGCTCACGGGCCTGGTCCAGGGTGATGGTCTCCTTCGTCACGCCCTCGGGCAGTGACTCGGTGAACTTCAGGTGGCCGCCGGTCGGGGCGTCGGCGAACAGCCCGGCCAGTTTGCGCACCGGGGTGAAGCGCCATTCCTCCTCCCGGCCCGTGATCTCGGGGAAGTCCGCGACTGCGAAGCTGCGGGTTCTGGCGTCGCGGCGAGCGGCAGGTACCTGGACCTCCGCCGCTGCCTGCAGGGTTTCTGTCATTGAAAATGTCTCCTTCAGTGGTTGCCGTTCGGGTTATCTGTCAACCCGATCAGCCCACGGCGCCTTCCATCTGCAGTTCGATCAGGCGGTTGAGTTCCAGGGCGTATTCCATCGGCAGCTCGCGCGCGATGGGCTCGACGAAGCCGCGCACGATCATCGCCATCGCCTCGGTCTCCGGCAGACCGCGGCTCATCAGGTAGAACAGCTGATCGGCCGACACCTTCGACACGGTGGCCTCGTGGCCCAGGGACACATCGTCCTCGCGGATGTCGATATAGGGGTAGGTGTCCGAACGCGACACATTGTCCACCAGCAGGGCGTCGCACAACACGTTGTTCGACGAGCCCTTGGCACCGGGGTGCACATGGACCAGGCCGCGGTAGCCGGCTCGGCCGCCCGCGCGCGCCACGGACTTCGAAACGATCGAGGAGTGCGTGTTGGGCGCGGCGTGGACCATCTTGGCGCCGGTGTCCTGGTGCTGGTTCTCACCGGCGAAGGCGACCGACAGCGTTTCGCCGCGGGCATGCTCACCGGTCAGCCAGATCGCCGGGTACTTCATGGTGACCTTGGAGCCGATGTTGCCGTCAACCCATTCCATGGTGGCGCCGGCTTCGGCGATCGCGCGCTTGGTCACCAGGTTGTACACATTGTTCGACCAGTTCTGGATCGTCGTGTAGCGGACGCGGGCGTCCTTCTTCACGATGATCTCGACGACGGCCGAGTGCAGCGAGTCCGACTTGTAGATCGGCGCCGTGCAACCCTCGACGTAGTTCACATAGGAGCCCTCGTCGGCGATGATGAGCGTGCGCTCGAACTGGCCCATGTTCTCCGTGTTGATGCGGAAGTAGGCCTGCAGCGGGATGTCGACGTGGACGCCCTTGGGCACGTAGATGAACGAGCCGCCGGACCACACCGCGGTGTTCAGCGCGGCGAACTTGTTGTCCCCGGCGGGAATCGCGGAGCCGAAGTACTCCTCGAAGATCTCCGGGTATTCGCGCAGACCGGTGTCCGTATCGAGGAAGATGACGCCCTGGCGTTCGAGCTCCTCGTTGATCTTGTGGTAGACGACCTCGGACTCGTACTGGGCGGCGACGCCCGCGACCAGGCGCTGCTTCTCCGCCTCCGGGATGCCCAGGCGGTCGTAGGTGTTCTTGATGTCGTCGGGCAGATCCTCCCAGGAATCCGCCTGGCCCTCGGTGGAGCGCACGAAGTACTTGATGTCGTCGAAGTCGATGCCGGTGAGGTCCGCGCCCCAGTTGGGCATGGGCTTCTTCTCGAAGAGTTTGAGGGCCTTGAGGCGGCGCTTGAGCATCCACTCCGGTTCGTTCTTCATACCGGAGATGTTGCGCACGACCTGTTCGCTCAGGCCGCGGGTCGCATTGGCACCGGCATCGTGTTCGTCATGCCAGCCGTATGCGTACTTGCCGATGTCCTTGAGCTCCGGATTGAGCTCGATGATGCGATTGGATTCGGTGGTTTCGGTCACCAGCATCCTCCTTGGGTGTTGTGAAATCGAGCGGTGTGCTTGGGGTGGGGCGCTGACGCGCTAGTCCAGCAGGGGCCGATTCGTCAGCGAGGTCGGGATATGGGTCGTGCACACGTGTCCACCGCTGGCCAGGGTGGACAGGCGGCGCACGTCGACGCCGAGCATGTCAGAGAGCATCTCGAGTTCGGCCTCGCAGAACTCCGGGTACTTCCCCGCCACGTTCTGGATCGGGCAGTGGCCCTGGCACAGCTGCATGGCCTCGAGCGGAGTGCCGACGGCCACGGGAGAGGCCGAGGCCGCATACCCTTCTGCCGTCAGGGCCTTCGCCAGCGCCCTGGAGCGGGCGGCGACGGTCTCCGTGCGCCCCGAGTGCCGCTGGTCGAGGCGGGCGGTCAGGGCCCGGCGGAGCCGTTCGGTGCGCTCTGCTGCGAACTTCCGCACGCCCTCATCGCCGACCTCGCGGGAGACGAAGTCGAGGACTTCGACGGCCAGGTCGTCGTAGGTGTTGCTGATCTCGCTGTGCCCACGTTCCGTGAGCACATAGTGTCGGGCGGGTCTGCCCCGTCCGGCCTTGGTGCCGGTCAGTCGCCTGACCTCCACATAGCCGTCGGCCTCGAGCGCGTCCAGGTGCCGTCTGATCGCCGCGGCGGTCAACTCCAGCATCCGTGCGACCTCCGATGCGGTCACCGGACCGTGATCGAGGACCGCGGCCAGGACCTTCTGCCGCGTGCGTTCGTCCTGTTTCTCCTTGTTCACCACGGCCGTCACCGCCTCCACTTTCCGTCTTCCACGGGCACATGACCCGATGAGCACTGACGTTTTCAAGAAGAAGTTTGTAACGTAATTTATTCCCTGTAAACCCAGGACCGCCTTACAGAACCTGCCGAAATCATCGGCGGGAACCCGTATTCCACCGACGCCGCGGGGCTTCCGGCCAGCGCCGACGCGCTTGCCGGACGCGCGCGGGGAGCGCTGGGCGCGCGACGTAGAATGGACTCCCGTGACCGAAACAGCTGCGCTGACCGTGACCGACCTGGGTTATTCCTACGGCCGGACCGAAGCCGTCCACGACGTGTCCTACTGCGTCGAACCCGGCCGCGTCCACGCCCTGCTGGGACCCAACGGAGCGGGCAAGTCCACGACCATCGCCCTGTCGGTCGGACTCTACCGTCCGACCCGTGGGCGGGTCCGCGCCTTCGGCCTCGACCCCCACGCCCAGCACACGCGGACCGCCGGCCTGGTGTCCGTCATGCTGCAGGACGGCGGATTGCCGATGGCCTCCAAACCACTCGAGGCGCTCAGCCACATCGCGCGGATGTATGCGAACCCGCTCGATGTGCAGGCCCTGGCCGAGCGCCTGGGCATCACCTCGTTTGCCGACCGGGCGATCCGGCACCTCTCCGGCGGTCAGCGCCAGCGGGTCAATCTGGCGGCCGCCCTGGTGGGCAGGCCCCGGCTGGTCTTCCTCGACGAACCGACCGCCGGCCTCGATCCGCAGGCGCAGATCGCGGTGTACACCGTGATCGACCAATTGCGAGCCGAGGGCGTTGCCGTGGTATTGACCACACACGATATGGACGAGGCCGAACGCCTGGCAGATGAGGTGACCATCGTCGATCACGGCAGAGTGATCGCCCAGGGCGCACCCGCCGCACTCATCGCCGAACGCTCACGGGTCCTGCGCATCCGCCTGCGCGGCGTCCCCGCGGTCGACGTGTTGACCGATCTGGCCGTCCTCGCCGAAGTCGAGGCGACCGGTCCGGCCATCACCCTGTCCGGCGAGCTCGACACCGAACGGCTCCATGCGATCACCGGGGTGCTCGCACACCACCGCGCCGTAATCGACGACTTCCAGCTCACGGGCAGGTCCCTGGGCGATGTCTTCCTCGACCTCACGGGAAGGAACCTGCGTTGAGCACCGTCCCCTCATCGGATGCGCCCGTCGGCGACCGCAGCGGCAATGCGGCGCCGGCCGCCCGCCGGATCCTGGCACAGGCGCTGTTCGAAATGCGCGCCATCATGCGCAATGGAGAGCAGCTCCTGCTGTCCATCCTGTTGCCGGTCGGCGCACTCGTGGCACTGGCCACCACTCAGCTCTACGACGCCCTGGGCGCGGGTTCGGACGATCATCTGTCCGAGGCGACCGCCGCGGCCCTGCCCCTGGCGATCTCGGCCACTTCGTTCGCCGGTCAGGCGATCGCCACCGGCTTCGACCGGCGCTACGGTGTGCTGCGCCAACTCTCCACCACCCCGCTGGGGGCCTGGGGGCTGGTGGTGGCGAAGATCATCGCCGTCTACGCGGTGGTGCTCACCCAGTTCCTCGTCCTCTTCGTCATCGCCGCCACCCTGGGCTTCCACCGCCACGTCTCCGTCCTCGGCATCGTACTGGCCGCCATCCTGGGCACCGCGGCACTGGTCTCCCTGGCCCTGCTGCTGGCCGGCACCCTGCGCGCCGAGGCCACCCTGGCCCTGGCCAATATCGTCTGGGTGGTGATGGCCGCGGCCGGCGGCGTGGTCTTCGACCCGCCGGGACTGTGGGGCGACCTGGTCGCCTTCCTGCCCTTCGGGGCCCTGGGCGAGGCCATGCGCTCGGCGGTGCTCGACGCCACCCCGGACTGGACGAGCCTGGCCGTTCTGGCGGTCTGGGCGATCATCGGAGTCACCGCGTGCAAGCGCTGGTTCTCCTTCGACGCGAAGTGACCATCCACGCCCACGGACGGCCGTCTGTGGGCCGTACCACCGAATTCGACCTGAGGTAGAAAAGAGGGGAGGATAGGCACCATGGCACAATCCACCGTTCCCGCCGGCCCTGCGGCCGGGGCCACCCTGCGCGATCGCCTACAGCCCACCGAGGTCAACGCCACCGTACGGGCGACCGCCTGGCTTCTGCTCATCGCCAACTCCGCAATCATCGTCACCGGCGCCCTGGTGCGCCTGACCGGTTCCGGCCTGGGCTGCGACAACTGGCCGACCTGCAACGGCGTGACGATCGCGCCGGCGGCCGACGCCGGGATCCACGGGGCGATCGAGTTCGGCAACCGCCTGCTGGGCGTTGTGTTGTTCATCATCTGCCTGGTGGCGATCACCGCGGTGTGGCGGCTGCGCAGAACCCGGAAGGATCTGTTCTGGCTGCCCATCGTGCTGACCCTGGTCGTGCCGGTGCAAGCCGTGATCGGCGGCATCAGCGTCCATATGGAGCTCAACCCCTGGATCGTCGCCGCGCACTTCGTGCCATCGGCCGTCTGTGTGGCCCTGTCCGCCTACCTGGTGCTCCGCACCCACGACGCCGGCGGCCCGACGGAGCCGGTGGGCACGGCCCTGCTGCGCGGCTTGCAGTGGGCCATCGGCATCCTCACCGCGCTCACGGTCGTCCTGGGCGTACTGGTCACAGGTGCGGGCCCCCACGCCGGTGATGCGATCAGCGCCCGCAACGGACTGCCGATGGTCATCATCGCCAGGATGCACGCCTTCCCCGTCTGGCTGTTGGTCATCGCCACGGTCTGGGGTCTGGTTCTGAGTACCCGCCTGGGGCTGGTCGCCGTGCGCCGCGCCCTGTGGGTGATGCTCGCCGCCGAAGTCGTCCAGGGCCTCATCGGGTATCTGCAGTACTTCCTGGGCGTGCCGGTCGCACTGGTCGCCCTGCACATAGTCGGCCTGTGCTTCGTCATCGCCGCCGCCACCGCGGTGACGGACTCCGCCTACCGCAGGGCTCCGCTGCCCCGCTGACTCAGGTGGGCCGACACCCAGGTTTTCGAACGGGTGTGCGTATTCGCCGATGGCCCGAGCGACTAGAATCGGTGGAATGCTCATCCGCCTGTTCCGGCATTATCTGCGCCCGTACGTTCCAGCCGTCATCGTCCTCCTGCTCTTCCAACTCCTCCAGGTGCTCGGCACCCTGTACCTGCCCACGCTCAACGCCGGCATCGTCGACCGCGGCATCACCGCAGGCGACACCGCGACCGTCTGGCGCTACGGCGGCCTGATGCTCGCCGTAGCGGCCGGACAGGTGGTGGCGAACATCGTCGCGATCGTCGCAGGCGCCCATGTCGCGATGCGCGCCGCCGCAGACATCCGCCGGGATTTCTTCACCGCGGTCATGGGCTTCGGCGCCAGGGAGACCGGTCACTTCGGGACCTCCAGCCTGGTCACCCGTTCAACCAACGATGTCCGCCAGGTCCAGCAGTTCCTCGTCATGGGCATGTCGCTGATGATCATGGCGCCGATCATGGCGCTGGGCGGACTGGCGATGGCACTGGCACAGGACCTGCGGCTGTCCTGGGTCATCCTGGTGACCGTCGTCGTCCTGCTGGTGATCATGCTGCAGGTGGTGCGCAAGATGGTCCCGAGCTTCCGCGCCATGCAGGAGCGCCTCGACTCACTTGGCTCCGTACTCTCCCAACAGCTGGGCGGACTACGGGTGATCCGCGCCTTCGGCAAGCAGAGCACCGAACGCGACCGCTTCCAAGCCGCTAATGAGGCGCTCACCGGCACCAACCTGTACGTCGGCAAACTCTTCGTCGTGCTCTTCCCCGCCGTGATGACCATCGTCAACGCGGGAGCGGCCGCCGTGGTGTGGTTCGGTGCCCGCCAGGTACAGGACGGGACCACCCAGGTGGGCGTCGTGATGGCGTTCATCCAGTACCTCATGCTCATCCTGATGGGCGTGATGATGGTGACGTTCCTGGCGATGATGATCCCCCGCGCCGAGGTCGCGGCCGGGCGCCTGGTCGACGTCCTGGAGACGACCCCGCAGATGGACCGCGACTCCGGCACCGTCGAAAGCCTGCCGGATCCCGGAGCGATCGAATTCTCCCATGTCACATTCCGCTATCCCGGCGCCCAGTCCCCCGTGCTCACCGATGTGTCCTTCACGGTGGACCCGGGTACCACCACCGCGGTGATCGGCGCCACCGGATCGGGCAAGTCCACCCTGGTCCAACTCCTGGTCCGGCTGGCCGATCCGGATTCCGGTCGGGTCGCGATCGGCGGCGTCGACGTGGCCGCAATCGCCCCGCAGACGCTGGGCCGCCAGTTCGGCTACGTCCCCCAGCAACCCCACGTCTTCGGGGCCAGCGTGCGAGACAATCTGCGCACCGGCGCACCCGATGCACCAGAGTCCGACCTCGCCTGGGCCCTGGCGGTCTCCCGCGCCGACGAGTTCGTCTCCACCTTCCCCGACGGGCTGGACCACCCGATCAACCAGGGCGGGACGAACCTGTCCGGTGGGCAGCGGCAGCGCCTGGCCATCGCCATGGCCCTGGTGCGCCGCTGCCCGATCCTGGTCTTCGACGATTCGTTCTCGGCCCTGGACGCCGCCACCGACGCCGCGGTCAGATCCGCCCTGGACCACGAGGTCGAGGCGACCAAGGTCATCGTGACCCAGCGCGTGGCAGCGGCCATCGACGCCGACCAGGTGGTGGTCCTCGACGACGGCCACGTCGTGGGGCTGGGCACCCATGCCCAGCTCATGGACTCCTGTGGGGTCTACCAGGAGATCGTCTCCAGCCAGCTGAACGAGGAGGCACGATGAGTGAGCAGATCGCACCAGGGCAGAAGGCCGGCGATGTGCGCGGAACCCTGCGCAGACTCGGCGGGGTGTTCCGCCCGTACGCCTGGCGGGCCGGCCTGTCGGCCCTAACACTCGTGCTGGGCACCGTGCTGACGATCGCAGCGCCCTATGTGCTGGGCCGGGCGACCGATCTCGTATTCTCCGGATTCGTCTCCCTAACCATGCGCCCGGGCCAGACCCAGGCCGAGGTCGTGGCAGAACTGCGCGCCCAGGGGGCGGGTGAGCGGGCCGATATGGTCGCGGCGATGCACTTGACCCCCGGTCTGGGCGTCGACTTCCCCGCCCTGGCCCGGCTGCTGTGCCTGGTGGTCCTCATCCACATCGTGTCCGGCCTGCTCAACTGGTGGGGCGGGTACATCGCCAACTCCATCATCCAGCGCGTCATGTCCTCCCTGCGCGCCGATATCGAGGACAAGATCCAGCGCCTGCCGCTGTCGGTCGTCGATTCGAAGGCCAAGGGCGATCTGCTGTCGCGGCTGAACAACGACATCGACAATCTCAACCAGACCCTCAACCAGTCCGCGCAGGACATCGTCTCCGCCCTCGTCATGTTCTTGGGCGTGCTGGGCATCATGTTCGTCCTGTCCTGGCAGTTGGCACTGGTCGCCGTCGCCACGATTCCGCTGACGGTCGTCGTCATCGCGCTCCTGGGCACCAGATCCCAGCGCCAGTTCCGCACCCAGTGGAAGTCCACGGGCGAGTTGAACACCCAGGTCGAGGAGTCGATCACGGGTGCCGCCCTGCTGCAGGTCTACGGAGCTCTCGAGCGGACCCAGGAGGCCTTCGCCGTCAAGAACGCGGAGGTCTACCGCGCCTCGTTCAGGGCCCAGGCCCTCTCAGGGGCGATGATGCCGGCGATGAGTTTCGTCTCCAACCTGGTCTTCGTGGGCATCGCCCTACTGGGCGCCCTGCAAGTCGCCTCCGGGCAGCTGACACTGGGCACGGTCCAGGCCTTCATCCAATACGCCAGGCAGTTCGCCCAGCCCCTGCAACAACTCGGCGGTATGGCCTCCCAGCTGCAGTCCGCCCTGGCCAGCGCCGAGCGCGTCTTCGCACTGCTCGACGAGGCCGACGAACCGGCCCCGCCCAGTGCGCATCCGGACTTCGCCGTGACCCGCGGACGAGTCGCCTTCGAACACGTGGATTTCGCCTACCGTCCGGATACCCCGCTGATCGAGGATCTGAGCCTGGTGGCCGAACCGGGCCAGACCGTCGCGATCGTCGGACACACAGGGGCGGGCAAGACGACCATGGTCAACCTGCTGCTGCGCTTCTACGAGCCCACCGCCGGTCGGATCACCCTGGACGGAATCGACACCGCTCAGCTGACCCGCGACCAGGTCAGGGCGCCAATCGGCATGGTGCTCCAGGACACCTGGTTGTTCGAGGGCACGATCTACGACAACATCGCCTACGGACTCGCGGGCGCCACCCGTGAGCAGGTCATGACAGCGGCAAAGGAGGCATACGTCGATCAGTTCGTCGCCCACCTGCCAGACGGCTACGACACCGTCATCACGGAGACGGCGGACAATATCTCAGCCGGTCAGCGCCAGCTCATCACGATCGCCAGAGCGTTCGTGTCCCAGCCGCAGATCCTGGTGCTCGACGAGGCCACCTCCTCGGTCGACACGCGCACCGAGGTGCTGGTGCAGAAGGCCATGAACCGGCTGCGCAGCGGGCGGACCAGTTTCGTCATCGCACACCGTCTCTCGACCATCCAGGGCGCTGATCTCATCATCGTGATGGATGCGGGCCATATCGTCGAACAGGGCACGCACGCCCAGCTGATGGCCGCCGGCGGGGTCTACGCCGGCCTGCAGGCCGCGCAGTCCGGTGGTATGCGATAGCGGGCTGGGCACACGACTGCAGGGTCCGTCCCCGATAGCTCGGGGACGGACCCTGCAGTGTATCTCACCGGCACGGGCCGGTCGGCGGCTCAGCGACTGTAGTCGTAGAAACCGCGGCCGCTCTTGACTCCCAGCAGCCCGGCGTCGACCATCCGCGACAGCAACACGGGCGGCTTGGCCGCAGCGTCGCCGGTCTCGGCGAAGATCGACTGGCCCACGAACAGGCAGGTGTCCAGCCCGACGCGGTCGGCCAGGGCGATGGGGCCCATCGGATGGGCACAGCCATTGACCATGCCCGCGTCGATCTGCTCCTTCGTCGCATGTCCGGCCTCCAGCATCCTAATCGCGGAGAACAGGAAGGGGATGAGCAGGGCGTTGACGATGAAACCGGGCCGATCCTCCGAATGGATCGGGGCCTTGCCCAGCACATCGGTGACGAAGTCCTCGACCTCGGCCGCCACGACGGGAGCGGTCAGCACGGAGGACACGATCTCCACCAGCGGCTGCACGGGCGCGGGATTGAAGAAGTGAATGCCCAGGACCCGTTCGGGCCGCGCGGTCTGCTGGGCGAACCGGATGATCGGCATCGAGGAGGTGTTCGAGGCCAGGATCGCGCGTTCGTCTGTGACGATCGCATCGAGTTCGGCGAAGATCGACTTCTTGATCTCCTCGTTCTCGCTGGCCGCCTCGATCACCAGCTGGCGATCGGCCATAGCGGACAGGTCGGTGGTGAAGACCAGCCGGTCCAGCGCGGCGGTGGCCTCCGCGGCCGGTAGCTTGCCGCGCTCGACCGCGCGGCCCAGCGACTTCTCGATCCGTCCGCGGCCGGCGGCCACGGCGGCGTCGTTGATATCGCGGACGACGACGTGCAGTCCGGACCGGGCCAGCACCTCGGCGATGCCGGATCCCATGAGACCGGAGCCGATTACTCCAGCGCGTTCAATGCTCACACTCTTCTCCTTCGATGTGCGTCAGTTCTGACTGCCGGCCAGGAACCACGGCGCGGTGCGGATGCTGCGCATCGCCTCCCGCCGGCGCTCCCGGGGCAGGGTTTGGACGTAGACGATCCCCTTGAGATGGTCCGTCTCGTGTTGGAGCATCTGCGCGAAGACGCCCTCTCCGTCGATGTCCACCGGCTCACCGGTGGCATCGAGGCCGGTCACCCGCGCGTACTCCCACCGGGGAGTGGGGAACCACAGTTCGGGCACCGACAGGCAGCCCTCGTCGATGTCCCTGAGCTCTCCCCCGGTTTCGACGACCACGGGGTTGAATACAGCGCCGCGGCGCCCGTCGACGTCGTAGCCAAAGGCCTGCAGCGGCACCCCGATCTGGGGTGCCGCGACCGCCGCGCGCCCGGCCGGCAGGGAGGTCTCTATGAGATCCTCCGCCAGCCGGCGCGCGGCTTCGTCGAATTCGACGACGGGTTCGCAGATCTGTCTGAGAACCGGGTCCCCGAAGACTCGGATCGACCGATCAGGCATCGATCACCAACACCAGGTCGCCGCCCTCCAGCTGCTGGACGGGGCCGATCGCCAGGCGCGAGACCGTGCCGTCGATGTGGCTGGTGATAGCCGCCTCCATCTTCATCGCCTCGATCGTCGCGACGGTCTGGCCCGCCTTGACCTTGTCGCCCACCGCGACCTGCAGCGAGACGACTCCGGCGAAGGGGCTGGCGACGTGGCCGGGGTTGTTCGCATCGGCCCGCTCGGCGGTCGCGACGTTGACGTCGACCGACTTATCGCGCACGGACACCGGACGTAGCTGGCCGTTGAGCGTGCACATGACCGTGCGCATGCCGCGCTCATCGGCCTCACCGATCGCCTCGACGCCGAGCAGCAGGACCTTGCCCTGCTCGATCTCGACACCGTGTTCCTCACCCTGGGTCAGACCGTAGAGGTAGTCGGTCGACTCGAGCACGGACAGATCGCCGTAGTTGGTGCGGGCCGCCTCGAACTCACGGGTCGGGGCGGGGAACAGCAGACGGTTCAGGGTGTCCTGGCGCGTCCGGCCGGCGACGGCCAGCAGTTCTTCGTCAGCTGGATCGAGCTCTGCCACCGGGGACTTGTGCGTGCGGCCCTCGAGGGCCTTGGTGCGGAAGGGCTCGGGCCAGCCGGCGGGCGGATCGCCCAGGTCACCCGACAGGAAGCCGATGACGGAGTCCGGAATGTCGAAGTTCTGCGGGTTCTCCGCGAACTCCTGCGGGTCGGCGCCCACCGCCACCAGGTGCAGGGCAAGATCGCCCACCACCTTCGAGGACGGGGTGACCTTGACCAGATGGCCGAGGATCGCGTCCGCCGCGGCGTACATGTCCTCGATCTCCTCGAACTTCTCCCCCAGGCCCAGCGCCACGGCCTGCTGGCGCAGGTTGGACAGCTGACCGCCGGGAATCTCGTGGCGGTAGACACGGCCGGTGGGCCCGGGCAGGCCCGATTCGAAGGGCTTGTAGACATTGCGGACGGACTCCCAGTACGGTTCGAGGTCCTCCGCTGCCGCCAGCGACAGCCCGGTGTCGCGCTCAGTGTTCTCGAAGGCCGCGATCAGCGCCGTCAGCGAGGGCTGGCTGGTGGTCCCGGCCATGGCGGCGTTCGCCGCGTCTACGGCGTCGGCGCCGGCATTGGCCGCGGCCAACAGCGTGGCCAGCTGACCGCCGGCGGTGTCGTGCGTGTGCACGTGCACAGGCAGGTCGAAGTTCTTCCGCAGGGCGGTGACCAACGTGGCGGCTGCGGCCGGCCGCAGCAGGCCCGCCATGTCCTTGATGGCCAGCACATGAGCGCCGGCATCGACGATCTTTTCGGCCAGGCCCAGGTAGTAGTCCAGGGTGTAGACCTTCTCCGCCGGATTGCTCAGATCGGAGGTGTAGCACAGGGCGACCTCTGCCACGGAGTTCGTGGACTCGCGGACCGCTTCGATGGCCGGGCGCATCTGTTCGATGTCGTTGAGCGCGTCGAAGATCCGGAAGATGTCGATACCGGTGGCGGCTGCCTCCTCGACGAAGGCCTGGGTCACGCGGGTGGGGTACGGGGTGTAGCCCACCGTGTTGCGCCCGCGCAGCAGCATCTGCAGGTTGAGGTTCGGCATTGCCTCGCGCAGCTTGGACAGACGCTCCCACGGGTCCTCCGCCAGGAAGCGCAGGGCCACATCGTAGGTCGCCCCGCCCCAGCACTCGACCGACAGCAGTTCCGGCATCTCGCGTGCCACATAGGGCGCCACGGCCAGCAGGTCCTTCGACCGCACGCGCGTGGCCAACAGCGACTGGTGCGCGTCGCGGAAGGTCGTATCGGTTACGGCCAGACCCTTGCGCTCACGCAGGGCCTGGGCCCAGCCGGCCGGACCCAGGTCCAGCAACTGCTGGCGCGAGCCCTGCGCAGGCGCCGCGCTGAGGTCAAGGCTGGGCAGCTTCTCGCGCGGCTGCAGGTCCACCGGCGAGCTGCCGTTGGGCCGGTTGACGGTGACGTCGGCCAGGTATTCGAGCAGGCGGGATCCGCGGTCGGCTCCCACATTGGCCTGCAGCAGCTGCGGACGCTCCTCGATGAAACGGGTCGAGAGGTTGCCGGACTGGAAATCCGGATCGGCCAACACCCCACGCACGAAGGCGATATTGCTCGCGACTCCGCGGATGCGGAACTCCGCCAGGGCTCGCTGTGCCCGGTTGACCGCCTGCCGGAAGTCGCGGCCACGACAGGTGCACTTGACCAGCATGGAGTCGAAGTAGGCCGAGACCTCGGCACCGGCGTGTACGGTCCCGCCGTCCAAGCGGACACCCGCGCCGCCGGCGGACCGGTAGGCGGTGATCGTGCCGGTGTCTGGCCGGAAGCCGTTGGCCGGGTCCTCCGTCGTGATACGGCACTGCAGGGCGGCCCCGCGCACGTGCACCGAATCCTGATCCAGGCCCAGATCGGACAGGGACTCACCTGCGGCGATGCGCATCTGCGACTGCACCAGGTCGACGTCGGTGATCTCCTCGGTGACCGTGTGCTCGACCTGGATCCGCGGGTTCATTTCGATGAACGCGTGCTTGCCCGCCCGCGGCCCCTCGGTCTCCAGCAGGAATTCGACGGTGCCGGCGTTCTGGTAGCCCAGCGCGCGGGCGAAGGTCAGCGCATCGGCGTGCAGGGCTGTGGCGATCTCCGGGTCCAGGTTGGGAGCCGGGGCGATCTCCACGACTTTCTGGTTACGGCGCTGGATCGAGCAGTCGCGCTCGAACAGGTGGATCGCATCGCCGTGTGTGTCGGCCAGGATCTGGACTTCGATGTGACGGGGCCGCTGCACGGCCTGCTCGATGAACACCGTCGGATCGCCGAAGGCGCCCTCCGCCTCGCGCATTGCGGCCTCGACGGACTCGCGCAGCGCAGCGGGCTCGGCGACCCGGCGCATGCCGCGTCCGCCACCACCGGCGACCGCCTTGACGAACAGGGGGTATTCCATCCGCTCGGCCTCGGCCAGCAGGACCTCGACGTCGTCGGAGGGGGCGACGGAGTCAAGGGTGGGGATACCGGCCTTCTGCGCCGCATGCAGGGCTTCGACCTTGTTGCCGGCCATCTGCAGGATGTCCGCACGCGGACCGATGAACGTGATGCCGTTATCCGCGCAGGCGCGGGCCAGATCCGGGTTCTCGGAGAGGAATCCATAGCCGGGGTAGATTGCATCGGCGCCGGCCAGTTGAGCGACCCGGATCATCTCCGAGACGTTGAGGTAGGCCTGAACGGGATGACCCTTTTCGCCGATCATGTAGGCCTCATCGGCCTTGAGCCGGTGTTCCGAATTGCGATCTTCCCAGGGGAATACGGCCACGGTCGCGGCACCCAGTTCATAGGCGGCGCGGAACGCACGAACCGCGATTTCCCCGCGGTTCGCTACGAGTACTTTCTGAAACATTCAGACACTCATTTCAGTTCGTCACCGCCATCATTGACGGTGAGGGGGACACTGATGTCAGGACATACTCTACCCACCTCGACAGATACCCAGTGCACGATGTCACATCGTGGCATCCGACAGCGGCACCCGGCCGTGTCAGCGCCCGCGGCTAGGGTTGTCGCATGCGCATACTCCACACCTCGGATCTGCACCTGGGACGCACCTTCTTCGGTTTCGACCTGAGCGCGGCCCACACCGCGCTGGCAGAGCATCTGGTCGACGTCTGTGCCGAACGCCATGTGGACCTCCTCATCATCGCGGGCGACGTCTACGACCGCGCGATCCCGGGACCCGCGGCCGTCGCCGCCTTCGACACACTGTTGGCACGCCTGCGCCAGGCCGGCGTGGCGGTCCTGGCCACCAGTGGCAATCATGATTCGTTCATGCGGTTGGGCTTCGGCCGGGAATTGTTCGATGACTCCGGAATCCATCTGCGCACCCGCCTGGCGGACCTTGTGCGCCCGGCGCTCATCGGGCACTCCGACGCCCACGTGGCCGTCTACGGCATTCCCTATCTGGAGCCCGCACTGGTGGCCGACCGGCTGGGTGTTCCCCGGACCCACGCCGCGGTCCTGGAGCGGGCTATGGAGATCATCCACGATGATCACTCCCGCAACCACCCCGGTACCCGACTCGTGGTGGCCGCCCACGCCTTTGTCACCGGTTCCGGTCCCTCCGAATCCGAACGCCAGATCGATCTGGGCGGGGTCGGCTCCGTGCCCGCGGCCACATTCGCCTCCACCGCCTATACCGCTCTGGGCCACCTACACCGCCCTCAGGACCCACTGCCCACTGTGCGGTACTCGGGGTCTCCCCTGGCGTTCGGATTCGACGAAGGGCCCAAACGGCTATTGCAGATCGACGTCCCACCCGATGGTCCCGCGCAGGTCGAGGCCATCGCCCTGCCCTGTTTCGTCTCCGCCCGGACTCTGACCGGCACCCTGGCCGAAGTGCTCGGGACCCCGGACGACGGTTCCTTCGTCGAGGTCCGGCTGACCGATCCGGCCAGGTCGCCGCAGGCCCTACCGCGCCTGAAACAGGCCTTCGAACGACTGGTCCGCTACGAATGGACGAACCTGCCGACTCCCACGGCCACCGCACCGACCGGCTCCACTCAAGCGCGCACCGATACACAGGTTTTCATCGACTTCATGCGCACCACCACCGGACAGCCTGCGACCGCGGAGGAAACCGCACTGTTCGATACCGCGCTGGCCCAGGCGCTGCGGGAGGACGCATGAGACTGCACACCCTGGAATTGAGCGCTTTCGGGCCCTTCGCAGGACGGATTCACATCGACTTCGACCGGCTCGCCGCCGACGGACTGTTTCTCATCTCCGGTCCCACCGGCGCCGGGAAGACCTCGATCCTCGATGCGGTCTGCTATGCGCTATACGGACGCGTTCCCGGCCAGCGCAACGATGCCCACCAACTGCGCGCCCAGGCCGCGGGCCCCGACATGCCGACGACGATCACCCTGACCTTCAGCGCACGCGGTCACACCTACCGGGTCGAGCGGACTCCGGCCTATGAACGCCCAGCCAAGCGGGGCAACCGGATGACCGTGCAGCGCGCCCAGGCGTTCCTCAGCGAATTGCGCGGCGACGGTCCCGCCGGCCTGACCCGGACCAATCAGGAGACCTCGCAGACCATCCAGAACCTCATCGGCCTCAATGCCGAACAGTTCACCAAGATCATCATGCTGCCACAGGGACAGTTCGCACAGTTCCTCAAGGCCGGCCCACAGGAACGCGAACCGATCCTTCAGCAGTTGTTCGACACCGGCCGTTTCGCCGCTGTCGAACGCATTCTGTCTGCCGACGCGACCGCGGCGCGCCGCGAGATCGGCACGATCTCGGCCACCCGGACGCACACAATGGCACGGGCATTGGAGATCGCGGGCCTGCCCGGCGATGCCATCGCCATTCCGGACCATCCGACCTCGGCCGAAGTCTCACTTGCGCTGTCCGTGGCCCGAATCCAGACCCAGGAGGAGTCCTGGGCTGCCGCTGAGATACTCGCACTGGCCCAACAGGAGGTGACCGTGGCCGCCGGTCGGGTCGAACGGACACAACAGGCCATCGACCGACGCGCCCTGGCCGATCGGATTCGCTCACTCCAGACCGCAGTCGACGCCGGTGCCGCCGACCTGCATTCGAGCCGCACTGAACTTGCACGTCTGCGCCGGGCCCGGGAGCTCACGAGCCTGGCCGAGGAGTCCAGCAGACGCCAGGCCACGGTCAGGGAGCTCGACGCCGCCGCCGGACGCGCCGCGCAGGCCCTGCAAGAGGTAGCGAACAGACTGGGTCTTCCGGAGTCGGCAGAGCTCCCCCATACCCTCCTCGAATCCCGATTGGCGCTGCGCGATGCCGCAGACAGGCTGGCCGAAGGCCTGGGCCGGCGCGCCGAGCTCCTGGCCAGAGTCGACCGACTCACCGCAGACGTGGCGTCTGCCCACGAAACCGCCGACGCCGCCTCCTCTGCGCTGGCCGAACACATAGAGCGCGTGAACAGCACGACCGCCGCACTGATTCCCCCCGAACGCCTCGAAACACTTCGCGGCAGGGTCGCCGAGGCTACCCGGCGTCGCACTGCGGTACGGGAGGCCTGTGCAGAGCTCGAACGCACCTCGGCCGAACTCCTCAGGACCCAGAACGACCTCGACCGTGCGCAGCACCGCGCGGAAGACGACCGAAGTGCCTTCGAACGGACCCGAAACCTGCGCCTGGCCGGGTTCGCCGCTGAACTCGCAGCCCAATTGCAGGACGGTGCGGCCTGCCCGGTCTGTGGATCGGAGGAACACCCTGCGCCGGCCGGTACCGCACCAGATGCCGTGACCCGCGCAGATGAAGAGGCCGCGGCCACCCGCTGGACCCAGGCCGAGTCCCACCTGCAGGACGTCAGGATCGCATTGGGCG
This sequence comes from Brevibacterium sp. 91QC2O2, assembly GCF_024580695.1. Lineage (NCBI taxonomy): Bacteria > Bacillati > Actinomycetota > Actinomycetes > Micrococcales > Brevibacteriaceae > Brevibacterium > Brevibacterium sp. 91QC2O2. Next base: position 72,036 of record NZ_JANIJY010000001.1, on the reverse strand, counting down.
AGGCCCGAGACGCCCATACCGCTGCGCGGACCCGCGCGGAGGCACTGGGCGGCGTCGATGAGGAATCCGCAGCAGCGGAACTAGCAGAGGTCACAGCCCATCTGCGGGAACTCGAGGCCGGCGCCCAGGACCGGGTACGGGCCGCGTCCGCCGCTGAAGCGAGCCGACAGGAGGCACAGACGCACGCCACAACCTGCCGGCGGCGAGCCGACGCCTTGCAGGATCAGCTCACCCACGCCAGCGCGGACCTCGCTGCCCTCGCGACGGCCTCTCTCCTGCCGGAGGAGGAAACGCTGGCCGCCGCCGGCCTGACCGCTCCACGGGAACCGGAGGCGGCGCAGATCCTGGCAGCCGACTGTGCCGAGCTGGTCGAGGCCACACGTCGGGCCCAGCTGGCCGCGGGCGAAGCCGCGGCCGCCCTGGCAGTCTCCCAGGACACCAGTGAGCGCTTCGCCGCACTCCTATCCGACTCCCCGTTCGCCGATCCCGAAGAACTGGCACGGGCCGCCACCGGAGACGAGTCCGCACTGGCCTCCCGAATCCGGGCCCACGAGGATGCCGCCTCCCGACTCGCGCAGTTGCGTGAGGATCCGGCAGCGCCGGCCGCACTGGCCGACTCGAGCCCGGACGAGCTCCTCACAGATCGCCGCGACGCCGCACGCCTTGGGCTCGTACGAGCCCAAGCGCAGCAGAGCGCTGCGGCGGAGCGATTCACCCTCGCCCGACATGCGGCCACGGAACTGGCCGAGCAGGGCACCGCCCACGCCCGCCGTGCCACCGCACAGGACGCCCGCATGTCCCAGCTGGCCACCAGGGTGCGCCTGGCGGAGACGGTCAGCGCCACCGGTGCCGACAACCTCAAACGGATGCCGCTGACCTCGTACGCCCTGCTGGCACTGTTCATCGATGTCACGCGCAACGCCTCACAGCGCCTGACGACCATGAGCCGGGGCCGCTACCGCCTGGTCCATGACGACGGGCTGCACAAACGGGAGAAACGTGCCGGGCTCGGACTATTGGTAGAGGACTCCTTCACCCAGACGCTGCGCGATACCCGCACGCTCTCCGGCGGAGAGAGCTTCATGGCGGCACTCGCCCTCGCCCTGGGCCTGGCGGACACCGTGGCGGCGCAACGCGGTGGAATCGACTTGGACACCCTCTTCATCGACGAGGGCTTCGGATCCTTGGACCCCGATGCGCTGGCAGAGGTCCTGGCGGTGCTCGACGAACTGAGGGAGGGCGGCCGGACCATCGGAATCATCTCCCATGTGCAGGCGATTCACGATGTAGTTCCGAACACGTTGACGGTAGTCCCATCCCCCACGGGTTCGACTATTACAACGCATTCGGCTCTCCGGTAGGCGCGGGATGAAGAAATCACCCCGGTCGGTGCGATAACGTTAAGGTTGTGATCGTCCTCAGTGTTTCAAGTCTAAAAGGCGGAGTGGGCAAGACCTCGGTCACCTTGGGTCTCGCATCGGCCGCGTACAGCCGTGGGGTTCCGACCCTGATCGTCGATATGGATCCGCAGGCGGATGTATCCACGGGTCTTGATATTCCCGTGCAGACCCCGCTCGACGTCGCGGACGTCCTCGCCGCGCCCAAATCCAAGCTGCTCGGTGATGCGCTGGTACCCAGCGGGTGGACCGACAAGCGCGGACGCGTCGACGTCATCCCCGGTTCTCCACGGGCTGCGGAGTTCGACCGGCCCTCGCTCTCCGACCGCTACCTGCGCAAACTCCGGGAGGCGCTGAGCCGAATCGCCCAGGACTACCGCCTGGTCATCATCGACACGCCGCCCTCCCTCAACGGACTGACCCGGGCGTCCTGGGCGGCCAGCCAGCGCGTCCTCATCGTCACCGAGCCGGGGCTGTTCTCCGTTGCCGCCGCCGACCGGGCACTGCGGGCCGTCGACGAATTACGCCGCCACTCCTCTGCTACCGTCCAGCCATTGGGCATCGCAGTGAACCGGGTGCGGCCCAACTCACGTGAGCACCAGTACAGGGTCAATGAATTGCGCGAGATGTTCGGTCCCCTTGTGCTCTCCCCTGCTCTACCCGAGCGCACGGTCCTACAACAGGCCCAGGGCTCTGCCCGCCCGATCCATGCCTGGCCGGGGCGCCCGGCCGCCGAACTGGCCACCGCATTCGACCAGATCCTCGACCGTACGCTACGTGCCGAGAGTATCCGCGGGTCCGAGGACCGGGAGCGGACACGGTCCGCCCAGGCACCGACGGTACCCGCCGAGCCGAACGCGGTCACAGACGCCGGGGCACAACCCACCGGCCAGACACCGGCCCCGGAGTCGGAACCCCCGACCCACGAGGACGCGTTCCTCATCGCACTCGAACGGCGGGCAGCCGAGAAGACCGGCACCTCAGCGAACTCGGTGAAGACACCGGTCAAGCCGGACATTCCGCCGACCTTCACGGCGCAGAGTCCCACAATCGCTGCGCCCGCCGTGCCCAACAGTCCGCCGCAGCAGATCTCCCCTGCTCCGCAGACCGCCGCACCGGCAGCGGCTGCACCCGGTCGGCCCGATCGTGCCCCGTCCGCAAATGCCGCTGGTGAACCGAGTCTCCGCCGCCCGCGCGGTAATGACCGCCGGCCCCTGGACCAGCCCGATTCCCCCGCGGACACGCCCTCCGAAGGCGAACGAAAGCCCCGCCGACCCCGGCACTGACCCACCCCGCCAGGGGCAGCATTGCGCTGGACCCTGCCGACACCACCAATCATCTCGGTGATGTTGGCAGGGTCCTTTTGTCGTCTTACCCTCTCGGCTTGCATTTCCGGGCCGGGCACCGACTGCCATCAAGGGGAACCAGAACGATCCGTTGTGGGCGCGCAGTTTGTGAGCCGGACACGAAAAACGCCCGTGGGGCGGACACCCTCAGGTGTCCGCCCCACGGGCGTGTGCCTTACTGCCGGCTCAGTGCTCCAGCTCGCCGGTGGAACCATGGCCCTCGACTGCATGGGCCGCGTGGGCCTCATCCAGTTCGGCCTTGGTCACCGGTTCGACACGGTCCTCGTAGAAGAACTTCGACAGGGCCGCGCGAGCCTTCTCCGCACCCGAGACCTTGCCCCTGGCATCCGGCTGCGCCGGAACATAGGACGGGGTCTGGAATGCGGTCAGGCGCCAGCGTTCGTGCTCGTCCAGGGGCTTGTGGCGTTCCTGGTACTCACCGTGGGGCAGACGGATGATCTCGCCGGATTCGAACCCGTGCAGAGCGATCTCCCGGTCCTTGCGCTGCAGGCCGATGCAGATCCGCTTGGTCACGATGTACCCGATCACCGGACCGACGAAGAACAGCGTCCTGAACACGTAGATCATGTCGTTCAGCGACATGTGGAAGAACACAGCGATCAAGTCGCCGGAGGCGGCAGCCCACATCGCGCAGTACCAGATGATCACGGCCACGCCCAGCGCGGTGCGCGTCGGGGCGTTGCGCGGACGGTCCAGGATGTGGTGCTCACGCCTGTCCCCGCTGATCCACGCTTCGATGAACGGCCAGACGACCATGCCGCCGAAGAGAACAGCCGCCGCCAGCAGAGCCGGGAAGATGTTCAGCGAGATCGGGTAGCCGAAGACGTAGAACTCCATCCAACCGGGCAGCAGGCGCAGGAATCCATCCATCCAGCCGATGTACCAGTCGGGCTGGGTACCGGCGGACACTGGCGAAGGATCGTAGGGACCGTAGTTCCAGATCGGGTTGATCGTGAACAGCCCGGCCATCGCCGAGAGCAGGCCGAAGATCATGAAGAAGAAGCCACCGCCCTTGGCCGCGAAGGTCGGCAGGACGGGCTCGCCGACCACGTTCTTCTCCGTGTGCCCGGCACCGGGCCACTGCGTGTGCTTGTGGATGACCACGAACATCAGGTGCACGCCGATCAGGGCGATCAGCAGTGCCGGGACGATCATGATGTGCACGGAGTACAGGCGCGAGACGATATCGGTGCCGGGGAACTCACCGCCGAACAGGAAGAACGACAGGTAGGTGCCGATCAGCGGGATGGACTTCAGCAGACCGTCGATGATCCGCAGGCCATTGCCCGAGAGCAGATCGTCGGGCAGGGAGTAGCCGGTGAAGCCGGCGGCCATACCCATGGCGACCAGGCCCACGCCGACGATCCAGTTGACCTCGCGCGGCTTGCGGTAGGCGCCCGTGAAGAAGATGCGCAGAGCGTGGATGCTCAGTGCCGCCATGAACAGCAGGGCAGCCCAGTGGTGGATCTGGCGCAGGAACAGGCCGCCGCGGACCTCGAAGGAGATGTAGAGGGTCGAAGCGTATGCCTCGGATACCTCGACGCCCTTCAACGGAGTCCACGGACCCTCGTAGTGCGTCTCCCCCATCGCCGGATGGAACCACAGCGTCAGGAAGGTCCCGGAGAGGACCAGCACGATGAAGCTGTACAGGGCGACCTCGCCCAGCATGAACGACCAGTGGGCCGGGAAGATCTTACGGCCGAACTCCTTGACGGCCGCGGAGGCCCCGGTTCGTTCCTCGATCCACTTCGAGGTGGCGGCGAGAGCCGGGGGTGCGTTGAGATCGGTACTCATCGAGATTCAGTCTCCCTCGTGTGAACCTCCCAGAAGGACGGGCCGACGGGCTCGGTGAAGTCGCGCTGGGCGACAAGGTAGCCGTCGGAATCGACCTTGATCGGGAGCTGCGGAAGCGGACGCTTGGCCGGCCCGAAGATGACCTTGCAGTGATTGGTCACGTCGAAGGTCGACTGGTGGCACGGGCACAGCAGATGGTGCGTCTGGTGCTCGTACAGGGCCACGGGGCAACCCACGTGCGTGCAGATCTTGGAGTAGGCGACGATGCCGTCGACCTGCCAGCTCTCACGCTCGGGCTTGGTATTCAGCTGTTCGGGATCCACCCGCATCAGCAGAACAGCGGCCTTGGCCTTCTCATTCAGCGGGTCCTCCGACTTGTTCATTCCCTCGGGGATCACGTGGAAGGCGGAACCGATCGTGACATCGGAGGCCTTGATCGGGGTCTCCACCGACGGCACGCCGCCGGTGTCCTTGCACAGGCGAACGCCCGGGCCCCACAGGGTCTCGAACATCTTGTTACCGGGCAGCGGGCCCAGATCGCGCAGCACCAGGATCGCGGGCAGAGGCGCGATGGCCACGGCGGCGATGAGCATATTGCGGATCAGCGGACGACGGGCGATGCCCGATTCGTTCTTGGCCTGGTTGAAGATCTCGATGGCGATTGCCTGATCCTCTTCCGAGCCCGGGATGCTGTGGCGATCCTCCGACACCTCGGCGTCGGTGATCAGGGTCTTGGCCCACAGGATGATGCCGATACCGATGCTGAACAGCGCGACCGTCAGGCCGATGCCCAGCATGGTGTTCTGCATGCGGACAGAGCCGATCTGTCCGTCAAGCGGGAACAGGAAGTACGACACGATGAACCAGATGGTGCCGACCATGGACAGAAGGAACCAGGCCGCAATCTGGCGTTCAGCCACCTTCTCGGCAGCCGGTTCGACGTCTGTGATGCGCGGTTTGTGCTCGGGGAGACCGGGGTTTTCGAACCCGTTCACCACTTCGAGCTCACCGGCCGTGGAACCTGAATGCTGATTCGAGCTCATTCGCTTCCTCGTTTAGTGATCGTTGTGGATAGAGACTTCTGGGGCATTTACTTCGACCGAGCCGTAAGCCAGACGGTGATGCCGATGACAGCGGCCAGACCGAAGAACCAGACGAACAGGCCTTCTGCGACGGGGCCCAGGGCACCGAGCTTGAAACCACCGGGCGACGGGGTTTCGGAGACCGTGCGGACGTAGGAGATCACGTCGCGCTTCTGTTCGGGGGTGAGATTGGCGTCGTTGAAGATCGGCATGTTCTGGGGACCGGTCTGCATCGCCTCGTACAGGTGCTTTTCGCTGACCTGCTGCAGATTCGGGGCGTACTTGCCACGCGTCAGGGCACCACCGGCGCCGACGACGTTGTGGCACATGGCGCAGTTGGTGCGGAACAGACCGCCACCGGCGGCCGCGTCACCCTTGGAGGCATCGAGGTATTCCGAGTCCGGAATCGACGGGCCGGGGCCCAGCGAGGCGACGTAGGCGGACAGCTGCTTGATCTGGTCGTCGCTGAACTGCGCCTTCTTCACGGGCGCCTGTGGGCCCGATGCCTGCAGCGGCATACGTCCGGTGCCGACCTGGAAGTCGACGGCCGAGGCTCCGACGCCAATCAGGCTGGGCCCGTTGGGAGTGCCCTGGGCACCAGCGCCATGGCAGGTCGCACAGTTGGACACGAACAGCTTCTTGCCGCCGTCGATATCGGAGGCCGAGTACTCTTCGGCCTTTGCCGTGCTGCTGGTCGTGAACAGGGCGTAAGCACCGCCCGTGAGCATCAGACCCATGAGGAGCAGCACGAGCAGAGCCATCGGGTGGCGTCGCCGTTGTGAAAGAAACTTCACGAGTTTGTCCTTTTCATTACTGGAAATACGTACGGTCGGAGCCGGTGGCTACTTCAGCAGGTAGATGACGCTGAACAGACCGATCCAGACAACGTCGACGAAGTGCCAGTAGTACGACATGCAGATGGCGAACGTCGCCTCACGATGACCGAACTTCTTGGCACCGTAGGCGCGGCCGATCACCAACAGGAAGGCGAACAGGCCGGCGGTCACGTGCAGGCCGTGGAAGCCCGTGGTCAGGTAGAAGACGGACCCGTAGGCATCGGAGTTGATCGCAATACCCTCGGAGACCATGTTCGCGTATTCCAGCACCTGGCCGGACACGAAGATCGCACCCAGGATGAAGGACAGGAAGTACCACTCGACCATGCCCCAGGACCCGACATTGAGCAGCCCGCCGGTACGACGGGGCTTGAAATGCTCGGCCTTGAACACGCCCATCTGACACGTCACGGACGACACCACCAGAATGATGGTGTTCACAGTGGCGTAGGGAACCTCGAGCTTCTGGGTTTCCGTAGCCCACATCTCCGGTACGACCGACCGAATCGTGAAGTACATAGCAAAGAGCGCGGCGAAGAACATCAACTCGCTCGACAGCCAAACCATGAACCCGACAGTGGTCGAGTTTGGCCTGTTGATCACGGGATGAACCGGCGCTGAGTGATTAGCAGTGGCAGTAGACACAGCCCTATTATTACTCAGTGCGCAGGCTAATTTCATCTTTCACTCAGGTTTGCGGAACTGTTTTTCTACAACGCGTAGTGCCTTCCGCGGATTCCCGGGCTTGGCAAGCTCTGACGCGGCAGATCGCCAGTCCCATAGGGTGACCAAGGTATCGCGAGCAGGCATCTTTAGGGCATCGGAGTATGTTCTAATTGCCGCGGCCGTGGCTGCGCCCGTTCCGGTCACACCGACGCCTGTAGCCACCGGCGGGCCCGGTCCACCGAGACAGCCAATAGGATTGCCACTGAGGGTGTCGCCGACGCCCTACGATGAGGTTTCCATTCCGAAAGGCACACCATGTCTCCATCCACTGCCACAGATCAGCCGACCGAGCCCACGTTGCGCGAGGTCCGCGACTGGTCCGATCTGCTGGTCGGACTGATGGCCCACCACGATATGGACCGTGCCACTTCGGCCTGGGCAATGGATCAGATCATGTCGGGCGTCGTGCCCGATGTCACTATGGCGGCTTTCCTTGTGGCCCATCACGGCAAAGGCGAGACCGTCGAGGAGATCTCCGGTCTGGTCGAGGCGATGATGGAGCATGCCGTGGAGCTCCCGGGCCTCTCCGATTCCGTCGACATCGTGGGTACCGGTGGAGACCGCGCCAAGACCGTCAACATCTCCTCGACGTCGAGCTTCGTGATCGCCGCCCAGGGCACCCGGGTGGTCAAGCACGGCAACCGGGCCACGTCCTCGGCTTCCGGTTCGGCCGATGTGCTGGAACGACTGGGACTGGTCCTCGACCTGACCCCGGAGCAGACCGTGGAACTGGCCCACGAGGTCGGAATGGCCTTCTGCTTCGCCAATGTCTACCACCCCGCCATGCGCTTCATCGCTCCTGTGCGCAAACAGATCGCGGTGCCCTCGGCCTTCAATATCCTGGGGCCCCTGACCAACCCCGCGCACACGAGGGCCACCGCGATCGGGGTGGCCGACCCGGCGATGGCGCCACTCGTCGCCGGCACCCTGGCCGCCCGCGGTGACACCGCAGTGGTCTTCCGCTCGCGTGATGGGCTCGACGAATTGAGCAACACCGCACCGAATGATGTCTGGGAAGTCCGCGGCGGCAACGTCGAGCACTCGGTCCTCGACGCCACCGAGCTGGGCCTTCCGCGGGTCACCAAGGAGGATCTCCGCGGCGGAGACCCCGCATTCAACGCCTCTGTCATGCGCCGGACCCTGGCCGGGGAGGAATCGCCGGTTCGCGATGCGGTCCTGTTGAATGCGGCGGCCGCTCTGGTCGCCTTCGATCGTGACGCGGGCGGCTCTTTCGCCGACCGCCTGTCCGTCAAGATCGAGTCCTCGCGCCGGGCAATCGACTCCGGCGCCGCCGCGGGACGGCTCGAGGCCCTGGTCGACGCCTCGCAGCGGATCGCAGCGCGGGGCTGACCCCGGGCTGTCTACTGGCCCGGGCGCACGGTGAAGGCCGCCGCCTGGGCCTGGGCGCCCTGCAGTGGACAGGTCCACGAAAGATCGCCCATGATGAATCGGGTTTCGCCGTTACCCAGCCAATCCAGCAACAGGCCAGTCTCCGCCCGCAGGGTCCCCGGCTGTTCGGAAACGTATTCGCCCGTCAGGCGCAGCACCCGGCCCGCCTGTTCCAACTGCTCGAGTCGGTCGACGTGGGCACTACCGGCCAACCGGCCGTACCTGAGGATCGCCACGTCGAATCCGCCGGCTGCCACCGGCTGGGCCGCCAGCACTTCCGGAAGGCCCTCCAATTGCGCCCGGGACTCGTTCCCGGCCGCGGACCGGAGGACGCGTAGCCCCGCATCGCGTGCAGTCGCCGCTGCCTCGTAGCGCTGGTCCCCCGCTAGTTCTGCCAGGCGCACGCGCAACCGGCCGACGAAGTCCACCGGCCGTCCCCGCCCCAACTCGATCAGATCCGCCAGACCGGCGGTGTAGTCCGCCACATCGAAGTCTCCTGCACACGGCCCAGCACAACCACCGATCTCCCCAGCAGGGCACCCGCGGAAGTCATGGAACTCCGCCCCACGGGGGACCCTGGTTGTGCAGGTCTTGAGCGGGTAAATCCGTTCCAACAGGTGTTTGACCCCGGCCGCCCCGCGATTGCTCCTGAAGGGCCCCAGTGCCGTCACATCCGGGCCCGGATCCCGTCGGGTCAGTGACAGGCGGGGATAGGCCTCCGCCGTCAGCCTGACCCAGGTGAGTCGGTCCGGATGCTTCGATGCCCGATTGTATGGTGGGGCCAGTTCGCCGATCAGTCGGACCTCACGCACCTGGGCCTCGATGATCGAATCACACACGATGGTCTGCACCCGAACGGCGGCTGCGATCATCTCGACCATCCGTCCCCGCGTTTCGGAAACGGTGAAGTACTGCTGTACCCGCGCATGCATGTTGCGACTCGTCCCGACATACAGGACCCGATCTGCCGCGTCGACGAACATATAGACACCCGGCCGGGCCGGCACGTCATGGGCCAAATGGCGTTTCTCCGCCCGGCGCCCGGTACCCACTGGCTTGAGCGCTTTCAATTCCTCGAGTGTGTCGATCCCTGCGGCGCGGTACCGGTCGAACAGGTGGTAGAGGATCTCGGCGGTTGCGGCAGCGTCGTCGAGCGCCCTGTGACTCGGCGAGACCTCGGTACCGAAAAAACCCGCCAGGGTCCCCAACTTGTGATTGCGCACCTCGGGACGTGGCACCACCTGTCTGGCAAGTCTGACGGTGTCCAACACAAGCGGCTCCGGCCAGGGATAGTCCAGCTCGCGGCATGCCCGCCGCAGAAAACCGATATCGAAGGGCGCATTGTGGGCGACGAATACGCTGCCGCGGGAGAATTCGAGAAATTCCGGTAGAACCGCGTCCAGGTACGGCGCGTTCTGGACCATCGAATTGGAGATCCCGGTCAGGTTCTGAACGAACGGGCTGATCACGGCCCGACGAGGACGCACGAGCGTCGAGAATTCCTCCTCGACTCGCCTGGCCCGAACGCGTACCGCACCGATCTCCGTAATCTCGTCGCGCGCCCCCAGGGTCCCGGTTGTCTCCAAGTCCACCACGGTGAAGGCGGCATCGGAGAATCGTGTGCCCAGCGACCTGAGATCCAGCTGCCCCGACCGTTTATCCTCCGGACGCTCGAATGCAGGGGTGAACTGCTTGCGCTGCGAACCACTCATATCCCCCATTGTGCCGCGGGCCCCTGACACAGCCGGCGGCATCGTGACCGTTTCGCGCGGCCCCGGCGCACACACTACAACGGCCCCCACCGTTTATAGTGGGTCTGGGCCGCCTTTGCCGGCAGGCCCGATATCGTGATGAGCGCGGTGCCCCGGCGCCGGGGACCCCTGAGAGGTACTGAGTGTTCTACTGGTTGTTGAAGAGGATTCTTGTCGGCCCATTGTTGCGGATACTCTTCCGGCCCTGGGTCCGCGGAGTCGAGAACATCCCCGACTCCGGCCCCGCTATCCTCGCCGGCAACCACCTGTCGTTCATGGATTCGATCTTCACCCCTCTGGTCGCCCCCCGTCCGGTGGTCTACCTGGCCAAACAGGACTATTTCAACGGCCGCGGGATCAAGGGCCGCTTGACCCGCTGGTTCTTCCTGGCGACGAATCAACTACCCATGGACCGCTCCGGCGGCTCGGCCTCTGAGGCCTCCTTGAACGCGGGATTGAAGGTTCTGGGTTCGGGCAACCTGCTGGGCATCTACCCTGAGGGCACACGCAGCCCGGACGGCAAGCTCTACCGCGGCAGGACCGGTGTCGCCCGCCTGGTCGTCGAAGCCCAGGTCCCCGTCATCCCCGTCGCCATAGTCGGAAGCGACAAGATCCAACCCCAGGGCAGACTCATCCCCCGCCTGCGCCGGGTGGGTATCATCTTCGGCGAACCACTCGACTTCTCCAAGTACACCGAGATGAGCGAGGATCGCTTCCTCCTGCGCTCCATCACCGATGAGATCATGTACGAGATCCTCCGCCTTTCCGGCCAGCAATACGTCGACTCCTACGCCTCCAGCGTCAAGACCCGATTGCTAACCGAATCACGGAACAGGCCCAAAGACTCCCAGTGAGCGCGACACGCCGAATTCTTCCGGCCCAGATCCTTGAGTGCGCCCGGACTTGAGCATAGATTGGTTTCAGTTATCAGCCCCGGGTGCCCCTCGGCGCGCCGGGCGGTACCCGGACCAGATGTGCGAGGGCACCTCACTTCCCGGTGGGTAGTAAGGAGGAGTCGGTGTGAACCGCTCAAGTTTTGATTCGATGGAGCCGAGTCCCGTGCCACGTGCGGCACAGGGCCTGCTCTTCGACGAAGATCTACCCGCCCTCGACGAGCAGGCCGGCTACCGTGGGCCCACTGTGTGCAGAGTCGTGGGCATCACCTATCGGCAACTCGACTATTGGGCCCGTACCGACCTCGTCGCACCCTCCATTCAAGAAGCCGACGGCTCGGGCACGCAGCGTCTCTACGGTTTTCGTGACGTATTGGTGCTCAAGGTAGTCAAACGTCTGGTCGATACCGGTGTTGCACTCAACCAGATCCGCGTGGCCATTAGTCATCTCCGCGAACACGGCATCGAGGAACTCGCCCAGATCACGCTGATGAGTGATGGCGCCAGTGTTTTCGAGTGCACATCCGCAGACGAGGTCATCGACCTCATCCAGGGCGGGCAGGGCGTCTTCGGCATCGCCGTCGGGCGCGTTTGGCGTGAGGTCGAGGGCAAGCTTTCCGAGCTTCCCAGCGAGCGTCCCCTAGACGCTTCAGGCCGGACCACCTCACCGGCGCCCATGGACGAGCTCGCGGCCCGGCGCGCCGCCCGCAGGGCACGCTAGCCGCGGTAACAGGCCACAGGTCAGGACATACTTCCCCGGGAGGGACCGCGAAAGGGGCGGGTGCTCAAACTGAGTTTGAGCACCCGCCCCTTTCGCTATGTCAGAACGCTATATCCGCGGGACCCGAGAGTCCGTGCGCCCACAGCCCCCGGCACCCGCCACCGCCCGCTGCACGGACCGCCAGTGGCTCACCGAACCCGGTGGGTTACTTCCGAGAAGCCCATCCACCTCGCCGGCCTGCCCGCAGGAAGCCGCTGAATGCACCGCGCCCCGGTCCTCCACATGATGTGGAGGACCGGGGCGCGGCAACCGGGAATCCGATCAGTGAGCGTGCTTGCCGCGATCGTACTCGAAGACCAGACCGACCACACCGACCGAGAGGATCAGTGCACCGAAGGGCACGATCCACCAGCCGACCGCAACACCCATGAAGGTGATGGCGCCGCCGATGGCGACGACCAGCGGCCACCAGCTCCAGGGGCTGTAGAAGCCGTACTCGTAGGCCTCATCGGCGATCTCGCCCTGTTCGTTATCCGAGGCGATATCACCGGTGGTCCTGTGATGCAGGCCCACATAGCCGCCGATCATCAGGCACATCAGACCGACCAGGGCGATCGCGGGAAAGCCCACGAGCTCCTTGAAATCCGTCAGAATGCCGTAGACCAGGGCGACCGGCAGGAAGAAGAAGATCGAAGCGCCGAACAGCCATGCTGTGAACTTCACTTGGTGCTCCTCTCAGGCAGGGAGTAGGCATCCGCCGGGTGCCCCGCCAGCTCCAGTAGCTCCGGGTGGTTCGCGTCGAACGCGGGGCGTTCGGAGCGAATCCGGGGCAGCGAGTTGAAGTTGTGGCGCGGGGGCGGGCAGGAGGTCGCCCATTCGAGCGAGCTGCCGTAGCCCCACGGATCGTCCACGGTGACCTTGGGTGCCTTGCGTGCGGTGATCCAGACGTTCAAGAAGAACGGAATCATCGACAGGCCCAGAATCAGCGAACCAATCGTCGACACCTGGTTGAGAACGGTGAAGCCGTCCTGCGGCAGGTAGTCGGCGTAACGCCGCGGCATACCCATAACACCCAGCCAATGCTGCACCAGGAAGGTCGCGTGGAAGCCGATGAACAGGATCCAGAAATGGATCTTGCCCAGGCGCTCGCTCAGCATCTTGCCGGTCCACTTGGGCCACCAGAAGTAGAAGCCCGCGAACATCGCGAATACGACGGTACCGAAGATCACGTAGTGGAAGTGGGCCACGACGAAGTAGCTGTCGGACATGTGCTGGTCCAGCGCAGGAGAGGCCAGGATGACACCGGTCAGACCGCCGAAGACGAAGCTGACCAGGAAGCCCAACGACCACAGCATCGGGGTCTCGAAGGTGATCGATCCCTTCCACAGGGTGAAGATCCAGTTGAAGATCTTCACACCCGTCGGCACCGCGATCAGCATCGTCATAAAGGCGAAGAACGGCAAGAGCACCGCACCGGTGACGTACATGTGGTGTGCCCACACGGTCACGGACAGGGCCGCAATCGCGATCGTCGCGTAAACCAGCATCTTGTAGCCGAACACGGGCTTACGGGAGAACGCCGGGAAGATCTCGGAAACGATGCCGAAGAACGGCAGGGCGATGACATAGACCTCCGGGTGCCCGAAGAACCAGAACAGGTGCTGGAACAGAATGGGCCCGCCGTTCTCCGGACTGAACACATGCGCACCCAATATTCGGTCGGCTCCCAGCGCCAGAAGGGCTGCGGCCAGGGGCGGGAACGCCATCAGGATCAGGACACCGGTGATCAGGGTGTTCCAGGTGAAGATCGACATCCGGAACATGGTCATACCCGGAGCGCGCAGGGTGATGATCGTGGTGATGAAGTTCACCGCGCCCATGATGGTACCGAAGCCCTGGAAGGCCAGGCCCATCACCCAGAGGTGTCCGCCGATGCCCGGCGTGTACGTCGTGTTACTCAGCGGGGCGTAGGCCGTCCAGCCGAAGCCGGCGGCGCCCTGCGGGGTCAGGAAGCCCGCGCAGGCGATGAGCGAACCGAACAGGTACAGCCAGAAGGCGAAGGCATTCAGTCGCGGGAAGGCGACATCGGGCGCCCCGATCTGCAGCGGCATCAGAACATTGGCGAAGCCGGAGAACAACGGCGTCGCGAACATCAGCAGCATGATCGTGCCGTGCATCGTGAACAGCTGGTTGTACTGTTCCTTGGTCTCGATGATCTGCATGCCCGGTTCGAACAGCTCCAGGCGGATCAGCAGCGCCATCACGCCGCCGATGCAGAAGAACAGGAAGGACGCGATCAGGTACATGTACCCGATGGTCTTGTGGTCAGTGGAGGTGATCCAGCTGACGATCACCTTGCCGAGGCTCTTGGGCTGTTTGGGCCCGGCCGCGACGGTAATCGGTTCATTGGCAACCGCCGTCATTACTTCTCACCCTCCTCGTACGGGTTCTTGTGCCATTCGGTACGGTCCAGGTCGTCGCCGAGCTGGCCCTTGTTACCGGAATCGCGCAGCTGCTTGGTCTGGGCCTTGAACTCCTCCATCGACACGACCTTCACGTTGAAGAGCATCTCCGAGTGGAATTCGCCGCACAGTTCGGCGCACTTACCCATGTACTCGCCCTCTTTGAGGGCCTTGAGGTGCAGGGTATTGGGCTGGCCGGGGATCATGTCCCGCTTCTCCAGGAATGCCGGCACCCAGAACGAGTGGATGACATCGCGGGAGCGCAGCTCGATCTCGAGGTTCGTATTGGCCGGCAGGTACAGCGTGGGAGCGTTCTTACCGGGCTTCTCCGTGCCGTCCAGGTTCGCCTGGACACCGGCGTAGTAAGCGTCCTCCGTGACGTAGTTGAAGTCCCACGCCCACTGCTTGCCGACGACCTCGATCTTCTGTTCGCCGGGGGTCTTGTCCTCAGTCGTCTGGTTCAGCGTGTGAACCGTCTGACCGAAGAATCCGACAACCAAGATGATCGGGACGATCGTGTAGAAGATTTCGATGGGCATGTTGTACCCCATCTGCACCGGCAGGCCACGGTCGTGCTTGCGCCGACGGTAGGCGATGAGGCAGAAGAGCATCAGACCCCAGGTAACGAGGCCGACGAGCAGGGCGGCGATCCAGCCGCCGACCCACAGATGGGTATATGCCTCCGTGTGGTTCGTGGCGCCCACGGAATCGAGGGGCATGAACCCGATTTTGAGTTCCTCCTTGGAACATCCTGAGAGGAGCACAGCGCCGGAGAGCACCCCGACCAGGCCAAGCCGCTTGGCCCAGGTCGCTGCCCTCCCACGTGCTGGCTGATTCGGAGAATCCACGTGCAGCCTTTCACAACTGATTCGGCAGGTTCACCAACCGCGATCGAGGCGAATCCGAGTGGGTTTCGCAGCGGGCGATGAGCCTACGTACCAATAACTACTTTTGTCGTGTCTACCTTACCGCTACACGGGGTAGAAATTCATACCGGGCTGTTCAGTTCTTGAGAAAACCCTGCGAATGAATGCCGCCGAGCAGGGCGGGCAGTCTGCGCTCATATTCGAGCCGGGGGATTTCCGATACACCGAGCGTCGCTAAATGCGGTGTAGACCACTGAGTGTCGATCAGCCACGGCCGTCCCGACGCCACCCCGTCGAGCAGCTCGACCAAGTGAACCAGGGCCACCTTCGAGGCGTCCGTCGCCCGATGAAACATCGACTCCCCCGCGAACAAGGAGCCCAGAGCCAGGCCGTATAGTCCTCCGACCAGCCGCTGGTCCTCCCACACCTCGATCGAATGTGCGATGCCCTTGGAGTGAAGGCTCGAGTAGATCGCGATGATCTCCTCGTCGATCCATGCGCCTTCGCGCCGTGGGTCGGCACATCCTCGGATGACTCCGTCGAAATCCAGGTCGCAACTCCACGAGAAACGCCGAACTGATTTCCGCAAACTTTTTGTAATCTTTAGACGTCCCGGTTCCAAGACCCCGCGCATATGTGGAGACCACCAGCCATAGGGCGCCGCTCCCCTCTCGCCAAGGCCCATCGGGAACATCCCCGTCCGATAAGCACGAAGGACCTGGGGGATGGTCAACGCCGGCGTAACCGCGCTGACCTCCCCCAGGTCCATGTATTCGCCTCCCGAGTCCGTGGGGCTCAGTGGAACGAATCGCCACAGGCGCAGGAGCCCTGGGCATTCGGGTTGTCGATCGTGAAGCCCTGCTTCTCGATGGTGTCGGCGAAGTCGATGGTCGAACCGTTGAGGTACGGAACGCTCATCTTGTCCACGACGACCTCGACCCCGTCGAAGTCGCGTACCGCATCCCCGTCGAGCAGTCGCTCGTCGAAGTACAGCTGATAGATCAATCCGGAGCAGCCACCGGGCTGCACCGCGACGCGCAGCCGCAGATCCGTTCGCCCTTCCTGCTCCAGCAGGCTGCGGACTTTGCCCGCGGCGGGCGCCGACAGCTCGACTTCGTGGGTCGGCATTTCAGTCGTGACGGTCATAATTCTCCTTAGCAGACTCTCAGCGATGCCCCGCTGCTGGGACGAGCATATACCGTAACCGACGGCGTTTCCCCGTTATTCCCCCTCGGCTCAGCCCCGCGCGAGTTTGTCCAGCAACAGGGCCTCGGAGACGATTGCATTGCGCAGATCGGGAAGATACTGCGACTCGTTGGCACTGTGCGCCCGCGAATCGGGGTCCTCGACTCCGGTGACCAGGATCGAGGCCGAGGGGAATACCTCGAGCAGATCCGCGATGAACGGAATGGACCCGCCCAGGCCCATGGCGACACTGGGGTGTCCGAAGCCCTCACTGAGCGCGGCATGGGCCGTTTCAACCACGGGGTCGTGCGGATCGGCACTCCACGGGCTGCCCGCCTCCGCCGCCCCGAATTCCACCTGTGCTCCGAAGGACACATTGGCGCGCAAGTGTTCTTTGAGAGCCGCCAGAGCCGCCTGAGGATCCTGCCCGGGCGCCAGACGCATCGACACCTTGGCCCTGGCAGCCGGCTGCAGGGTGTTCGACGAGTGGTCGACGCTGGGCAGGTCGACACCGATCACCGTCAGGCTGGGCTGATTCCACACCCGGCTGGACAATGGACCGTGGCCGATGAACTCGGATGTGGGCAGAATTCCCGAATCCGCGCGCAGCACGTCCTCTGCGTATTCCACTCCCCCGGTGGTGTTCGACACCAGACCGGCGACAGCGACCGAGCCGTCCGCCGTGTGCAAGGATGCCAGCAGTCGGGTCAGTGCGAGGCCGGCGTCTGGCACCAGGCCACCGTACATTCCCGAATGCACGGCATGGTCCAGCGTGCGCACGGTGAATTCCAGGGCGACCATCCCGCGCAGGCTCGCCGTCAGCGCGGGCTCGCCGGGAGCCCAGTTGCCGGAGTCGGCGACGACGATCACATCGCCGGCCAGCCTGTCACGATAGCGGTGGATGAAGTCGGAGAAACTCGGGGACCCGGCTTCCTCCTCGCCCTCGATGAACATCGTGACGCCGACGCCCAACCGGTCACCCAGCAGTTCGAGCGCTGTCAGATGAACCATGACACCGGCTTTGTCATCCGAAGCGCCTCGACCGAACACGCGGTCCCCGCGCTGGGTCAGTTCGAACGGTGGGGTGTCCCAGAGGGATTCGTCACCGACCGGCTGCACGTCGTGGTGGCCGTAGAGCACGATCGTCGGTCTTCCCGCCGTAGCGGGCTTGCGCGCGATGACGGCGGGATAGCCCTCGGTGCCGTCGGGACGCGCCGCGGTCAGCACCTCGACCGTCTCGAATCCGACCCTGCGCGCGAAGTCGGCCACCTGCTCCGCACTGCGACGCACTTCCTGCGCCGGATAGCTGGGCCAGGCAATCGAGGGGATGGCGACCAGGGTGCGCCACCGCTCGATCACCTCGGGCATGAGTCGCCCCAGTTCGGTGTGGAGTGTGTCCGCGGTCAGTTCAGGGGACGTGAAATCGCTGTGTGTCATAGTCCGATACTATGGGCATCGTGTTCGGACGCAATAAGAAGAGTCAAGACGAAGTCCCCGGCGTGACCGCCGGACCTGCCGCAACGCCGGCGCAGGACGCTCCACAGGGGAACCCCGCGGAGCAGAAGAAGAACCGCCCCACGCCCAAGCGCAGCCAGCAGCAGGCGGCCAACCGCCGTCCCCTGGTGCCAGAGGACCGCAAGGCCGCGGACAAGGCGTCAAAGGAGGAGATGCGCAAGCAGCGCGAGGATGCCCGCCTCGGCCTGATGAACGGAGACGAACGCTACCTCACGGCCCGCGATGCGGGCCCACAGCGCCGCTACGTCCGTGATTTCATCGACGCGCGGTACTCGATCGGCGAGCTGCTGATCCCGGTGGCCGTGGTGGTCCTCATCATCGGCTTCCTGACCAACCAGACGGTCCAGGTCTACGCGACGATCGTCGTCTATGCGCTTTTCGCCCTGTTGATCCTCGACTCGTTCGTCCTGAACTATCAACTCAAGGGCCGGATGGCCGTCAAGTTCGGTGGCAAGGACAAGATCCAGCGCGGCACCACCTGGTACGCGGTGATGCGCGCCATTCAGCTGCGCCCCCTGCGCATGCCCAAGCCGCAGGTCAAACGTCGCCAGTACCCGGAGTAATAGCCGGAGTCGTCCCGGCCGGTAGAGGCCGTCATGAAGGGCCGGTTCCGATTCTTCGGAACCGGCCCCCTCGTTCTCCTCAGACCCGTGAGCGGGCCAACCCGCGCACCAGCCGTCCCGGCCACCACGGACCCTCGTAGATCAGACCGGTATAGCCCTGCACCAGATCTGCGCCGGCGCCCAGCCGGGCCCGTGCGTCAGCAGGTGATGTCACTCCGCCGACGCTGATGATGGTCAGTGCGCTTCCAACCGTCCGGCGCACCAGACGCAGCACCTCGAAGGAGCGTTCGGCGACCGGCGGACCGGAGATGCCGCCGGCCTGTGACTGCGCGAACTCGCGATCAGCACCATCAACCACATCGCGATCGATGGTCGTATTCGTGCAGATGATTCCGTCGACGCCGGCGGCCACGCACATCCGAGCGACATCTTCGACGTCCTCATCGCCCAGGTCGGGTGCGATCTTCACCACGAGAGGCACATGGCCCAGGGTCGAGCGCGGCTCCCGTACGACCGCCTCGGCCTCTTCCTGCACCGCGGTGATGATCGGCCGCAGGGATTCGACGGCCTGCAGGTCGCGCAGCCCCGGAGTATTCGGGGAGGAGACGTTGATGACAAGGTAGTCGGCCAGGGGCGCGAGCACCCTGGTGCTGGCACGGTAGTCGGCAACGGCCTCGGCGGCCGGGACCACCTTCGTCTTGCCGATGTTGACTCCGATCACCGGCCGCTTTCCCTGTGGCAGTTCCGCCAACAGTTCCCGCTGTTCGCGCAGCCAACCGGCCACGGCCACGGCCCCGGCGTTATTGAACCCCATCCTGTTGAGGATCGCGTGTTTGGACAGCAGTCGGAACAGGCGCGGACGCGGATTGCCCGGTTGCCCTTCGGCGGTGATGGTCCCCACTTCGACATGGCCGAAGCCCATCCGGGAGATGGCCCGCACGCCAGTTGCCTCTTTGTCGAAGCCCGCGGCCAGGCCCACCCGATTGGGGAAGTCCAGCCCCATGACGGTGGCGCGGGAGCCGGGATGTGCCCGGTTGCCGAAGGCCAGGTCCATGAGACGACCACCGCAGGGCGCCGCGTCGATCGCTTTGAGGGCGGAGAAGCTCAGATGATGAATCCGCTCAGCATCGATGTGTCTGAGGACGGCATTGTAGATAAGGCGATACACGCGCTTCAGCATATCGGCCTCCGCTCCGATCCGGCGCAGGAGACCCACGATACGATGTCCGGGAACCACTGCCCTAGGAAAGGACCGTCATGGCCAACGCCCTCCGCGCGCTCACGCCCAACACCACAAGACCACAGGACGTCCCCGCCGACGTTCTGGTCGTCGGATTCACCGAATCGGGGCCCGAGGGTTCGGGAACCCGCCTCGAGGCAAGCCAGCTCCTGGCCCTGGCCGACGCGGCACAGGCAGTGGGCTTCACCGGGTCCAGCATGGCCACCGTCATGCTGCCCGCGCCGGCCGGTTTCAAGGCCCGCGCCGTACTGCTGGTGGGGCTGGGCGACTTCACCGCCGATCTGCTCGAGGACGCCGAGACCTCCGAAGCCGCGCGCGAGGCGCTGCGGCGGGCCGCCGGTACTGCCCTGCGCACGGTCGAGCGGCGACATTCCGTGGCCCTGGCCCTGCCGACCACCGACGATTCCGCTGCCGAGGCGGTGGCCACCGGAGCGCTGCTGGGCGCCTACACCTATGACTCCTACAAATCCGCCTCCGCCACCGAACCCGGTGCGCTCACCATGTTGACGGTCGAGGACCACGGCGCTGCCGTCCGCAATGCCGGATTCATCGCCCAGGCCGTCAACCGCACCCGTGATCTGGTCAACCAGCCGCCCGCCGATCTGTACCCGGAGTCCATGGCCCAGGAATTCGCGACGCAGGCCAAAGAACGACGCCTCAAGGTCACGGTGATCGACGACAAGGCTCTGCGCGAACGCGGCTTCGGCGGACTGACCGGAGTGGGTCAGGGGTCCCCGCGCGGACCCCGCCTGGTCAAGCTCGAGTACTCCCCCAAGAAGGCACTCAAGCACATGGCCCTGGTGGGCAAGGGCATCACCTTCGATTCCGGCGGACTGTCACTCAAGCCGCCGGCTTCGATGGAGGAGATGAAGTCGGATATGGCCGGCGCCGCCGCCGTCGGTCAGGCCCTGTTCGCAATCGCCGATCTCCAGCTACCGGTCCGAGTCACCGCTTGGTTGGCACTGGCCGAGAACATGCCGGGCGGATCCGCCCAGCGCCCGTCTGATGTCCTCAAGATGTACGGCGGGACCACCGTCGAGGTGACGAACACCGATGCCGAGGGACGCCTGGTCCTCGCCGACGGCCTGGTGGCCGCGCAGGAGGAGGATCCGGATCTGGTCATCGACGTCGCGACCCTCACCGGCGCCCAGATCGTCGCCCTCGGAGAACGCACCTCCGGCGTGATGGGAACCACGGGTGCACGCAACCGTGTCGTCCTGGCCGGCCAAGCAGCCGGCGAACCCGTCTGGCCCATGCCACTGCCCGAGGAACTGCGCAGGGGCCTCGACTCCCACACCGCCGACCTCAAGAACGCCGGACCACGCCCCGGGGGCATGCTCCTGGCCGGCGTCTTCCTCGGGGAACTCGTCACATCCGAGCAGGCCTGGGCGCACATCGATGTGGCCGGTCCCGCCTTCAACGGCCACGGCGCCTGGGGATACACCCCCAAGGAGGGCACCGGTGTGCCCGTCCGCACACTGATCGAAGTGGCTCGTGGATTGAGTACGACGGACGCAGAAGAATAACATTGGAACGTAACCATTCCTCCGATCTCACGCGCGGAACACGGCGCCCGGGTCCCACCGGTGCGGCGATGAATGGAACACTAGTGACAAACCGCGCTTGGCGGTCCGAAGTCAACTCTTATAAGAGGAGAAATTCGTGAGCGATTCCGACAACACCTACGATCTCGTCATCTTGGGTGGTGGCACGGGCGGATACGCGACAGCACTGCGTGCTGCCCAGCTGGATATGAAGGTCGCACTGATCGAACGCGACAAGGTGGGCGGTACATGCCTGCACCGTGGTTGCGTTCCGACCAAGGCCCTGTTGCACGCGGCCGAGGTCGCAGACACCGTCCGTGACGCCGCGGCCTTCGGCATCCAGGCCGATCTGGGCGGCATCGACATGGACGGTGTCCTGAAGTTCAAACAGGGCATCATCGACGGCAATTACAAGGGCCTGTCCGGCCTGGTGAAGGTCGCCGGCATCGACACCATCTCCGGTGAGGGCAAGCTCGTGTCGCAGGACACCGTGCGGGTGACCACCGATGACGGCGTGATCGACGTCAAGGGCGCGAATATCGTCCTGGCCACCGGCTCGACCTCCAAGACCCTGGGCATCGAGATCCGCGACCGCGTGCTCACCAGCACCGAGGCGCTCAAGTTCAACCGCGTGCCCAAGTCGGCCATCGTCCTCGGCGGCGGCGTGATCGGCATCGAGTTCGCCAGCATCTGGAACTCCTTCGGCGCGGATGTGACCATCGTCGAGGGTCTGCCCCATCTGGCGGCCAATGAGGACGAGGACATCTCCAAGGCCCTCGAACGTGCATTCAAGAAGCGCAAGATCAACTTCAAGACCGGAGTATTCTTCGACGGTGTCGAGCAGGACGCGGACGGAGTGCACGTAACGCTGGCCGACGGCACCAGCCTCGAGGCCGAGGTGCTGCTGGTAGCCGTGGGCCGCGGTCCCGTGACCGCGGGGTTCGGCTTCGAAGAGCAGGGCATCACCATGGACCGCGGTTTCGTCATCACGAACGACCGGTTCCACACCGGTGTGGGCAACATCTGGGCCGTCGGCGACATCGTCCCCGGCCTGCAGCTGGCACACCGTTCCTTCGCCCAGGGCATGTTCGTCGCCGAGGAGATCGCCGGCCTCAACCCGGTGGTACCCGTGGAATCCGGCATCCCGCGCGTGACCTACACCGATCCGGAGATCTTCTCCGTCGGCCTGACCGAGAAGAAGGCCAAGGAGGAGTACGGCGCGGACAACATCGAATCCGTGAAGTTCCCGCTGGGCGGCAATGCCAAGTCCGCGATCCTGAAGACCACGGGCTTCATCAAGGCGATCCGCGTCAAGAACGGCCCCGTCGTTGGCGTCACCGGGATCGGCGCGCGCCTCAGCGAGCAGGCCGGCGAGGCACAGCTCGTCGTGAACTGGGAGGCCTACCCCGAAGAGGTAGCGCAGCTCATCCACGCGCATCCGACGCAGAACGAAGCACTGGGCGAGGCCTTCCTGGCCCTGGCCGGCAAGCCGCTCCACTTCCACAACTGACCCACGAGGGAGACGTAAACCATGTCAAATACCGTACAGATGCCGGCCCTCGGTGAGTCGGTCACCGAAGGTACCGTGACCCGCTGGCTGAAGGAGGTCGGCGAACACGTCGACGTCGACGAGCCGCTGCTCGAGGTCTCGACGGACAAGGTCGATACCGAGATTCCCAGCCCGTACGCCGGCGTCGTCGAGAAGATCCTGGCCGATGAGGACGACGAAGTCGAGATCGGCGGCGACCTAGCGGTCATCGGCGATGGCACCGGCGCCTCAGAGGCACCCGCCGCCGCTGCACCGCAGGCCGCCGAGCCGGAACCCGAACCTGCTCCGGAACCCGAACCGGCCCCGGCCGCCGCGGAATCCGCAGCACCGACCGCATCCGGTGATTCCGGCGACTCCGAGACCGTCGTGATGCCCGCGCTGGGCGAGTCGGTCAC
Source organism: Brevibacterium sp. 91QC2O2 (assembly GCF_024580695.1). Classification (NCBI taxonomy): domain Bacteria; kingdom Bacillati; phylum Actinomycetota; class Actinomycetes; order Micrococcales; family Brevibacteriaceae; genus Brevibacterium; species Brevibacterium sp. 91QC2O2. The sequence goes on along the minus strand of NZ_JANIJY010000001.1, from coordinate 48,761 downwards.
CGAGGGCACCGTGACCCGCTGGCTGAAGGAGGTCGGCGAACACGTCGACGTCGATGAGCCGCTGCTCGAGGTCTCGACGGACAAGGTCGATACCGAGATTCCCAGCCCCGTCGCCGGAACAGTGCTCCAGCACCTGGCCGAAGAGGATGACGAAGTCGAGGTCGGCGGAGCGCTGGCCCTCGTCGGCTCCGGTGCCCCGGCTGCAGCGCCCGCTGCACCGGCACCCGAGCCTGAGCCCGAACCGGCACCGGCACCGGCACCCGAGCCTGAGCCCGCACCACAGGCCGCCGCTGAGCCGACGCCGGCACCGGAGCCCGCTCCGGCACCCGCCGCCGCACCCGCGCCCTCGATTGCACAGACCGTGGCCAGCTCGGATGTCTCCGCCTACGTCACCCCCCTGGTCCGCAAGCTGGCCAAGGAGAAGGGCGTCGACCTGTCGACCGTGTCGGGTACCGGAGTCGGTGGACGTATCCGCAAGCAGGACGTGCTTGCTGTGGCCCAGGCGGCCCAGTCGGTCGCCGGGGCGCCCGCCGCCGCGCCGGTTGCAACCGGTGCACCGCGGGCACCCTTCCAGCTGGAGATCCCGGAGGAGGCCAAGAAGCTGCGCGGCACCACGCAGAAGGCCTCGCGGATCCGGCAGACGATCGCCAAGCGCATGCGCGAGTCGCTGCAGACCACGGCGCAGCTCACTCAGGTAACCGAGGTCGACATGACCAAGGTCTCCAAGCTGCGGGCGGCCCACAAGGCACAGTTCCAGGCCAAGCACGGCGTGAAGCTGACCTACCTGCCGTTCTTCGCCAAGGCCGTCGCCGAGGCACTGCAGATCCACCCGGCGGTCAACGCCCAGTACGATGTCGCCTCGAAGCAGATCACCTACTTCGACCACGAGGACATCGGCTTCGCCGTCGACACTCCGCGCGGTCTGGTGGTGCCGATTGTGAAGAACGCCGGCGGTCTGTCCGTCGCCGAGATCGCCAAGGCCATCGACGATGTCGCCTCCCGCACCCGCGACAACAAGATCGGTCCCGATGAACTGACCGGTGGTACCTTCACCATCACGAACATCGGCAGCTTCGGCGCGCAGTTCGACACGCCGATCATCAATTCGCCGCAGGTGGGCATCCTGGGCACCGGCACCATCACCAAGCGTCCGGTGGCGGTCAAGGGCGCCGACGGCGAGTACACGATCGCCTTGCGCGATATGGTCTACCTGCCGTTGACGTACAACCACGAGTTGGTCGACGGCGCAGACGCCGGTCGCTTCCTCAAGACGGTCAAGGATCGTCTGGAGGACGGCAACTTCGAGGCCGATCTGGACCTCTGAGCACTCCACGACCCCGTGTGAAGCGGCGGGGCGGAGCGGGTATCCCGCTCCGCCCCGCCGCTTCGGCGTCTGGACTAACCTTCGGCTTCAAGGACCGAATAGACCTTCCAGACGCCGTTGGCGAACCTCAGTTCGACCCACACCGTGCGCGTGCCGTAGTCCACCGTGCCCGAGGCACCCGTCACCTTCGCGCCCATGGTGCTGCGCAGCCGCACCCGCTGCGCGCCGACCACCTCCGGAGCGCCCGGCTCAACGCTCAGTTGCACGTCGGATCCCCGGTGCGTCCCCGGGTCTGTCTGCGCGTCAGCCCGAGCCGCAGGTGAGTTCGGCACGCTGAGGTCTGCCAGCGCCCCAGCATCCCCGGTCTCCAACGCGGCCTCGCGCAAGCGCGTCAGTGCCCGCCAGGCGCCGACCGGCTCCTCCGGATCGTGCAGTGAATCCGACTCGGCCGCCACGGCCGATGAAGTCGCTCCGCCGGCCTCCCCCACCGCCGGGATCTTCTCGGCATCATGCCAGGGACCGGACAGGAGAATCCCAACCCCCACGAGCAGCAACGCCCCACCCAGCACGGGTACGGCCGAACGCCGCACCAAGACTGCCCATCCTCCGGACCGACGGGACCGACGCCGACCCATCCGGCCCTCGGACGGCTCCGCTGACCGGCGGACCAGCCGGCTCCCCCGTGCGGCCCGCAATAACGCAACGGAGTCCGCCTGACCGTCTTCGTGCGGCCTCGACCGCACACCTGCACGACGCGCGCTCAGCGCCTCCGCTCCCGGCCCGATGGCGGGCGTGCTCGCCGTCCGTGCCTGTTCGACGGCCACGCCGGTCTCCGCCGCGATGAACGGCAGGGGCTCACCTTGGCCGCAGGCGTCGAGACGTTCGCGCACCCGCTCGGTGGCCAGGCCGTAGTCCGTGGCGTAGCGGGCGCTGCCGTAAGCCAGGTCGCTGAGGAACTCGGCCAGTTCGTCTGGCATACCCGGTGCCAGCAAAGCGGGCGGGGTGCCGATGTCGGCGGTGAGGTCTCCACTCAGCGCTACCACGGCCAGACGGGCCAGAGCACATGCCTCATCCCGTCCCGCGGCGGAGCCGTACCTCCCGGGGACGAGCACGATGTCGCCTCTCGCATCCACGCCGAAGGCATCGAGGTGCACCCTGCTCATCCCCTCAGGTGGCGGTGGCGCGCCGTCGAGCACCTCGACCACCCGGTGCAGTAGGAACAGACAGCGGGACACGCTCAGCGGCCCTGCCGTACCCAGATACATGCGCAGGGTCCCGCCTTCACAGCGGGACACCAGCAGGCCCTCTAACGTCTGTCCGTCAATTGGGTCGTACATCCGCGCGACGCGGGGCCGCGCACCCGTCCAAGCGCCACCGGGAGCGTCGGCGCCGGTGACGAACCAGCGGCTGCGGCCATCCGCTTCAACACGGAAGAGGTCGGGCTCCAGCTGATGGACAAGCGTCCATTTTTCCTGGTCATCCTCGCGGACACCCGTTGTTTCCTGCTGCTCGTCATCGTTCATAATCAGTTCCAATGGCTAAGAGCGTTTATCTCGTTTTGTTGATAATAGATAACGCTCTCCACCAGAAATAGCCCGACACCGGTTGAATCACTCCTCCCGTCGGTTCCCAGCGCCCGTCGCCGGGTGTCTTTGCCCACAGCACCCGGCGGGACATAGGGTGGTGCCATGGTCCTCACCGTTGAAAAACTCGGCTTCGCCCCCGAACTCGTCGATTACCGTTACGCCCTGGGCATTCAGAACGCCTACCATGACGAGGTCGTCGCCGGCACACGGGACTCCACGCTCCTGGCACTCGAACACGAGGCCGTCTACACGGCGGGCAAGCGTACCGAGCCCCACGAGCGCCCCCTCGACGGCACAGAGGTCATCGACATCGACCGCGGAGGCAAGATTACCTGGCACGGACCCGGCCAGCTGGTCCTCTACCCGGTATACCGACTCAACGACGCCAAGGACGTTCGCCTCTACGTCAGCCAAATCGAGGATGCCGTCATCGAACTGCTCGCCGGCCTGGGAATCGAAGCCGGACGCGTGGACGGGCGTGCCGGAGTCTGGCTGGAGGCCGATGCCACCGGTCCCGAACGCAAAATCGCCGCGATTGGCATTCGCATCCACGACGGCGTGACCATGCACGGCGTCGCCATTAACTGCTCCAATTCCTTCTCCGGATTCGACAACATCGTCCCCTGCGGAATAGTCGACGCCGGGGTGACCTCCATCAGCCGCGAGCTTCACAGGGAGGTCACTCCCGCCGCACTCGCCGATGAGGCCATCGCACTTCTGAATCGCCATATCACCGCCTGACCCCACACAGCCTGACCCCACACAGGAAGGACCAGCACGTGACAATCGCACCCGAGGGACGCAGATTACTGCGCGTCGAAGCCAGGAATTCGGAGACCCCGATCGAGTCCAAACCCGACTGGATCAAGGCGAAGGCCCATATCGGCCCCGAATTCTCCGAATTGAAATCCCTGGTGCGCACGTCCGGGCTGCATACGGTATGCGAAGAGGCCGGGTGCCCGAACATCTTCGAATGTTGGGAGGATCGCGAGGCGACTTTCCTCATCGGCGGCGAACAGTGCACCCGACGCTGTGACTTCTGCCAGATCGACACGGGCAAGCCCGCCGACTTCGACGCCGACGAACCGCGCCGGGTCGCCGAATCGGTCGCCACCATGGGCCTGCGGTATTCGACGATCACCGGCGTGGCCCGTGATGATCTGGCCGATGGTGGGGCCTGGCTCTACGCCGAGACGGTTCGCCTCATCCACGGGCTGGACACCGCCGACGGACAGGGCACCGGCGTCGAGCTGCTCATCCCCGATTTCAACTCGGACGACGACCAGCTCGCTGAAGTCTTCTCCTCCCGCCCCGAGGTCCTGGCCCACAATGTCGAGACGGTCCCCCGCATCTTCAAACGTATTCGCCCCGGCTTCCGCTATGACCGTTCGCTGTCCGTGTTGACAAAGGCCCGCGCGGCCGGCCTGGTGACGAAATCGAACCTGATCCTCGGCATGGGAGAGACCAACGACGAAGTCGTCGCAGCCATGCAGGACCTCCACGCCGCCGGCTGCGACCTGCTGACGATTACCCAGTATCTGCGCCCGTCACCGCGCCATCATCCGATCGACAGGTGGGTCAAACCACAGGACTTCGTCGCATTGCGCGATGCAGCCGAAGAAATCGGCTTCCTGGGGGTCATGTCGGGACCGCTGGTCCGCTCCTCATACCGGGCGGGGCAGTTGTGGGCGCAGGCCATGCGCAGCAAGGGGCGCCCGATTCCGGCCCACCTGGCCCACCTCGACCGTGACTCCGAATCCCCGGCCAGGCAGGAGGCCCAGGCGGTGGTCGATACCTTCGGCGCGGGCGAAGAGGTAAAATACTGAGCAGTCCGCAACTGTCAAGAAACGAGTCCATGTCTACTTCGAACGAACCGAAGCCCAAACGCTTCAAGCGCAAGCCGAAAGATCCGAACAATCCGGGCCGGATCGCCCAGATGAAGCAGGTCTACAAGCTGGCGGCCAAGCACTACAAGGCCCTGCCGTGGATCCTGGCCGCCGCAGTGCTCGGCGGTGGCGCCCTCGGCGCCTTGGTCGGCCTGCTCCTACCGCCCATCTGGCTGTGGATCATCCTCGGCCTGATGGTCGGCGTACTCGGTGCCACCTTCATCCTGGGCCGCTTCGCCGAAACCGCGGCGTTCGAGGAGATGCGTGGCAAGCCCGGCGCCTACGGTGCGGTCCTCAACACGGTGCGCAAGTCCTGGCTGGCCGACGACGAGCCAGTGGCAGTCGACCCCAAGACACGCGACCTCGTCTACCGCGCCACCGGCCGCGGCGGCGTCGTCCTGGTGGGCGAGGGCCCCGCCGGCCGTGTGGCCAAGCTGGTGGACAAAGAACGCAAGCGCCATGAGCGGGTGCTCCCCGGTGTTCCGGTCAACACCCTGCTCGGTGGCGAGGGCGAGGGACAGATCCCGATGAATCGGCTGACCAAGGAGGTCTACAAGATCCCGCGGAAGCTCAACAAGTCGGAGGTCCTGGTCATTCGCAAGCGCCTGACCGCACTGGGCACCATTTCGAAGCGGGCTCCGATCCCCAAGGGCATCGACCCCAGCCGGGCGCGCCCGGACCGCCGCGCCATGCGTGGTCGCTGATACCTCGCAGCACGAAACGGGGCCCCTGTTCCATCCACACTCCGTGTGGTGAACAGGGGCCCTGTTTCATCGTCTTCGTCGTCCCCTCCATCCGAATGCGGAGGACATCGGTCACATTCTGACCACGGTGACGTTCGCCGCCAAGTCGTGCAAACCGCGACGATCGCCGTTGTAGACGACTGCCGGGATGACCAGAGCCAGCAAGACAACCCGCACCAGGATCCAGCCCGGATTGCGGCGAGTCCCGCCAGGGCCCAGCAGCCGCACCCGCAGCACCCGCTGACCGATCGTGTACCCCAGGGTGGACTGCAGCACCCAGTTCTCCACCAGGAACAGCCCCAGCGTCACCCAGGAGTCCCCGTGGAAGAACGCGGTGGAGATGAGCAGGCACAGGCCCCAGTCGATGCACAGGGACAGGAACCTCTTCCAGTGTGGGGCAACCGAGCCCGGGCCCTCCTGCGGCAGACCCAGGCGTTTGCCGGGCCAGTCGCCCGGGCGCATGGAGAGGTCGGGGCCGTTGAGCCAGGAGCCGATATCATCTCTGTCGATCACCCCACCAGGGTATCGCCTGAGACGATTCCCGACCGCATCCGGAGGCCTTCGCCACATTGCAGGGCTGCACCGCATAGGATGAAGGAGTGGTCGCTGAAACATCTCCGAAACATTCGGGACACTCAGCGGTTACGGCATCTGGCTAAAGTGGTCAGAGCAACGCGGTAATTCATATGTATCGCGTATCGATTGACACTGGGAGTGAGCTTGTTTACATCAGCCTCTGAACTCGTCGCCTATCTGAAGGCAGAGAACGTCGAGTTCGTCGACGTCCGCTTCTGCGACCTGCCGGGCACCGTACAGCACTTCAACATGCCGGCTGAGGCCTACGGCGAGGACGAAATCGAAGAGGGCCTGCTCTTCGACGGCTCGTCCATCCGCGGCTTCCAGTCGATCAACGAATCGGACATGAAGCTGCTGGCCGATGTCACCTCGGCCTTCATCGACCCGTTCCGCGAGGCCAAGACCTTGGTCGTCACGCACTCGATCGTCGATCCCTTCACCGACGAGCCCTACTCCCGCGATCCCCGCCAGGTCGCAGCCAAGGCCGAGGCCTACCTGAAGTCCACCGGGATCGCCGACACGGTCTTCTTCGGCGCTGAGGCCGAGTTCTACCTGTTCGACTCGATCCGTTACGACAGCCAGCCCGGCGGCGCCTTCTACAAGATCGACTCCGTCGAAGCGGCCTGGAACACCGGCGCCGAAGAGGGCGGCCACAACCTGGGCTACAAGACCCCCATCAAGGGCGGCTACTTCCCCGTCTCCCCCTCCGATCACTTCGCCGACATCCGCGATGCTATCTCACTGACGCTCAAGGAGATCGGCTTCTCCGTCGAACGCGCCCACCACGAAGTAGGCACAGCCGGCCAGCAGGAGATCAACTACAAGTTCGACAGCCTGCAGAAGGCCGCCGACCAGCTGCTGGACTTCAAGTACGTCGTGAAGAACGTCTCGAACGAATTCGAGAAGACCGCGACCTTCATGCCCAAGCCCATGTACGGTGACAACGGCTCCGGCATGCACTGCCACCAGTCGCTGTGGAAGGACGGCAAGCCGCTGTTCTTCGACGAGAACGGCTACGCCAACCTCTCCGATCTGGCCCGCTGGTACATCGGCGGCCTGATCGAACACGCCGGCGCCGTGCTGGCCTTCACGAACCCGACGATCAACTCCTACCGTCGTCTGGTTCCCGGATACGAGGCACCGGTCAACCTGGTCTACTCGGCACGCAACCGCTCGGCCGCCATCCGCATCCCGGTCACCGGCTCGTCGCCCAAGGCCAAGCGCCTGGAGTTCCGCGTGCCCGATCCCTCGTCGAACCCCTACCTGGCCTTCGCCGCCCAGCTGATGGCCGGCCTCGACGGCATCAAGAACCGCATCGAGCCGCCGGAGCCGATCGACAAGGACCTCTACGAACTGCCCCCGGAGGAACTGGGCGACATCAAGCTCACCCCGAACTCCCTCGAGGATGCCCTGGCCGAACTCGAGGCCGACCACGAGTTCCTCACCGCCGGCAATGTCTTCACGCCCGATCTGATCGAAACGTGGGTCAAGTACAAGCGTGAGAACGAACTCGACGTCGTGCGCCTGCGCCCGACTCCGGCCGAGTTCGAGCTGTACTACACCGTCTGATCCGATCAGACCGGCTCAACGATAAGGGCTGTGGCCCGCAACCGCTTCGGTTGCGGGCCACAGCCCTTATCGTTCTCTGTGGGTGGAACGCACGCTGCCCTGGCACCGCGCTTCGGATCTCGACTCGCGTCACTCCTCATAGCCGAAGAACAGCCGCTCGACCACCTTCCTGGCGTGCCGTGCCGCACGCAGATAGTCGTCCTGGAACTCCTGCCACAGACCAGGGCCGTAACCCATCAGCCGTGCAACCGCTTCCAGGTCCTCCGGCCGGGCCGGCAGGGAATCTGCGATGCGCCCGCGGAAGAGCACCGCTGCACAGCGGATCTGGGTGGCCGCCAACCAGGCCTCCTCGAGAACCTGTGCGTCTTCCCCACCGATTACGCCCAGTGCCACCTCAGCGTGCAAGGCCGGCAGGGTCGAGGTGGTGTGCAGGGCCGCTTCCCCGTGCCCGTGGACCAGCTGCAACAGCTGAACCGTCCACTCTACGTCCGATAGTCCCCCGTGGCCCAACTTCAAATGCCTGCGGATATCGGCCCCGCGCGGCAAGCGCTCGGCCTCCATCCGCGCCTTGAGCCTGCGCATCTGGCGCAAAGAGCTCTCGGGGACGACTGCCGGGTAGCGCAGCGGCTCGATGAGTTCGAGATAGTCCGCAGCCAGACTCTGATCGCCGGCGATCGGACGCGCCCGCAGCAGGGCCTGAGCCTCCCAGGGCTCCGACCACTTGCCGTAGTACGCCCGGTAGCTCTCCAGGGTGCGCACCAGCGGTCCGTTCTTGCCCTCCGGCCGCAGATCCGCGTCCAGCTCGACGGCCGGGGCGGCGCCCGCCTGGCCCAGCTCGTGGATCAGGCGCAGGGCGAGCTTCTTAACGTGAGTGGCCAGACGGCTCCTGGCGTCGTCGTCCAGATCGCCTGCCGGACGGTAGACGAACATCACATCCGCATCGGAGGAATAGCCGACCTCCGCACCGCCCAGCCGGCCCATCGCGATGACCGCGAACTCGTAGGCGGGCGTTTCCGGGGTGTCCATGGCCAGGCGCATGGCCTGGCAGCCAGCCGCTATCGTGGCATCGACGATCTGCGCGAGCCGGGCCGGAATCTCCGTTCGGTCCCCGACTTCGAGCACATCGGCCAGCGCACAGCGCAACAGTTCGCGCCCGTACAGGCCTCTGATAGCCGGAATCGATTCTGCGCCGTGCCGGCGCAGCAGGCCCGCCGTCTCGGCCCGCAGATCGCTGCGCACGGCCAGCGTCAGTGGCTCTTCGAGCCAGGCCACCGCCGAGGGATTCTTCAACAGGAGTTCCGTAGCATACGCCGAAAGCGACAGGACACGGGCCATTGCCCTGGCCGCCACACCCGAGTCGCGCAGCATCTTGAGATACCAGGTCGAACCGGACAATGACTCGGACAGGCGGCGGAAGGACAGCAGAGCCGCATCCGGATCCACGCCGTCGGCGAACCAGTCCAGGAGGGCCGGCAACACCTGCTTCTGCACGTGTGCGCTGCGCCCGGTGCCCTGGGCCAGGCGGCCGATGTGCAGCAGCGCGGACTTCGGATCCTTGTAGCCGAAGGCGGCCAGGCGGTCGCGGGCGGCCGAATCGGACATCCGCACGATGGAGTCGGCTCCCGCGGCGGCCTGCAGAATGGGCCGGTAGAAGATCTGCTGGTGTAGGACCCGCACTCGGCGGGAGTGGACAGTCCGCTCGGCCGCCAGGCGCTCGGCGCTTCGGTCCCCATCGGCGTAGACGGCCCTGGCCAGGGTCCGCAGTCGGCCCGGATCATCCGGCAACAAAGCCGTGCGCTGCATCCGGGGGATCTGCAGACGGTGTTCGACGACCCGCATGAACCGATACGCCGCGGCCAGATCGCGGCCGTCATCGGCCCCGATATAGCCCAATCCAGCCAGCCGCGGGATCACGTCGAGGGTCGCCGTAACACGGATCTCCTGCTCCTCGCGCCCGTGGACCAATTGCAGCAGCTGGGCTGAGAATTCCACGTCGCGCAGTCCGCCGCTGCCCAGTTTGAGCTGGCGGGCGGCCTCGTTGGCCGGGATCAGATCGACGACGCGCCGCCGCATGGCGCGTACCCCGTCGATGAAGCCCGGACGGGCCGCCGCCGTCCACACCAGCGGATTGAACGCCTCGAACCACTCGTGCCCCAGCGCGACGTCGCCGGCGATCGGACGGGCCTTGAGCAGGGCCTGGAACTCCCAGTTCTCAGCGGTTCGCTCATAGTAGGAGCGGAATTCCTCGAGGGGCCGGACCAGCGGGCCGGCCTTGCCCTCCGGACGCAGTGCCGCATCGAGTTCCCACAGTGCGGGCTCCGCGGCCGGCCGGTCGATGAGCTCGGCGACGCGGTTGGCCAGTGCAGTGGCCAGTTCGCGTTCGGCCGCAGGCTCCGCACAGTAGACGACATCGACATCGGAGACGTAGTTCAATTCGCGTGCGCCGCACTTGCCCATTCCGATGACGGCCAAGCGGACTCGGGCATCCGGATCCAATTCCGCCCGTGCCACCGCCAGTGCCGCATCGATCGCCGAGGCGGCCATGTCCGCCAGGATCCGGCAAACCTCGGCGACCACATCAGTGGGACACTGTGCGAGCAGATCATCGGCGGTCAGCCGGATCAGCAGTTCCCGGTAGGCCACGCGCAGTGCGGTCCGGCCTTCCTCCCCGCGCACCATGGCCACTGGCGCAGGTGCCTCCGGGTCCGCTCCGACGGCGTCGAACAGGTGCGCGCGCAGGGCCGGCTGCGCCGCCGCAGAGGTTCCCAGCAGGCAGGTGGTGGACCCCGGTTCCGGCAGGGCCAGCATTCGCAGGGACTGCGGATGCCGGATAATGAAGTCGATGCACGCCTCGGAATACCCACCCAGGGCGATGACCCGACGCAGGACCTGTGACGTGGCCAGCAGGTCGGCCAATCCAGAGGCATCCGGATGAGTTGCCACGGCCTCGGCCACACGGATAACCGCCAGACCGGCGGCGTCGGGGTCGGCCACCGAACGCGCCAGTGCCGTGGCGGCAGCGGCGGACAGCGCAGGTCGGTCCAGCAACTGCGCGGCCTCGGTGAGGAAGCGGGGATAGCGGAAACTGGCCTGGGGCCGGCCCGATTTGCCCGGCCGGCCCGTCGGCTGGGACCGTCGCGTCTGCGGCATCAGCTGCTCACAGGGAACTGAAGTCGCGGCTCAGTTCGAATTGGGTGACCTGCGCGCGGTAGTCCTCCCAGTCCTTGCGCTTATTGCGCAGGAAGTAGTCGAAGACCTCCTCGCCCAGGGTCTGCGCGACCAATTCGCTGTTCTCCATCGCGATGATCGCCTCGTTCAACGAGGCCGGCATGGCCTCGATGCCCAGTGCCCGGCGTTCCCCGTCGGAGAGCAGCCACACATCGTCTTCGGCCTCCGGGGGCAGTTCGTAGCCCTCCTCGATGCCCTTGAGGCCCGCAGCCAGGATGAGCGAATACGCCAGATAGGGGTTGGCTGAGGAATCCAGCCCGCGGAACTCGATCCGGGCAGAGGACGACTTCCCCGATTTGTACTGCGGTACCCGGATCAGGGCCGAACGGTTGCGGTGGCCCCAACAGATGTAGGACGGGGCCTCGTGCCCGGTCCACAAGCGCTTATAGGAGTTGACGTACTGATTGGTCACGGCGGAGATCTCCGGGGCATGGCGCAGCAGGCCCGCGACGAACTGGCGTCCCGTGGTCGAGAGCTGATAGTCCCCCGATGGGCTGTAGAAGGCGTTCTCCTCGCCCTCGAACAGGGAGACGTGCGTGTGCATGCCGTTGCCGGGCTGGTCGGCCAGGGGCTTGGGCATGAAGGACGCGTACACGCCCTGGGCGGCCGCCACCTCCTTGACCATCGCGCGGAAGGTCATGACGTTGTCGGCCATGGTCAGGGAGTCGGCGTAGCGCAGGTCGATCTCGTTCTGGCCAGGTCCCGCCTCGTGATGGGAGAACTCGACGGAGATCCCCATGGCCTCCAGGGTCTGCACCGCGGTGCGGCGGAAGTCATTGGCCGTGCCGCCGTTGACGTGGTCGAAATAGCCGGCGGAGTCCACGGGAATGGGCAGTCCGCCGTTCAGCTCCCCCGACTGAAACAGGTAGAACTCGATCTCCGGGTGGACGTAGAACGTGAAGCCCAGGGCAGCGGCACGGTCCATCGTCCGCTTGAGGACATTGCGCGGATCCGACATCGCGGGCCCACCGTCGGGCGAGATGATGTCACAGAACATCCGCCCTGTGGGCTCTTCCTCTCCGCGCCACGGCAGCAGGCTGAAGGTCGAGGGGTCCGGTTTGAGGACCATGTCCGCCTCGAACACGCGTGACAGGCCCTCGACCGCCGAACCGTCGAACCCGATGCCCTCGCCGAAGGATCCTTCGAGTTCCGCCGGCACGATCGCCACCGACTTCAACCGACCCAGGACGTCGGAGAACCACAGGCGGATGAAGCGCACATCGCGGTCCTCGACCGTGCGCAGGACGAATTCCTCTTGTTTACTCAACCCGGTCATTTGCCGTCCCAGTCCTTGTCCTCGTCGTCCCAATCCCGATTGCGGGTGGCGGCCGTGCGCAGCGCCGCCTGTGCCTCTTCACGCGTATCGTACGGGCCCATGCGGTTCTCCCAACCGCTCAGCGGGCCCTCTTCGACCTGGCCGGTGCGCACGTTGAACCAGTACTTGACGTCACCGGGAAGTCCGTTCTCCTCAGCCATCTCGTCTCCTTCTTCGGCCGTGTCCGCCACCCGGCGGAGTCGTGGACCGCCTTCTGGCGTATCGCCTCTAGCCTATCGCCTGCCGACTGTGTCGTCCCCGAGTGCACGAGCGTCCTCTTCGGCCCCGGCGGAACCCCGTTGCATCGTCGTAGCGCGGAAGTGCTCCTCGCACAGGACGCCGGCTTCCTGCGCGCGTCCCGCTGCGATGGCAGTGGCGATCGCAGCGTGGTCGCGCTGGGCTGCTGCGAACAGTTCGGGCGAAAACGGGTCGTGTCGGAAGCCGGCGTTGATCCGCCGGTCCAGGTCGACTGAGATCCTGACCAGTTCCTCGTTTCCGGTCGCCCTGGCGATCGTATGGTGGAAATGCGCGTCAGCGCTGCGGGCGTGGATCGGATCAGCCATCTGTGCATAGCGGGCGGCGGCGGCACTGATATCGTGTGCGTCCGCCGGCGTGCGGCGCAGCGCCGCCACATGGGCCAGTCGCCCGTGGACGATCGCCCTGGCGTCGAGCAGCGATTCGCGTTCGGCGCGGAAGGTCGCCAGGTGCTCCTGCTGTCCGGCCAGTTCGCCCGCGTCGCCCGCTGCGATAAAGGTGCCCCCGCCCCTGCCGCGACGCCGGAGTACGAAGCCGGCCCGTTCCAAGCGGTCCAAGCCGGCGCGCACCGATGAGCGCGAGACCTGCAGGGCCTGTGCGAGCTCACGTTCGCTCGGCAGCGGCGTACCGACCGGTAGAGCGCCGACGGCGATCGCCGAGAGGATGTGATCGGATATCTGCTGGCCCGTCGTCGGCACGGAGACCACTGTCTCCAACCCTTTGAGTTCCTGCATAAACGACCACCTGTTCGATTGTTCGCTTGTTCGATTGTTCGGACGTCTAGACTGATTCCTATCATGGCAAAGAACACCCACGTTGAAAAAGGCACCCTGAGCCCGCACCGGAGAGTTCCCACCTCCATCGACCGCCCCGAGTACGTGGGCCGGCCAGAGCCGCGTGAAGGGCGCACCGGTGATAAACACACACCGGAGGAAATCGAGCATATCCGCTCCGCCGGAGCCATCGCCGCCAACGCGATCGCCTTGGCCGGACGTGCCATCGCCCCCGGCGTGACAACCGACGAACTGGACCGGATCGCCCATGAGTACATCTGCGATATGGGCGGATATCCCTCGTGCCTGGGATACAGAGGATTCCCCAAGTCCATCTGCACATCCGTCAACGAAGTCATCTGCCACGGCATTCCCGACTCCACGGTGCTATCCGACGGGGACATCCTCAACCTCGACGTCACCGTCTTCAAGGACGGCGTACACGGGGACACCAACTTCACCTTCGGCGTCGGCACAGTGGCCCCGGAGGTCAAGGACCTGGTCGCACACACCTACGAGGCGACCATGCGCGGGATCAAGGCGGTGCGTCCCGGTCGGCAGGTCAACGTCATCGGCCGCGTCATCGAGAAATACGCCAAGCGCTTCGGTTACGGCGTGGTGCGCGACTTCACGGGTCATGGAGTCGGCAGGGACTTCCACTCCGGCCTGGTGGTCCCCCACTACGATGCCGCACCGGCCCATGCCGAGGTGATCGAGCCGGGCACGGTGTTCACAGTCGAGCCGATGCTGAACCTGGGGACCGCCGACTGGCGGCAATGGGACGACGACTGGACAGTGGTGACCGCCGATCTGCTCCCCTCCGCCCAGTTCGAACACACCCTGGTTGTGACCGAGGACGGTCCGGAGATCCTCACCCTGCCCACCGGCGAATTCGCAGACGAGCTCACCGACTTCTGGAAATAGCCTCGACGTAAAGGACCCCGAGCATGCCCACTCACGGAAATCTCGCCATCGGCATCGACATCGGCGGCACCGGCATCAAGGCCGGGCTGGTCGACGTGGCACGCGGGCGCCTGGTCGGCAAACGGGCCAGAGTGGATACGCCACAGCCGGCGACGCCGGCGGCGGTGGAGCAATCCCTGCGTGCGGCCCTGGCGGACCTGCAGTCGCAGACGGTGGCCGAGTACGGTACGGACAGGGCGCCGCGGCTGGACCGACTGCCGGCCGGCACCGCCTTCCCCGGGGTCGTCAAAGAGGGTGTGGTCGGCTATGCACCCAATCTGGACCCCTCCTGGATCGGCGCACACTTGGGCGAGCTGGCAGGCCGGCTGACCGGCTGTGCCCATGTGCTCAACGACGCCGATGCCGCTGGACTGGCGGAGATGGCCTATGGGGCCGGTCGGCGCTTCAGACGGGGCACCGTCGTCATCACCACGCTGGGCACCGGGATCGGCACTGCACTGTTCACCGCCGGCCGGCTCTTCCCGTTCAGCGAACTGGGCCATATCGAACTCGACGGGGCCGAGGCCGAGGCCGTGGCCGCACGGTCAGTGGCAGTGCGGGAAGGACTGGACTTCCCGGCTTGGGCCGAGCGCCTGCAACGGTACTATGCGGAGCTGGAGAAGATCCTCAACCCCGATGCCTTCATCGTCGGCGGTGGGGTGTCGAAACGGCATGCGGAATTCCTCCCGCTCATCCATACCAATGCTGCCCTGATACCCGCCCAGTTGCGCAATGAGGCGGGTATCGTAGGCGCCGCTCTCTTCGCCGCCCACGGTGGCAAGCCCAAGGCGGGGGTGCCCAAGCGACTGCGTGGCAAGAAATCCCGCTGATCCGCCCCGGGGTGGCGCTTGTGCGTTAGCGTGAAGGGATGACACGCGTACTCCTCATCCATCACTCGCCCACTCCCGCGACCAGGCGGATCGCCGATGCCGCCCTGGCGGCCCTCCGGCTCGATGATCTGCACGACCTGGTCAGCGACGGGCAGCTCGAACTCGTGGAGACCGCAGCGCTCGAACCGGACATCGACCAGGTCCTGGCCGCCGATGCCTATGTGCTCGGCACGACCGCGAACTTCGGTTATATCAGCGGCGCGCTCAAGCACTTCTTCGACACCGTCTACGACCAGGTGCGCGAGCCCACGGCGGGCAGGCCGTTCTCGTATTGGATCCACGGCGGCTACGACACGACGGGCGCGCAGCGGGCGATGGAGGCCATCACCACGGGCCTGGGGTGGTCTTTGGTCCACGAGCCGGTCGTGTGGACAGGCGAGGTGCAGACCGAGCAGCTCGACCGGGTCCAGGAGATGACGGCGACCGTCCTGGCCAGTGCGCTGTGACGATTCGGTGACGAAACGCGCCCTAATCTAGCGTTTTCCCTGGTGAGGGTGGACAGGCCGCCTATAAGCCGGGTTCTGTGCATGGGCCGGTTACCCGGATCCCAATCAACGGTCATCTATCTAGGACCGCCGTTGCCGACGGCCTCGAGCGATCTACCCGATGGCATGACGAGCAGCCCGAACCATCTGTCTGATCTTGCTCCCGGTGGGGTTTACCTGGCAGACCCAGTCACCTGGGTCCCCGGTGGTCTCTTACACCGCCGTTTCACCCTTACCCCCGCCTCACCAATGGTGGAGCAGGGGCGGTCTGTTCTCTGTGGCACTATCCCGCGGGTCACCCCGGGTGGGCGTTACCCACCACCGTGCTCTGTGGAGCCCGGACGTTCCTCGGCGACGCACCCTTCCGGGCGTGTCGACGCGACCGTTCGACGACCTGTCCGCGCCCAAGTCTACTCCCCTACCTGGGTAGGGTTGGACTGTGATCATTCTGCTGCCGCCCTCCGAGGGCAAGACCCCCGCCTCCACCGGACCCGCACTCAACCTCGAGGACCTGGCCTTCCCCGAACTCACCGCCGCCCGGCTCGAGGTCCTCGAGGCCCTGCAGCAGACCTCGGCCGCCCCGGACTCCCTGCAGATCCTGGGGGTCGGACCTACCCTGTCCGGCGAGGTGGCGCGCAATCTGGAATTGACCCGGATCCCCTGCGCCCCCGCACTCCAGACCTACACCGGGGTGCTGTTCGCAGCCCTCGATGCACCGACCCTGACCACCACGGCCCAGCACAGGCTGGGTTCGCTGTATGTGTCATCGGGGCTGTTCGGAATCGTGGCAGCCGGCGACCTCATCCCCGCCTACCGACTGGCGATGAAGGTCAGATTGCCCGAAACCGGCGTGCTCTCGACCTGGTGGAAGAAGCGCCTGACCCCTGTGCTCGATGCCCGTTTCGCCGATGAACTCGTCGTCGACTGCCGCTCGGGCGACTACCGGAAGTCCTGGCCGGGCGATCCGGCCCACACGGTGGTGGTCAATGTCTACACCGAGCGGGCCGGCAAACGCAGCGTGGTCAGCCACAATGCCAAACACACCCGCGGCCTGCTGGCCCGGCACCTGCTCGAGCGCACCGGCTCGGACCCGGACTCTCCGCAGGAACTGGCCGGGGCCGCGGGCGAGGCCTTCACGGTCGAGCTGACGGCCGCCGGCCCCAGGAAGCCGGCGGAGCTGGCGATCATCCTCACTGCCTGAGCAGGGGGACCTCGCAGTCGGGGCAGCTGAACACGGTGCCCGGTTGCAGGGCCTTGAACTCGGCCAGGTCCGCCCCGGCCAGGGCATCGCCGCAGTTGCCGCAGGCGCCGGCGTCGCAGGGCATGAGGCCCGGGCCACCGGCGTCCAGGTCCGCCCTGACCGGGTCTGCGGCGGGGCCCATGTGCGCCAGGTCCTGGGCGGTGGCCGTTTCCAGTTCGGCCAGCCGGGTGGCGATCTCGGCTTCCACCTGTTTGCGCAGTGCCTGCTTCTCCTTGCCCTGCGCGGCGATTCCGGCAGACTCCTGTTTGAGCCCGGCGACGTCCCCTTGGAGCTCCTCGATCGATTCGAGCAGCTCGAGTTCCGCGTCCTCCAGCTTCGCCAGAGCCGCCTTGGCGGAGTCGATGTCGCCCTGCAGCGCCACCAGGTCCCGCGAGGTCATGCCCTCGCCTGCGTTCAGCCGGGCCTCCATCGCGGAGATCTTGCTCTGCTGGTCAGCGGTCCTGGCCGCCGTTTCACGCTGTTGTCTGTGCTTGTCCTCCAACGCGGTCGTGAGTTCCCCGCTCCGGACGGCCAGTTCCCGGTGCCGGGCGGCCAGTTCGGTCAGTTCGGCCACGAGCTCCGTCTGGGCCCTGCGATGGGTCTCCCGGCGGGACTCCCTGAGGTGTGCGATGAGTTCTGCGGCTGCGGCGGGGTCTGCCGTCCAGGTGGTCAAAGCCATGTGATGCTTCCTCGTTCCGTGTTCGTATTCGATTCCGCAGCCGGTGCACCGGCCTGCGCGATGCGCATGGTCCAGGGGTCGGTGTTGACGTGGGATACCGCGAGGCGCACCCGGTGCCCGGCCTGGGCCAAAACGGAGGTGAGCTGGTGTGCGGCGGTGGTGATCCACGGGGATTCCGCTGCGAAGTGGGCGATATCGATCAATTGCGGACCGGCCCCGGTGCGGTGGCCCGTGTCGATGGCCTCGGTGGCAGGGTGGTGGCGCAGATCGGAGGTGATGTAGACCTGCGCCCGAGCCCGGCGGACCGCATCGAATTCGGAGTCCCCCGCCCCGCCGAGCACCGCAACCCGTTCGATGCGGGCGGTGGGGTCTCCGGCGATGCGGATTCCGGTGGCAGTGGCGGGAACGGATGCTGCCAGCCGACGGGCCAGCTCTTCGACCGTGCAGGCGGTGGCCAGGGTGCCGACACGTCCGATGCCCACTCCTGGAACGTTCTGGGGAACCAGTGGGGCGCGCTGTCCCAGTCCGATCGCATCGCACAACACATCGGTGACTCCCCCGGGTGCGGAATCGGCATTGGTGTGGGCGTTGAACTGCGCGATCCCCGCGCGGATGAGCCGGGTCACGGCCCCACCCTTGAGGGTGTCCGCCGCCACCGAGGTGACCCCGCGCAGCAGCAGGGGGTGGTGGGTGAACAGGAATTGGGCGCCGATCCCGATCGCCTGGTCGACGACGGCGTCGGTGGCATCGAGTGCGGCCAGGATGGTGGAGACCTCGGCGTCGGGATCGCCCACGGCCAGGCCCACCGTGTCCCAGGGTTCGGCCCAGGCCGCCGGCCAGAGGGACTCTGCTGCTGCCATGACATCGGATACACGTGCGGTCATAGGATCAACTCTACTGGCGTCCACGGCCGCTTGGCAGGCGCACGGCGCATTGCTACATTGAACACATGACGCACCTCACAGGTTTGCGGACGAATACCATCGCCGATATCGTCCGCCGTTCGGCCGCCCGTTACCCCGATAAAACCGCCGTGGTCTTCCGGGACCGATCCTGGTCCTATCCGGAATTGGACCAGGCGATCACCGACGTCGCCCGGCACCTGCTATCCCAGGTGCTGACGCCCGGGTGCAGGGTCGCCGCCTATGGGAAGAACTCGGACCTGTACCTCCTCCTGTTCCTGGCCTGCGCCAGGGCCGGACTGATCCACGTGCCGGTGAACTATCAACTCACCGGTGACGAACTCGAATACATTCTGGCCGATTCCGGCGCCGACCTCGTCATCGCCGATCAGGACTTCTCCACCTATGTCCAGGCCACGGATACCGGCCGGGCCACGGACTTCGCGACCTTCGAATCGCTGCTGGAGCCCGCGCGCACCGGCGGGGAGCCGGCCGGCCTCGACGAGTTCGCGGCCACCGACGGCGATATCGCCCAGCTGCTCTACACCTCGGGCACCACCAGCGCTCCCAAGGGCGCGATCATGACGCACCGGGCTCTGGTCGCCGAGTACCTCTCCGCCGTCAATGTCCTGGACTTCGGGCCGACTGACCGGCAGGTCCACGCACTGCCCATGTATCATTCGGCGCAAATGCACGTGTTCCTGCTGCCGGCCCTGATGCAGGGGTCGTACAACATCATCGTGCCGGCCCCTGTACCGGGAGAACTGCTGGCGATGTTCGCCCAGCAGAGCATCGACACGTTCTTCGCCGCGCCCACCGTGTGGGTGGCGCTGGCGAATCATCCGGATCTGACAAAGGTCGATCTGAGCACTCTGCGGAAGGCCTACTACGGCGCCTCCATTATGCCGGGACCGGTCCTCAGCCGGCTGCAGGAGCTGTTGCCGGACTTGGGCTTCTACAACTGCTTCGGCCAGTCGGAGTTGGGCCCCCTGTGCACCGTGTTGCGCCCGGAGGACCATGTCGAGCATCCCGGTTCGGCCGGCAAGCCGGTGCTCTTCGTCGAGACCCGCGTGGTCGACGGCGACGGCGTGGATGTCGAACCCGGAGTGCAGGGCGAGATCCTCTACCGTTCCCCGCAGCTGTGCGAGGGCTACTGGAACAAACCGGAGGCCACCGCCGAGGCCTTCGCCGGCGGCTGGTTCCACTCGGGCGACCTGGTGATCCAGGACGCCGATGGCTTCATCCAGGTCGTCGACCGGGTCAAGGACGTCATCAACACCGGCGGCGTACTGGTGGCCGGGCGGCAGGTCGAGGACGCGATCTTCGAGTTGGACAATGTGGCCGAGGTCGCGGTGGTCGGGCTGCCTGACGAGAAGTGGATCGAGGCGGTCACAGCCTATGTCGTGCCCAAGGGCCCGCTGAGCGCCGAGGAGGTCATCGCCCATACGAGGACCCGCCTGGCCGGCTTCAAGGTGCCCAAGGCCGTCCACCTGGTCGAGACCCTGCCGAAGAACTCCGCGGGCAAGATCCTCAAGCGCGAATTGCGCCGGGCCGAGGCCTCGTAGGCGGGCGCGGACGCACCACGTCCTCGCCCACAATGGGGTGGGCATGTAGCGGGGGCCGGAAGTCGATGGACTTCCGGCCCCCGTCTCGTCCGTGCGATGCGGTGGTGCTGGCTCAGCGCACCTTGTCGAGGAATCCCTTGACGCGCGGATTCGTCGAGGTCAGCAGGTCGGCCGGCGCCGCCTTCTCCATCACGATCCCCTGGTCGAAGAAGGCCACGGTGTCGGCGACCTCGCGGGCGAAGGCGATTTCGTGGGTCACGATGACCATTGTCATCCCGTCGTCCGCCAGTTGTCGCATGGTCGTGAGCACCTCCCCGACGAGTTCCGGATCCAGTGCCGAGGTCGGCTCGTCGAAGAGCATGAGCTCGGGATCCATCGCCAGCGCACGGGCGATGCCCACCCGCTGCTGCTGGCCACCGGAGAGCTGGTGGGGCTTCTTGTGCCCGTGCTCTGCCAGGCCCACCCTGGCCAGTTCCTCCTTCGCCCTGGCCTGTGCCGCATGCCGGCTCATCCCCTTGACGTGGGTCAGCGCCAGCGCGACGTTCTCCACCGCGTCGAGGTGGGCATAGAGGTTGAAACGCTGGAAGACCATACCGATCCGGGCGCGGAATTCCGCGAAGCGCTTATCGCCCCATTCGGTGAAGTGATCGCCATGGCGGGAGTAGCCGACCTGATCGCCCAGCACCTCGAGGCTGCCGGAATCGATGGTCTCGAGCCCGTTGACGGCCCGGAGGAAAGTCGACTTGCCCGATCCCGAGGGCCCGATGATACAGCTGACCTCTCCCGGGGCGACGGCGAAGTCGACGCCCTTGAGGACCTGGTGATCACCGAATGCCTTGGTGACGCCGTGCGCGGTGATGATGGACTCGGCCATTAGATGTTCTCCTTGGCCTCGGTGGCGGAATCGGGAAGGGTGGTGACGGGCTTCGTGCCCGACCGGGTATCGAACAGGCGCTGCATCCAGGAGCCCTTGCGGACCAGGCGGACCCGGTCGCGACCGAAGCGATTCTCCAACAGGCTCTGCAGATAGGTGGCGATCGCGGTCATCAGCATGTACCAGATGCTCACCACGATGAGCAGTTCGATCACCAGGTTGTTGACCTTGTAGATCTGCGAGGCGTTGGTCATCAGGTCGGTGCCGGCGACGACCATGACCAGAGAGGTGGTCTTGAGCATGGAGATGAACTCATTGGCCGTGGGTGGGATGATGATCCGCATGGCCTGCGGCAGCACGATCAATCGCATGGTCTGTCCACGGGTCATACCGGATGCCTGCGCGGCCTCGGACTGGCCCGCGTCGATTGCCTGGATACCGGCGCGCACCGTCTCTGCAAAGTAGGCGGCCATATTCAGGCCCAGGCCCAGGATCGCGGCGGTGGAACCGGTGATGAGCTCATTGGTGTCCCAGTAGACGCCGACCATGGTGAAGGGGATCTTCACAATGATGTGCGGCAGCAGGAAGGCCAGGTTGAACCAGAAGATCAGCTGCACAATGACCGGGGTGCCGCGGAAGAACCAGATATAGGCCTCGGCGATCCAACGCAGCACCGGATTGACCGATAGTTTCATCACGGCCAGGAGGACGCCCAGGACCAGGCCCACGACGGTCGCGGCGATGGAGATCCAGATGGTCACGCCAATGCCGGAGACGATGCGTTCGTTGAACAGGTATTCGCCCACCGTGGCCCACTGGATGTTCTCGTTGAACAACAGCGTCTTGAGCATCCAGGCGACGATGTAGACCACGATGACGGCGACGACGACCCGGGCCCAGGGGATCCGGCGCTTGATCGCGACGGCGGTGCCGTCGGCCGCGACGATGTCGGCGGTTCTGTGCTTGCTCATCTCAGTCGCCTCCGTTGATGGTCGCCTTGTCGATGGCCAGCTTGTCCACGCTCCAGGCATCGAGGATCTTGCCGTAGCTACCGTCGTCGATCAACGATTGCAGAGCCTTCTGCACGGCTTCGGCAAAGGGCTTGTTCTTGTTGTCGATGGCGATCCCCCAGATGGACTCGCCACCGGAGACCTCGACCGCGTCGAATCCGGATTCGGGATCCGCTGCACGATCCGCTGCGGGCGGATAGTCGGTCAGCGAGGCGACGGACCTGCCCGATTTGATGGCGAGCCCCGCCTCCCCGTCGGCGGAGAAGCCCAGGATCTTGATCGCCGGCTTCCCCTTGGACTCGCAGTCCTTGGAGAAGGTCTTCAGCCGGGCTTCGGAGGACCCGCCTTGGACTGTCGACACCGGTTGGCCGCACAGGTCCTGCGGGCCCTTGATCCCCTTGGGATTGCCCTTAGAGACCTGGATGGCGTTGCCGGCCTTGACGTAGTCGACCATGAAGGCCTGGGCCCGGCGCTCCTTGTTGTCGGTCATCGAGGACATGACGAAGTTGTAGCGGCCGGATTTCATACCGGGGATCATCGAGGCGAACTCCTGGTCCTCGACGTGGAAGCCGATGCCCAACTTCTTGGCGATGGCCGCGGCGATCGCAGGATCGACTCCGAGGATGTCCTTGCCATTGTCGGCGAAGAGCTCCATGGGCGGATACCCCACGGAGTTGGCCATTTTGATACCGGTGGCCCTGATGTCCTCGGGCACCAGTTCGGTCAGCTGCGGATCGGCCTGGACAGCGTCGAGAACGCCCTTGGCCTTCTCGTCCGCGGGGACCTTCACCTCGACGGCGCCGCCGGCTTTCTGTTCGTAGAGCTCCGAGAGCGGTCTGGCGCCACAGGCGCTGAGTGTGAACGCGAGCGCAGTGGCACAGGCTGCCGCCGCAAGCGTCTTCATCCCCTTCATGGGTGCTGTGTCCTTTGTTGTCGGTGTACTGGCCTAGGGAATCCTAACGTGTTTTTCCTCATCCGGTGATTTATGACACATAGTGGATATTCGCCGTAAACCTTACCGCAATACAACACCGGAGCCGATGATCCTCCGGGGCATAACGCGCTCGGAGGGCCACCGGCCCCGGTCGACTGCTCCGGAGCTATTCGGACAGGCGGGGGCGCAGCCGGTCCAGCGGGGTCACATGGCGGGGTTCGAGTTCTTCCAGGCAGGACACGCCCAGCAAGCGCATCACCCGTTCGATCTCCCCGGTGATGATGCTGAACATCCGGTTGACCCCCATTTCACCCCCGGCCATGAGCCCGTACATATAGGCCCGCCCCACCTGGGTGTAGCGGGCACCCTGGGCGATGGCCGCGACGACGTCGGCACCGGACATGATGCCGGTGTCGATGTGGATCTCCAGGTCCCGTCCGACCTCGCGCACCACCTCGGGCAGCAGGCGGAAGGGCACGGGCGCCCGGTCGAGCTGGCGACCGCCGTGGTTGGACAGCTGGATCCCGTCGACGCCGAAGTCCGCGATACGGCGGGCGTCGTCGACGTTCTGCACGCCCTTGATCATGATCTTGCCGTCCCACATGTCGCGGATTTCGGCGAGGTCATCGAAGCTCAGGGACGGGTCGAACATCGCGTCGACCAGTTCGCCGGGTGTGCCCTGCCAGTTCTTGATCGCGGCGAATTCCAGGGGTGCGGTGGTCAGCAGGTTGAACCACCATTCGATCCGCGGTGCGGCGTTGTACATGGTCTTGAGCGTCAGCTGGGGCGGGAAGGACATGCCGTTGCGCTTATCGCGATGCCGGGCGCCCGCCACGGGCGTGTCCACGGTCAGCAGTAAGGTGTCGAACCCCTGTTCCCTGGCACGGCGGACCAGTTCGAAGCTGCGCTCGCGTTCCTTCATGACGTAGAGCTGGAACCACAGGCGGCCGCCGGGTGCGGCGGCCCTGACGTCTTCGGGGCTGGTCGTGCCCATGGTGGACAGGGCGAAGGGCACCCCGTAGTTCTGTGCGGCCCTCGCCCCGGCGGACTCCCCGGCGGAGTGCATGAGGCGGGTGAAACCGGTGGGCGCGATGCCCACGGGATAGTCCACGTGGCGTCCCATGACGTCCCAGCCGGTGGAGACCTGCGAGACGTCGCGCAGGATGGTCGGGTGGAATTCGACGTCGCGGAAGGCGTCGTAGGCCCGCTGCAGGCCGACTTCGTTCTCGGCTGCCCCGAAGGTGTATTCGAAGGGGCCCTTCGGGGTGCGCCTGCGGGCGATGTCGCGTAAGTCCCAGACGGTCTGGGCCTTGGCCAGACGGGCCACGGCGGCGTTGCGCGCCGGATTCTTGAAGACGAGGATCTGCTTGAGGTAGTCCAGGTCGGGCAGTTGGTGTTTCATCGAGTGCCTTTCTTCGGTTGTCTTCTGTCGTGGTCTCTAGACGTGCGCGGATTCCACACCGTGGCCCGCCCGGGTCAGCCTTCGGGCGGCCGCGCGTCCGGCCAGTCTGCCGGCGCGGGTGGCTCCGATGGTCGAGGCCGCGGAACCGTAGCCGACCAGGTAGATCCGCGGGTCGGCGTCGACGGTGACCTCGTCGGCGATCGCGATGCCGCCGTTGGGCCCGCGCAGGTGCAGGGGTGCGAGGTGGTCCAGGGCGGGGCGGAAGCCCGTGTTCCAGAAGATCACGTCGACGTCCTCGGTGTGTCCGCCCGGGTAGGGCTGCCAGGATCGGGGCTGGACCAGGGCGGTTCGCCCGCCGGCCGGTCCCAGTCCGGCGGTGGCATTCGTCGTGGGGCCGGCGAAGACGACACCATGCGGGGTGATCCGGTTGAACATGCCGTGGCTGATCAGCGTGCCGTCGTGCACTCCCTCGACGTATTCGGGCCATAGGGGGATCCCGGTATGGCGCACCACGCTGGCCGCTGGCAGACCTGCCCTGATGCGTGTGGTGACGCCGGCTTCCACCGCTCTGCCCCATTCGGGGTCGTGTGCGCGTGCCAGGAAGTTCGGCGGTCGGCGGGTGGCCCACAGGGTCTTGGTGACCGGAGCCAGCTCGAGCAGGAACTGCACGGCCGATAGGCCCCCGCCGACGACGAGGGTGCGCAGGCCGCGGAAGTCCTCGGCCCTGGTGTAGTCGTGGGTGTGCAGTTGCCGGCCGGTGAAGGTCTCCCGTCCGGGGATGTAGGGAATGAATGGCCTGGTCCATGTGCCGGTCGCATTGAGGATCAGGTCGGCGGTGAGCGCCTGGTCCGCCCCAGCGGCCCCGGGCCGCGACTCGTCGCGGAGGGTGACGTGCAAGGGTCCTTCACGCCGGCCCTGTGGGGAGTCGACCCTGGTGACAGTGACGGGCCTGTGCACCCGCAGGTCGAAGGCGTCCTCGTAGCGGCCGTAGTAGTCGGCGACGATGCGCGCGGCGGGGACATCCGCCGGCGGATCGCCCAGTGGCAGGCCCGGCAGGTCGGCGATTCCGTGGGCCCGGCCCAGGGTCAGGGAATCCCATCTGTGCTGCCAGGCGCCCCCGGGACCGGTGTTCGCGTCGACGACGAGGAAGTCCTCTCCCGGTACCAGGCCGCGGTGCACCAGCTCGTGCGCGGCTGCCAGTCCCGCCTGTCCTGCGCCGATGATCAATGCGGCGAAGTGCCGGCAGGATGGTTGCGGTGGTGTAGCGCTCACGGGGCCAGCCTATGCCGCCCCGGTGCCGGCGGCCATCGCCGGAGTGGGAGCCGCCCCGGGATTCGGACATTCCCGGGGCGGGCCGACCTCAGGCCCGTTCGGCCTCGCGGGCGGCCTCCTGTGCCAGGCGGGGGCGCAGATTGTCCAGCAGGGTCACATGGCGGGGTTCGAGTTCTTCCAGGCAGGACACGCCCAGCAGGCGCATCACCCGTTCGATCTCCCCGGTGACGATTTCGAACATCCGGTGGACACCCGCCTGGCCGCCAGCCATCAGGCCATAGAGGTAGGCGCGCCCGGCCTGCGTGTAGCGGGCTCCATGGGCGATGGCCGCGACGACGTCGGCACCGGACATGATGCCCGTGTCCACATGGACCTCGAGGTCCTGTCCGACCTCGCGCACCACCTCGGGCAGCAGGCGGAAGGGCACGGGTGCGCGGTCGAGCTGGCGACCGCCGTGGTTGGACAGCTGGATCCCGTCGACTCCCAGATCGGCCAGGTGTTTGGCGTCGTCGACGTTCTGCACTCCCTTGACCAGGATCTTCCCGCCCCACACTTCGCGGACCTCTGCCAGGTCCGAGAAGCTAACGGTCGGGTCGAACATCGAGTCGAGGAGTTCTCCGACAGTGCCGTTCCAGTTGCGCACGGCCGCGAACTCCAAGGGTTCGGTCGTCAGGAAGTTGAACCACCATTCCGGACGGGGTGCCGCGTCGAGCACCGTTTTGAAGGTCAGCTGGGGCGGGAAGGACATGCCGTTGCGCTTATCACGGTGCCGGGCCCCGGCCACCGGGGTGTCCACGGTGAACAGGAGGGTGTCGAAGTTCTGCGCCTTGGCCCTCTCCACCAGCTCATAGGAGCGGTAGCGTTCCTTCATCATGTACAACTGGAACCACAGCCGCCCGGTGGGCGCGGCCTCGCGCACGGCCTCCGGTCCCGTCGTGCCCAGGGTCGACAGGGCGAACGGCACGCCGAATTCCTGGGCGGTCGCAGCCCCCGCGCGCTCCCCCGCTGCGTGCATCAGCCGGGTGAACCCCGTCGGGGCGATGCCGAAGGGATAGGCGACCGGCGCACCCATCACATCCCATGAGGTCGAGACCTTCGACACATCACGCAGGATGGTCGGATGGAATTCCACATCTCGGAATGCGTCATAGGCCCGCTGCAGGCCAACCTCACCCTCGGCCGCGCCCGCCGTGTAGTCGAAGGGGCCCTTGGGAGTGCGGCGTTTGGCGATGCGGCGCAGATCCCATACCGTCGGAGCCTTGGCAAGACGGACGGTCTTGGGGTTCTTCACCGGGTTCTTGAAGACCATGACGGATTTCAAGTAGTCGAGGTCGGGCAACTGATGCTTCACAGGATTCTCTCCTTCGTTCAGGTGAGCGTTCACACGGACGCGCAAACGTTCGTAGGCGCGCCTTACCTTATACGCTACACGACCGCAGACCCAGACGAAATCAAAGTAGAATCGTGGCGATGTCCACTCCCATGAATTCCCGCCTGGTCGAGGACTACACCTCGATCATCTGGAAGGCCCACGAACTGCCCGGCCAGGGCCCGTCGACCGGTGATCTGGCCGAACAGCTCGGCGTCACCGCGCCCACGGTCTCCGCCAACCTCAAGAAGCTCTCGCGCGACGGTTTCATCGACTATCGCCCCTACGGGGCCATCACCCTGACGCCGGCGGGCACTCAGATCGCCATCGGCGTCGTGCGCCGCCACCGGATCCTCGAAACCTACCTGGTCCGGGCCCTGGGCCTGACCTGGGACCAGGTCCATGAGGAGGCGCATCGGCTCGAACACGCCCTGTCGGATCTGGTGCTCGCGAAGATGGACGCCGCCCTGGGACATCCCAGCCACGATCCCCACGGAGATCCGATTCCGACAGCCGACGGCACCGTCGCCGTGGACTCCTCCATCCCCCTGCTCGATGTGGCCCAGGAGGTCACCGTCCGAGTCGCCAGGGTCTCCGACCGGTCCGATGAACTGCTGCGCTATCTGGCCGGCCACGGCCTGCAGGTAGGCACCGAGCTCACCCTGGTCTCGGCGAATCCGATCGCCGGAACGGTCTCGGTGCGCATCGACGACCGCTCAGTGGAACTGGGGCTCAGCGCCGCCGACGCAGTGCGCGTACTCCCGGTTCACCCACACCAGGGGGACGGGGCATGAGCGAGCCCGATGCAGAACAGCTCCGGCCCGACCACGCCGAGCCCTGGGCACTGCAGATGGTGATCTTCCGCGATCGGGCGAACCCTGCCGGCCATACCGAGGTGTTGCGCGCCGCCGGTGCCGCCGTGGCGGCCCTGCTCGACGATGAGCGGTCCCGCAGCGGCGTTTGGAGCTCGGCGGTGGAACACTGGCGGGCCGGCTGGGTGCGCAAGGTGGCCCGCCGCGCCGATGGAAAGCGCTGGCGTGACGCGATCGAATTGCCCGGGGTGACCCGGGCCTCGGGTACCGCGCGGGTCCGCGCCTATCCCCCGGCTCCCCTGCGGCCCCTGCCCAGGGAGCTGTCCAGACTGCAGGTCGGCGGCACCGAGTTCCCGCGCACGGACGAGTCGGGTGATACAACCGGATCCGCCGACAGCGCAGCGGATGCCATCGTCATCGTGGAGGTCGACCCCGGTCTTCAGATGAGCACGGGCAAGACCGCGGCCCAGGTGGGTCACGCCGTGCAGGCCGTCCTCGATGAGGCGCCGGACGATGTCCTCGCCGCCTGGCGGGCAGCCGATTACGCCATCGACGTGCGCGTCCCCACGCAAGCGCAATGGGCGGTGAACGAGCGTCCCGTGTCGATCGTGGACGCCGGTCTGACCGAACTCTCCGGCCCTACGGAGACGGTGCGCGCCTACTGGCGCGCAGCGGACAGTCGCAGGCCGCGATAGCGGCACAGCGCCGTGTGGATCTCCTGGATCCTGGGCCGCGTCAGATGGCCGGGATTGGCCCGGCCGACGGCCAGGGCGTCCAGGCCCTCGGCATCCAGCTCGGCTGCGAGCTCGGCGATTGCGGTGAGGGCGTCGACGCGGCCGTCGAACCGGCGGGACAACCGCTCGAGGGCAGCGGCCACACCGGCAGTCTGCGCGGCGTCGAGCAGCTGGCCCACCGCAGACATGTCGATCGACTCGCGGCCCAGCTGGATCTCCCCCAGGCCGCGGGCGCGCGCCGGTTTGCGCTTATCGGCGGGTTCCAGCGCGCCGGCGACCGGCACCCGTCGGCCCGAGGTGGCGAACAGCCCCGCGATCGTGGTCTCGTTTGCGGCGGCCTCCCCCGGCGCAGGCCGCTCGGCGTGGGCGGCTGCGATCTCCCTGGCGCGCGCAGTGACCTCGGCAGGGACATAGGCGTCCATCGCCACCACGGTGTCGGCCACTGCGAAGAAGGCCCCGGAGCCGCCGGCGACCAGCACTGTGGACACCCCCGCCTGTTCGTACAGGGGCCGGATCCGGTCGACGAAGGGGGTGATCGGCTCACGGTCGGCCGGGATGAGTTCGCGCATCCGCTCGTCGCGGATCATGAAGTTCGTCGCCGAGGTGTCCTCGTCGATCAGCAGCGCGCTCGTCCCGGCGGTGACGGCCTCGACCAGATTGGCCGCCTGCGAGGTCGACCCCGAGGCATTCGTGGTGGAGAAATCGCGGGTGTCGGCACCCGAGGGCAGACCGGAGATGAACGGGGAGATGTCCACACCGGTCACCGCCCGGCCGTCCTCGGCGCGAATGGCCGCGGCATCGTCGACCGTGAGGACCCATTCGCGGCCATCGCCTGCGATATGCGGGTAGACGCCGCGCTCCAGGGCGCGCAGCAGCGTCGATTTTCCGTGATAGCCACCGCCGACGATCACGGTGATGCCCACGGGCACTCCCATTCCGGTGACCGTGCGTCCGCTGGGCAGTTCGAAGGTGCAGCGCAGCGAATCGGGTGAGGTGAAGGGCACTGCACCGCGGGCCAGTGGCAGGTCGGAATCGCCGGAGCGCCGCGGCAGGATCGCCCCGTCACCGACGAAGGCCACCAGGCCGCGTTCGCGCAGGGCCCGGCGCAGTGCCTGTTGATCGCGGTACAGCGCGACGTGCGCGGCCAATGCCGCATGGTCCAGGTTCTCGTACAGCAGGCCGGCGCGAGCGGCCGCCGGCAGTTCGCGGGTCAGCAGGCGTTCGGCCTCGCGGCCCTTGATGCGCCGACCGGCGGCAGGCAGTTGGACCGATAGACGGGCCTCGACGAAGTCCGGGGCGATGAGCACATTGGTCCGCTCCAGCACCTCCTGACCCACCCGGCCCACGCCGATCGCCCGGTTGCCGATGGCCGCTTCGAAGGCGCGGGTGAGGAAGTCCGCGGTGGCGATGCGGCCCTCGCGGTCGTCGATGAGGTGGGAGGGAATGGCGGCGTCGCGGATGTCGAAGGCCGCGCGCATGAGCGAGGGTGGGGCGTAGGGGTCCGTCTGCACCTTGTCGATGGAGACGATCACATCGCCGAAGTCGAAGTCCCCGCGCAGTTCTTTATATCCCCCGTAGCTGCGCCCGTCCAGGCGACGCAGCAGTTCGGTCAGGTGGTGGTCGGATCGCATGCCTGCCTCCGTGGAGTATGAGTCTGGGGAAAACAAAAACCCCGGGTCCGAAGACCCAGGGTATCTGTCGGGATAGCGGGATTTGAACCCACGACCTCCTCGTCCCGAACGAGGCGCGCTACCAACCTGCGCCATATCCCGTATTCACTTCTCATTGCCGTGCTTGGCAACGAATAAAACAATATCCGGTCCCAGGGTGCCGCGCAAATCGAGACGGCCCGATTCGACCCAAAGTGAGCAAGCACACGTTTGTAGGGTGATTATCGGGGAGCCGCCGGCGGTGCCGATAGGATCGCCCTATGGCATTGACCCGCGCCCTCATCACCGACGCCGCCCTGGCGATCCTCACCGAGTTCGGCCTGGGCGATCTGTCCATGCGCAGACTGGCCCGCGACCTGGGCGTGCAACCCTCGGCACTGTACTGGCACGTGAAGAACAAACAGGACGTGTTCGTCCTGCTGGCCGAACGCATGTCCGCACAGGTCGATTCCCTGCAGGGTGGTTCGCGACAGGGCGGCCCGAACACCGAGACGCAGACCGGGATCGCCGAGGCGCTCGCGGCATTGCGCACGGTGTTGCTGCGCTACCGCGACGGTGCGGAGATCTTCACTGTCGCCTACGCTCAGGCCGGCACCGAGGTCCTGCCCGGCACACTGACCGCAGCGGCGGCAGCCGCGGACCGGACCGGCGAGGTCGACGCGTGGATCGGCTATGTGCTGGGGCTGACCGCGATCGAACAGAATCGGGACCTGCTGGCCCGGCTGGACACAGGGCCCGGTTCGGCTGCGCGCGCAGCGGCGAGGAACTCCTCGCCGCTCGGAATGCCCAGCGCCGAGGAGGTCTTCGCCGCCGGACTGCAGAGGCTGGTCGGCACCGCCTCCGAGGCCTGACTCCGCTTTTGGCGGTCCACCACACCTGTGGCATACTTGGTTTCCGTTGGGCCTATAGCTCAGTTGGCTAGAGCACCTCGTTTACACCGAGGGGGTCGGGGGTTCGAGTCCCTCTGGGCCCACCCACGTCCTGAGTCGCGAGATCGTTGACAGATGAGCCGCGACAGGGCTGACACGAAGGCCCCGGAGTTTTCCCTCCGGGGCCTTCGTGTTGTCCGGACTCGGATGGGGGTTCATCCGGTTTTGCGGATGGGTGACTGGTAGCTCTTGGCGGGGTCGGTCTAGTGTGCGGACCGAGTGCTGATCATGGCACCTCCTGAGACCAGAAGGAAGCCAACGCCGATGGCGGCGAAGGCGGCTCGGAACTCGCCTCCGACGACGTGTCCGATCCCGTCGGGCATCGCTCCTGCAACCTCGACGCCGGTACCGATCATCATGAGCCGCCTACTAAGAGTCGACCATGCGGACCGCCCGCGGAGCCAGCGCCCCGCCTGCCACGCCAGGCAGACGACGCCCACATTTGAAATGACGTGGTCCATGACAGAGGTGCCCGCCTCCGTCAACGATGGCAGGTTCCCATCGGACAGGTGGAAGGCGGCCTGCGCGGCTACTCCGACTATCTGGGCTCCCAGGCCGACGAGGATCAGGGGTGGAACCGGGCGGTCTCCGCGTGAGTCGTTGATTCGTGGTGTCATGTCAGTGTCCTTGATGGAGCGCGCGTTCGCGGCCGGCCCGAGGTAGAGGGCCGTGCAGGCAACCTCCCCGACCGTGGAGAGGAGCTCGCCGTCGTCTCGTTCGCAACCGTCGAGGAACTGTGTGCCTGGTTGGCGGCCCATCATGCCACGCACCCCGGCCCCGGTTCCCCGAGCTGCGTCATCGTGCCCACTACCGAGCTCATCGAGCATCTCGCTCACTCCTCACACCTAGGGCGCCGGCGGCCAGGGCGTGAATCGGAATGGCAGTTCTGTTCAATTAGTACGACGCCACCGCCATCGCGCACATCCGCTGTCACAATGGGCAGCATGATCGTTCACAGAGTAGTGCCGAACTTGACCGTCACGGACCTGTCCAAAGCAGTCGACGAACACCGGGCCGCTCTTGGGCTAGACGTGCTCATGGACCATGGCTGGATTGTCACGCTTGGCGACGATGAAGGACATCAGCTCAGTCTGATGACCGCCGACGCCTCCGCCCCGATGAACCCGGCGGTTTCGATCTTCGTAGACGACGTGGCCGAAGCGCTGAATCGAGTCCGCTCGGCCGGGCTGGAGATCGTGCATCCACTCACTGAAGAACCATGGGGAGTCACCCGGTTCTTCTACCGCGACAGCGGCGGAAAAGTCGTCAACGTCGGAATGCACAGTTCCTAGATCAGGTAACCGAAGACCAGGGTGACGACTGCACGGCCGAACATTCCCAGGCAGTTCAACCCAGCACGCGCGCCCCGGAAACCGCGCTCGCAGATGCGCTGCGATTGCACAGAGGAAGTACACGATGACCCCGGCATGCGCGGCCAGTCCGACGCCGGGCACCCACAGACCGGCGATCAAACCCACCACCGCACACGCCTTGACGACGACGAGCGCCCACCACCAATCACGCGGGAACCGCACACCTTCAAGGCAGTCGCTGATGAACCTCGGCGGCCGGAGCGAGACGATCACATCGAAGAGCAGCGCTGCGCCGAGGAGACAGGACAACCACCAGGGATCGGGGATCAGGCTCATTCCCCCTCCCCCGCGTGTTTGGTGAGTGCGGCGATCACGCTGCGCAGACTATCGCGCAGTGCGTGGACATCCGGGGCATCACCAGGCCAGGTGAAGAGCCGCCCGATGTATGCGAAGTAGATTCCCCCGGCGAGCGCAGCGGCCCGCTCGACGGGTACCCCTCCCTCGCGCAGGACCGCGGCTATTTCACCGGACAGCCGCGCGGCCAACTCCGTGAAGACCGACGACTCGTGTGCGCCCAGGACCAGGATGGAACCGTAGGTGCGCGCCAGAGCAAAGTCACTGGAGAACAGGAGGAGGAATGGCCCGAACAGTTCCATGATCTGCTCGGTGATGCCCGCCTGGACCCGACTATCGGCAGCACCGCCTCGTTGGACATGGACTTCGCGGATCCGCTGGTCGAAACACTCCAGGAGCAGCGCATTTTTATCACCGACGGACATGACCGTCCCGACACTCACCCCGCCGGCGGCTGCAATTTCTCGAATGGTCGTCTGGGCGAATCCTTGGGTGCGGAACAAGCGGTCCGCGCTTGCAAGCACTTTCGCGTTGGTCGCGCGGCGCTGAACGTCACGAGTCTTCATCGTCCCCACCCTTATGAACATGTTCACTGAACATGTTCATCCTATGCTATGACGAGCCCACCCGGCCAGGGTGAATCGAAACCGAACGTAACGAATCGCTTGACAGTAGGGGTCCAATGGGGATGATCGAACCATGGCCGCGTCGTACCCGGAACCCCTACCCTTCCCAGACATCCTGTCCCGCATCTGGGCGATCACCGGCACGTCCGACTCCACGGTGCCACAGGCCCTCGACGCGGTGACCTTCGCCGGCCCCCGGGAGGTGCTTCCCTCCGCCTTCGACGTGACGGGGCTGGCCACCGGGGCAATCGCGGCCACCACGCTGGCGCTGGCTCGGTTGCACGCCGCCCGATGGGCAAGGCCTGCCGCCCCTGTAACCGTCGACAGCGCCGAGGCCTGTGCCGCGTTCGCCGCCGAACGGCTGTTCACACCAGTCGGCTGGGAACTGCCCCGTTGTGGGATCCCCTGGCGGGCGACTATCGCACTGCGACCGACTGGATCCGGTTGCACACCAATTACAGTCACCACCGTGACGCAGTCGTCCATGTGCTGGGCGTTCACGACCGCGCCGGCGTGGAGGCAGCGGTGGCCACACTCCCGGCCGAGGAGATCGAGCGCGCCGTCGTCGCTGCGGGCGGCGCGGCAGCAACCCTGCACACCCGTGAGGCCTGGCTGGATTCCGCAGCGGGTCGCGCCGCCCGTGATGCTCCCCCGATCACAGTCCGGGAACACCCCGGCACCGCAAGGGTCGGCTGGGCGCAGACCACTGCGGATCTACCCCTGAGCGGAGTCCGCTTCCTCGACCTCACGCGCGTCATCGCAGGGCCGGTGTACACCAAGATCCTCGCCGGCTACGGTGCCGAAGTGCTGCGCATCGACCCGCCAGGTTTCACCGAGGTGGCCTCCCTGTTGTCTGAGACCACACTGGGCAAACGCGCGGCAGCGCTCGATCTGGCTAACCGTGCGGGGCGAAGCACGTTCGAGGAGCTGGTCAGAACGGCCGACGTCATTGTGATGGGCTACCGGGCCGATGCCCTGGAACGCATCGGCTATGACAGGGCCCGCTTGGCCGCCCTCAATCCGGGCCTCATCACCGCACAGCTCAACGCCTATGGATGGGCGGGGCCCTGGCGGAATCGGCGCGGGTTCGACAGCCTCGTGCAGTTCAGTTGTGGAATCGCCGCCACTGGAGCATCCGCCTACGCCCGTGAGGAGCCGGTCCCGCTGCCCGTCCAAGCCCTTGATCATGCGAGCGGGTGGCTCCTGGCCACGGCCATCACCCGAGCGCTGCACCGTCGGCTCTCATCGTCCACCGTCTCACACATCACCGGTTCGCTGATCGGCACGGCCAATCTGCCCTATGCCATGAGTCCACCGGATGGACCACCGGTGCCGGGGAATCAGGCCGAGCCCGGCTTGGAGGAGACCCAAACGGATTGGGGCCCCGCACTACGGGTGCCGTTGCCCGGCCATATAGCGGGTGTCCAGCCGGTTTGGGCATATCCTGCCGGACCACTGGCCCGGCACGGCGCACAGTGGACGGACCGGCCGTAGCACTGCCCGATGATGGGCGCTAGACTTGCGCCCATGCATTTGTATTTCCTGTGACGGCCGAGTAGGTCCACCGCACTCGTCGAAATTCCTCCGAGCCGCGGCGACCGCCTCTCCCGACCCCTGTGCGGGTCACCGTCATTTCGCGCACCCATTTTCCGGGCCTCCGAGCCAGTGGCTGCGCTTGTTCAAAGGATCTACTGTGCCAACCTCATCACTTCACGCCCATGCGCGCTCCAGCGCGCAACTCATTGCCACCGACGTCTCCGTCATACGCGGTGCAACGCCAATCCTCAACCATGTCGATCTGAACCTCTCGCCGACGTCGCGCGTGGCGATGGTCGGCGAGAACGGCAGGGGCAAGTCCACGCTGCTCCACGTGCTCGCCGGTGATCTCGCCCCCGATGCCGGCACGGTTGACCGGATCGGCACGATCGCCGTGGCCGAACAGGAGTTCGACGCCACGGATGGCCGCACTGTGGGCCAGGTAGTCGCGGAGGCGATCGCAGAATCCCTGGCGGCACTCGCCGAGCTCGACGCGGCAAGCGGCGCCCTGGCCGGCGGAGCCGAGACAGCAGTCCAGAGATACACCGCCGCTTTGGAGCGCGCCGAGGCGCTCGACGCCTGGGATGCCGAACGTCGCGTCCGGATCGCCCTCGATGCACTCCAGGCCGATTCCGATATGGCCAGGCCCCTGGCCGAACTGTCCGTCGGACAACGGTATCGTGTCCGGCTGGCCTGCCTGCTGGGCACCGAGACCGACTTCCTCCTGCTCGACGAACCGACGAACCACCTGGACCGCGGCGGTCTCGAATTCCTGACGGCCCAGCTGCGCTCCAGGTCCGGCGGCGTTGCCGTCGTCACCCACGACCGGGCGCTACTTGCCGACTTCGCCGAGACCGTCGTCGACCTCGATCCGACTCCGGACGGCCGTCCCGCGATCTACGGCAGTGGATATGAGGGCTACCGGACGGGGCGCATCGCCCTGCGGGAACGGTGGGAGCAGGAGTATGAGCGCCAACGAGCCGAACGAGGCCGCCTGCAGGACAGCCTCAGTTCCGCGCAAAATCGCCTGGTCTCCGGTTGGCGGCCGGACAAGGGCACGAACAAGCACGGCCGCGCCACACGGGCCGGCGGTCTGGTCCAGAGCGTCCACCGTCGCCAGGCAGCACTCGAGGCGCACGCCATTACGGTTCCGCAGCCGCCCCAGGTGTTCCACTTCCCCGAACTGCACGTACGCGCCGGAGCATCGCTCTTGACCGTCGACCAGGTCGGCGTCTCCGGCCGACTGGCCGGACCGGTGTCCTTCTCGCTCTCACAGCACGGCAGGCTCGCAGTGCTCGGCCCCAACGGTGCGGGCAAATCGACCCTGCTCCGAGTCTGTGCCGGTGACCTGGCCCCCGATACCGGTTCGGCCCGGTTATCCGGCGGCACACGGCTGGGCTTCCTGCACCAGGAATCGGCGCTGCCCGGCCAGCTGCGCGCAAGCGAGCTCTACGCCTCGCGCCTCGCTGCGCTCCTAGCGGATGGGGTTCTGCCGCAGGCCGAGGCGATCGGCCTGTCGCAGCTGGGCCTGTTGAAGCCCGGCGAGTCGGGCAAACGGGTGGCAGAGCTCTCGATGGGGCAGCAGCGGCGCCTCGAATTGGCCCTGGTGCTGGCGCGTCGGCCGCACGTGCTGTTGTTGGACGAGCCGAGCAACCATCTCTCCATCGCACTCGTCGATGAACTCACCGAGGCCCTGGGGGCGACTGGTGCCGCCGTGGTCATGTCGACCCATGACCGGCAGCTGCGCCGGGACATATCCGATTGGCCCAGCATCGAGGTGGCGACCCCTGCTGCTCTCAGATAGCCGGCACTCTCGATGAGCCCGAGGCCGGTCACCGGAACACCCGGCTGATCGCCGCCGCCAACTGGCTCAGCTGCAGCCAGATGGCGAAGTGATGCACCGGTCGCAGCACCCGGCCCGCTGCAGCCCGGAGGACGTTTCGCCGGCGACCCTTGTGCACCCACGCGGTGGTGATGTGCAGGTGACTGCCGCCGGCGGCCGGCTCCAATTCGATCCGGATCACGCGGGCGTTGGCCTTCGGGGCATCGGGCCAGGTGAAGCGCCATTCGCCCAGCAGCCCCTCCTGCCAGTCGGTTGTCTCCACTCGCGCGGATCGATGCTGCGCTTTCACCCGGGAGGGTCTGCCGTCGGGGTGTTCGGTCACGGCGTGTGCCGTCCACGTCGAACCGACACTCACCACGGCGGGCGGAGCCTCGATCCATCCGGTGCCTGGCTCCCATTCCGGCATTCGCGCAGGGTCGGCCAGCAGCTCCCATACCCGGTCGATGGGGGCTGGCACGAAGCACTCCCGTGTCCCCGACAGGCTATCCGCCTCGGTTCCACCCACAGCGTCGTGGGCATGGCGTTCGGCCTCGTCGAGTCGGGCGATCACGGTTGCGGGCGTCGTGCCCAGGCGCCCGAGCACGGCTTCGATCAATCCGCTGGGTTCGACGACCAGTTCACGCAGAATCGCTGCCGCATCGCCCCGCTTCCCATCCCGAGCCGAGTTCTTGATGATTTCCAAAGCCCGGGGGTGCCAATCCACTGCTCCGGTTTCATGGAAGGTGATCCTGCCGGGCTGTGGGGACTCGGTCCGGATCCCGAGTGAGTTCAGCTGTTCCTCGTGCTGCCGCTCTATGGCGTCGCGAGCGGTTTCCAGGGTGATGCCGAGGCTCCGTAGGAGTTGGCCGGCACGCTGTTCACTGAGGACGAGG
The DNA here is from genome assembly GCF_024580695.1 of Brevibacterium sp. 91QC2O2. Taxonomy (NCBI): domain Bacteria; kingdom Bacillati; phylum Actinomycetota; class Actinomycetes; order Micrococcales; family Brevibacteriaceae; genus Brevibacterium; species Brevibacterium sp. 91QC2O2. The sequence goes on along the minus strand of NZ_JANIJY010000001.1, from coordinate 11,232 downwards.
GCGAGGAACAGGTCGTCGATCCCCGCAGTCCGCTCTTTGCGGCGGGACGCTTCCTCCATGGCCGTGATGGACAGAGTGTGACTGGTTGCGGTTTGGACGCTGAGCTTGTTCATCGGGTCCTCCTGGGGACGGGAATCGACGGGTCGATTCGCTTCGCATACTTCTTGTGCACCGCTTGGCGTGAGACTCCGAGCGCGCCGGCGATGTCCTGCCAACTCATCCCGGCCCACAGTCCTGCTTCAACCTGCGCCAGTTCCAGGCGCTCTGTGAGCGCACGCAGGGAGGAGATGGCTCTGAGCCCCGCTCGGGGATCCCGTGTGTCGGCAGCCGTTTCGGCTATCTGTGTTGACTCCATGCAGTCAACCTATGTTGCTACCGGTCAGTTGTCAACCATTGTTGCCAACGGAGATGATCAGCCCCTTCTCCCGCGTCCCGATGCAGCCCACCGTGCAGGCAGTCCCCGACCTCACCCGAACAGCTGGTCGCCGCTCTTGTACTCCAGCCCGGGGTGGTTCTCGAAGCGGACCACGCCGACGGCCACGGTATCCGGCACCGCGGCCTTGATCCGCGCGGTCCCCTCGATCCCGAAGCCCCCGCACAATTCGATCGCGCCGACCCCGGCGGCCGCCAGCTCCCGGGCCGCGGCCTCGGAATCGGCGTAGTCCGCAGCACCGACGACCGTCAGGTCGACCCCCGGTGTCTCGACGGTCTGCCTGTCGGTGTGCCAATCGGCACCCGGTGCCAGGAAGATGAATGCCGCTTTGAGTTTCATCACTACTCTCCTTCGATGTCGCCGACTTCGCTGTCGGTCGCTCCCGGTGGGCCCTCGAGGGGCCACCCACCGCCAGTGTGGCCCTTTTCCGCCTGCGATGACCACCGATCCCAGCCTGCGAGCGCCCGGCGATCATATTCGGACTCCGCACTATCTTCGGCGCCCGATCCGTGTTTAGGCTGAGACATGTCCGCAAGCGTATACATCGCATCAGCAGAAGGTCGCTCCGGGAAGTCCACGGTCGCACTCGGAGTACTCGACGTCATCGGCCGCACCAGTCCACGGGTCGGGGTGTTCCGGCCGGTCACCCGCACCCGGGATTCCCGGGACTACGTCCTCGACATGCTCCTGGAGCACACCACCGCCGGCCTGGACTACGAGACGTGCATCGGCACCACATATGAACAGCTGCACGCGGATCCCGACGCCGCCCTGGCGCTCATCGTCGAGCGCTTCAAGGCCGTCGAGGCCCAATGCGAATTCGTCGTCGTGCTCGGCAGCGACTACACCGATGTGTCCACCCCGGCCGAGCTGGCGGACAACGCGCGGATCGCTGCGAACCTGGGCGCCCCGGTCCTGCTGGTACTCGGCGGGCGCGCCCCACAGGGTGAGAACGTGCGTTTGGGCGGCAGCACCGCCCGCACCCCGGCCGAACTCGCGCAGGTGGCCACCGTGGCTTTCTCCGAACTCGGCCAGGAACGGGCTGAACTGTTCGCGATCGCCGTCAACCGGGCGGACCCGGACGCTTTGGAGGCTACCTCCGAAGCCGTGCGCGAGGCCGCGGCCCGCGCCGTTCCGCCGGTCGGCGGTACGGATGCCGCGCTGCCGGTGTGGGCCCTGCCCGAGGACCCGGTTCTGGTAGCGCCGTCGGTGGCCGATGTACGCGACTGCCTGGGCGCTGAGTTCGTCGGTGGGGATCCCGCCTTGCTCGAGCGCGAGGTGATGGGAGTCGTGATGGCGGGCATGTCGATGGACAATGTACTGCCCCGCCTGCACGACGGCTCCCTGGTGATCGTCGCCGCCGACCGCACCGAGGTGCTGCTCTCGTGTCTGTTGGCCCATGCATCGGCCACATTCCCATCCCTGGCCGGCATCGTACTCAACGGCCCCTTCGACCTGCCAGAGGCCGTCGACCGGCTCGTCGCGGGTCTGGGCTCGCCGCTGCCCGTCCTGACCACCCCCGGCGGCACCTTCGACACCGCGGCGCGCGTGATGCGCACGCAGAGCAGACAGGCTGCGGCTTCGCCGACACGCTACGATGCGGCATTGAATTTGTTCCGGCGCCACATCGACGCGGGGGTGCTGGCCAAGAGCCTGGGCCTGGCGCGCTCGCAGGTCGTCACCCCGCTGATGTTCGAGTACGGCCTGGCGCAGCGGGCGGGCAATGACCGCAAGCGGATCGTCCTGCCAGAGGGCGATGACGACCGAGTCCTGCGGGCGGCGGCGCGCGTGCTGGGTCGCGGCATCGCGGACCTGACGATCCTGGGCGACGAGGCGAAGGTGCGCGCCAGGGCAGCGGAGCTGGGCTGCGATTTGGACGCCGCCACGGTCATCAGTCCCTTCGATCCCGGATATGTCGACCGCTTCGCCCAGGTCTACACGAGGCTGCGGGCCCACAAGGGCATGACGTACGACCGGGCGGCAGATACCGTGACCGACGTGTCGTACTTCGGCACCCTGCTCGTCCACGAGGGTCTGGCCGATGGCATGGTCTCCGGAGCCGCGCACACCACGGCGCATACAATCAGGCCGGCGTTCGAGATCATCAAGACGCGCCCCGACGCACAGGTCGTGTCCTCGGTCTTCCTCATGGCACTGGCCGACCGGGTTTTGGTCTACGGCGACTGCGCGGTCATACCGGATCCCGATGCCGGGCAACTGGCCGATATCGCGATCTCCTCGGCCACCACAGCCGCTGGATTCGACATCGAGCCGCGGGTGGCGATGCTGTCGTACTCCACGGGCGATTCCGGATCCGGTGCGGATGTCGACAAGGTCCGCGAGGCGACCCGACTGGTCCACCAGCGTCGCCCGGATCTGGCAGTCGAGGGTCCGATCCAGTACGACGCCGCGACCGATGCTGCGGTCGCCGGCAAGAAGCTGCCGGGTTCGCAGGTGGCGGGCCGGGCGACGGTGTTCGTCTTCCCGGACCTCAACACCGGAAACAACACGTACAAGGCGGTCCAACGGTCCGCCGGCGCACTGGCGATCGGGCCGGTGCTCCAGGGCTTGAACAAGCCGATCAACGATCTGTCCCGTGGCGCGCTGGTCGACGATATCGTCAATACGATCGCGATCACCGCGATCCAGGCACAGGGTGGTAGGTCATGAGCGTCGTGCTCGTCATGAACAGCGGTTCCTCTTCGTTCAAGTACCGGCTGATGGCCGTCGAAGCGGAGATCCCGCTGGCCTCCGGGGTGGTCGAGCGGATCGGCGAGGACATGGGCCGGGCCAGGCACACCGTGCACCACTGGCCGCACGCAGAGGGCGGTGACAGCGTGTTCACCCAGGACCTGCCGATCCCGGACCATGCCGCCGGCTGCCGGGTGATGCTCGACGCCTTCGCCCAGTACGGGCCCTCCCTGTACGAGCACCCGCCGGTCGCCGTGGGTCACCGGGTGGTCCACGGCGGCGCCCGGTTCTTCGCGCCTACGGTCATCACCTCGCTGGTGGAGATCAACATCGACGAGCTCTCCCTGCTGGCCCCGCTGCACAATCCGGGTGCTGTGGCCGGCATCCACGCCGCCGAGGTCGCCTTCCCCCGGGTGCCGCATGTGGCGGTGTTCGACACGGCCTTCCATCAGACGATCGAGCCGGCGGCCTACACCTACGCGATCGATAAGAAGGTGGCCACGTCGAACCGTATCCGCAAGTACGGCTTCCACGGCACCAGTGTGAAGTTCGTCTCCGAACGCGCGGCCCAGTTCCTGGGCAGGCAGCCGGAGGAACTCAAACAGATCGTGTTCCACCTGGGCAATGGGGCGTCTGCCACTGCCGTGTCCGGTGGCAAATCCGTCGACACGTCCATGGGCTTCACCCCCTTGGAGGGCCTGGTGATGGGCACCCGGTCCGGCGATATCGATCCGGCCGCGCTGTTCCACCTGGCCCGGCGCGCCGATATGTCCACCGGTGACCTTGACACGCTGCTCAACAAGCGCTCGGGCCTCCTCGGCCTGACCGGGGCATCCGATATGCGCGACGTCCTCGAACGCAGGGAGGCAGGCGATCAGGATGCCGCACTGGCCTACGACGTCTACGTCCACCGGCTGCGCGCCTATGCGGGCTCGTATCTGGCACAGCTCGGCGGGGCCGACGTCATCGTGTTCACAGCCGGGGTCGGCGAACACTCCCCCGCGGTCCGGGCGGATGCCTTGTCAACGCTGGGCTTCGCCGGCATCCACATCGATCCCGTGCGCAATGCCCAAGCCGGCTCCGGCATCAGTGTGATATCCCCGGACGATTCGCCGGTCACGGTGTTGGTGGTGCCGACGAACGAGGAGTTGGAAATCGCCCGGCAGACCCTGGAGGCCGCGAACGCGTGAAACACATGTCTGAAGTGATTCTTGCACTCTGAGACGACGCGCGTCGGGGCGGGCGGCGGGCGGATAATATTCCGGTTAACTCCCCGGAATCGAAAGTGACCGTTCTCCTATGACCGCTCCAGCGGCGGCGTCCCCGGCGCCCGCCAATCAGACATCCCCCAAGGATATGCGCAAGATCTCCACCGCCAGCGCCTTCGGCACCGGCATCGAGCTCTACGACTTCCTGATCTTCGGCCTGGCCGCGGGCCTTATCTTCCCCAAGCTGTTCTTCCCCGGCTCCGATCCGCTGATGGGCACGCTGCAGTCCTTCATGGCCTTCGGCGCGGGCTTCCTGTCCCGGCCCCTGGGCGGAATCGTCTTCGGCCACTTCGGTGATCGGGTCTCGCGCAAGACCATGCTGGTCATATGCCTGGTCGCCACCGGCACCTGCACGGTCCTCATCGGGTGCCTGCCCACTTACGGCACGGTCGGTGCGCTGGCGCCCGTCCTGCTGGTGTCCCTGCGCATCCTCCAGGGCTTCTTCATGGGCGGCGAACAGTCCGGCGCCTTCATCATGGTCACCGAACACGCCCCGCGCGGCCGCAAGGCCTTCTTCGGCGCCTTCGTCACAGCCGGCTCCCCCATCGGCACCCTGCTGGGCATCGGCGTATTCCAGCTCACGGCCCTGTTCACCGGCGACGCCTTCGCCACCTGGGGCTGGCGCATCCCATTCATCGCCTCGGCCATCCTCATCATCATCGGCATCTACGTGCGCGTGGGCATCGACGAATCCCCGTCCTTCAAGAAGATCTCCAAGGCCGGTGCCGTCGCCAAACTGCCCCTGGCCGGCGTCATCGCACACGCCTGGCCGTTCCTCATCGCCGGCGTCCTGGTGAACCTGGGCTTCAACCAGTTCATGTTCATCATCAACTCCTTCACCACGTCGTACGCCGTCAAGCAGATCGGGTTCAGCCAGACCGACACGCTGATCTCCGGACTGGTCGGCGGCTTGGGGATGCTGATCGCGGTCTTCGTCGCCGGCTGGGCCGCCGACCGCTTCGGCCTGATCAAGGTCATGATGTGCGGGGCCCTGTTCCAGCTGGTGTGGGCCTACCCGTACTTCCTGCTGATCGACTCGGGTTCCGTGGTCGGCCTCTACCTCGCCGTGGTCGTCGGTTACATCGGACTGAGCTTCGTCTTCGGTCCCATGGCCGCGTTCTACGTCAGCCTGTTCGACCCGGCGCACCGGTATTCCGGGGTCGCAGTGTCCTACAACCTGGGAGCCGTACTCGGCGGGGGCCTCTCCCCCTCGATCGCCCAGGCGCTGCTGGCCTCCGGCGCCGGCTCGGCGGGCATCTCGGCCTATGTCGCACTGGGCGGGGTACTCTCGGCCATCGGCCTGTTCATCGGCATGAAGCAGGTCCAGCGGGCCAAAGCCGCCTGGTGATGCCCGCGGCGCCCCGGCTGCAGGCTCAGGCGAGTTGGCAGCCGGGGCACCAGTACAGTTTGCGCCCGGCCACGACTTCCAGGGCCACGGGGGTGTGGCACCTGTAGCACGGCTGCCCGGCCCGACCGTAGACCGCGTGTCGGCCCTCGACCGTTTCGAGGGCCAGTTGCTTCGCCGCACCGCGCAGTCGGGTACGGGTGACGATCACCCCGGTCTCCACGCCGATCGGCAACAGTCGGCACCAATCGTCCCACAGGGCCCGCAGCACCTCGACGGGCAGGGCATTCGCCGCCGTATGGGGGTTCACCCGGGCCCGGAACAGCAGCTCGGCCCGGTAGATATTGCCGATTCCCGCAACCACCGCCTGGTCCATCAGCACTGTGCCGATCGGCGTGCGCTTGCGCTGGGCCACGGAGATGAACCGGCGGCCCCCGGCGGCCCGGCCGTCGACCAGCGGATCGGGACCCAGTTTCCGCAAACGGGCCGTCAGTTCCCCTGGCTCCAAGACCTCGCAGGCGGTGGGCCCGCGCAGATCGGCGCAGGCGTCGGCTGTCAGCAGGCGGGCACGCACCGCGCCGACGGGTTCCGGGGGCCAGACGGGCCCGCCGACGGTTTCGGCCGCGGTTTCATCCGGGCGGGGCAACTCGTTCTCACCGGCCCGCAGCCGGGTCACCCGGCCAGCGCGCAATTTCCTGGGCGCGCCCATGCTGCGCTGGGCCAGCGAGTACTCGCCCGTCTGCCCCGCGCGCTCCCCCTGCCCGGTCAGCCGGGCGAAATCCCAGGCCCCGTAGAGCCCCAGGTGGACCCGCAGGCACAGCTCGCCGGAGAAGGACAGGAAGAGCTGCTTGCCCACCGCGTAGGACTCCTCTATCGTCCGGCCGTCGAGGAGCGCGGCGCCGGCTGCGAACCGGCCCTGGGGCGAGGACACCGCGACCCGCCTGCCGACCATCAGGTCGGCGAAGCGGGCCGCGATTCTGTGGACCGAATGTCCCTCGGGCATCAGGCCGTGGCGCCGGGGCCGGTCGCGGCCTGCTCGCCCAGCTGTGCGCGGATCTTGGCCGCCGCCGCCTCCAGGGTCTCCGGCGAGGCGACCGAGCCGCGCTCGAGCACATGGAAGTCCTTCAGCGAGTTCGTCGGCCACACATGGATGTGGACGTGGGGCACCTCGTAGCCCTGCACCATGACGCCCACCCGCTGGCAGCCGAAGGCGGCCTGCTGGGCCTGTCCGATCAGCTGCGCCACCGTAAACAGGTGTGCGTTGAGTTCGGTGGGCAGATCGAGCCAGTGGTCGATCTCCTGGCGCGGGACGACCATCGTGTGGCCGGCGGTCAGTGGCTGAATGTCCAGGAACGCGACGCACAGGTCGTCCTGGTAGACGAAAGTGCCGGGGATTTCACCGGAGATGATCTTGGAGAAGATGCTGGGCATGGTGTGGCCTCCTCAGTGCAACCATGAAGCGAGGTCGCGGACCCGGTCCACAGGGCCGGTCTCCGCGCGTTGGATGATTCCGTGGGTGTCGATGAGGAAAGTACCACGTCGGGCGGCACCACGCTGTTCGTCGAACACCCCATAGGTCTGTGCGGCCGCACCGTGCGGCCAGAAATCGCTGAGCAACTCGATGCCGATCCCTGCCTCCCGGCTCCAGGCCGCCAGGGTGTACTTCGAGTCGACGCTGATGCCCACTGCACGGATTCCGCCGCCTGGTTCCCCGGTCCGGGCCAGATCCGTCAGCAGTGACATCTCCCGGCCGCACACAGGAGAGAATGCGAACGGGTAGAACACCAAGAGGACTGCCGACTCCCGGCTGGCCTCGGAGAGCACGAAGGTCGAGCCGTACTGGTCCGGCAGAATCAGTTCCGGCGCCGGAACGCCGGGGACCGGAGCCGCGCCGTTCATCTCAGCCGTTGCTCTTCTTGGCGACCAAACGCACGCCCGACCAGTCCGGGCCGACGCTGACGGTGGTCGTCACGTGCATGCCGGCGGTGGGCGCCGCATCGTTGATCTCAACCGGGCTGATGTGTCCGGGTCGCCCGGCCTTGGGGGTGAGCAGATAGACCGTGCCGGTCTCGGAGAGCATGGTCTGAGCGTCGACCAAGCCGTCGACCAGATCTTCGTCGTCCGAACGCCACCACATCACCACGGCGTCGAAAACGTCCTCGACGTCGTCGGCGGCCATGTCCTCGCCCGTGATCTGTGCGATGGCATCGCGCAGCGCGAAGTCGACATCGTCGTCGTAGCCCAATTCCTGAATGTACTGTCCCGCGCTCAGCCCCAGTGGATTGTTCGCCCCCGGGTCGGTGGCTGCGGTTGGTGCGGAATCCTTATTGCTCGTCCTACTAGAGGAAGTCGTTGCCATACTCCTTAATTTTTCATGTGAAGCGGCATTCGGGCAAATGCCCGGCCAGAAACGTGCCCGTCCGTCCCACCATGGGAGACACCGACCAGCGCCGGTGATCGGTTCCACAACCCGATCAGGGCTCTGACAGGGCACAATGCGCCCGGCCACGACATATCGGGACCCTGACTGTCATAAACTAGTGACGGTAAAAGTCTAAACTCCATACCTTTCGAACGACCGTTCAACTGGCATGGGCAGACAACGTTTCCGACCAAATCCCAAGCGGAAGGAATGCGCCTTGGACAACAAGAGCAACGGTCCGATCCTCAACGGCCTACCGGCCCAGGTACCGGACATCGATCCGGAGGAGACGCGCGAGTGGCTCGACTCCCTCGATGGAGTCGTCAAGGACGCGGGCCCCGAGCGCGCCCGCTACATCATGCTCAGCCTCATCGAGCGGGCCCGCGAGAAGAACGTGGGCGTGCCGAACCTGGTCACCACCGACTACATCAACACGATCGCCCCGGAGAACGAACCGTGGTTCCCCGGTGATGAACAGGTCGAACGCCGCTACCGCAGCTGGAACCGCTGGAACGCCGCAATGCTCGTCCACCGTGCACAGCGTCCCGGCATCGAGGTCGGCGGTCACATCTCGACCTACGCCTCTGCCGCGACACTCTACGAGGTCGGCCTGAACCACTTCTTCCGCGGCAAGGACCACCCCGGCGGCGGCGATCACATCTTCTTCCAGGGCCACGCCTCCCCCGGGATGTACGCCCGGTCCCTCCTCGAGGGCCGGATGAGCGAAGACCAGCTCGACGGTTTCCGCCAGCAGGTCTCCCACCGCATCGACGGCAAGCCCTTCGGCATGCCCTCGTATCCGCACCCGCGCCAGCTGCCGAACTTCTGGGAGCACCCCACCGTGTCCATGGGCCTGGGGCCGATGAATGCGATCGCGCAGGCCCAGTTCGACCGCTACCTGATGGGCCGCGGCATCAAGGACACCTCGCAACAGCACACCTGGGCCTTCCTGGGCGATGGCGAAATGGACGAGCCCGAGAGCCGCGGCATGCTCCAGACCGCGGCATACGAGGGCCTGGACAACCTGACCTTCGTCATCAACTGCAATCTGCAGCGCCTGGACGGCCCGGTGCGCGGCAACGGCAAGATCATCCAGGAGCTGGAAGCACAGTTCCACGGTGCCGGTTGGAACGTCATCAAGGTGATCTGGGGCCGCGAATGGGATGACCTGCTGGCCCGCGACCGTGACGGCGCACTGGTCAACCTGATGAACCAGACCCCCGACGGCGATTACCAGACGTACAAGGGTGAGTCCGGTGGTTTCGTGCGCGATAACTTCTTCGGCCGCGATCCCCGGACCAAGGCCATGGTCGAGGAGTACACCGACGCCCAGATCTGGGGCCTCAAACGCGGTGGCCATGACTACCGCAAGGTCTACGCGGCCTACAAGGCGGCGATGGAGCACAAGGGACAGCCGACCGTCATCCTGGTCAAGACCGTCAAGGGTTACTCACTGGGACCGCACTTCGAGGCCCGCAACGCGACGCACCAGATGAAGAAGCTCACGATCGAGGATCTGAAGCTGGCCCGTGACCACTTCAACATCCCGATCAGCGACAAGCAGCTCGAGGAGAACCCGAAGAAGCCGCCGTACTACAACCCCGGCCCCGACGCCCCGGAGGTCCAGTACCTGCGCGAACGCCGCCGCGAGCTGGGCGGTTTCGTCCCCGAGCGCCGCTCGAAGTACACGCAGATCAAGCTGCCCGATGACAAGGACTTCAAGGTCGGCTACAAGGGCTCGGGCAAGCAGAAGATCGCCACGACCATGGGCTTTGTGCGCGTGCTCAAGGATCTGATGCGCGACAAGGAGTTCGGCAAGCGCATCGTCCCGATCATTCCCGACGAGGCCCGCACATTCGGCATGGACTCGTTCTTCCCGACGGCCAAGATCTACAACCCGCACGGACAGAACTACATCTCCGTCGACCGCGATCTGTTCCTGGCCTACAAGGAGGCCACGGACGGCCAGTTGCTGCACATGGGCATCAACGAATCCGGCTCCACCGCCGCATTCACGGCAGCCGGCACCAGCTATGCCACGCACGGCGAGCCGATGATCCCGTTCTACATCTTCTATTCGATGTTCGGGTTCCAGCGCTCCGGCGATGGATTCTGGGCCGCCGGCGACCAGATGGCGCGCGGTTTCATCCTGGGAGCCACCGCCGGCCGCACGACGTTGGTCGGCGAGGGCCTGCAGCACGGCGATGGTCACTCGCACATCCTGTCCTCGACCTTCCCGTCGATCGTGTCCTACGATCCGGCCTATGTCTACGAAATCGCCCACATCGTGCGCGACGGTCTGCACCGTATGTACGACCCGGCCGATTCCCGCGACCCGAACGTCAGCTACTACATCACGATGTACAACGAGCCGATGGTTCAGCCGCCCGAGCCGGAGGGCCTGGACGTCGACGGCCTGCTCAAGGGCCTGTACAAGCTCAAGGACGGACCTGCGATCTCCGGAGCGCCCAAGGCCCAGCTGATGGCCTCCGGCGTTGGTGTGCCGTGGATCCTGCAGGCCCAGCAGATGCTGGCAGAGGATTGGGGTGTCAGCGCCGACGTCTGGTCGGTCACCAGCTGGCAGGAACTGCGTCGTGACGGCCTGACCTGCGACGACGAGCGGCTGCTCCATCCGGAGGCCGAGCCGCGCGTGCCCTTCGTCGCCCAGCAGCTGGCCGGCGCCGACGGCCCCGTCATCGCCACAAGTGATTTCTCCCGTGGCGTGCCGGATATGATCCGGCAGTACGTGCCGAATCACTTCGTGTCGCTGGGCGCCGACGACTATGCGATCTCGGATACCCGTCCGGCCGCACGCCGTCACTACCTCATCGATGCCGCCTCTGTCGTCGTGCAGACGCTCATCAGCCTGGCCGATCTCGGACTGGTCGACTCGGCCCTGGCCGCCCAGGCGACCAAGAAGTACAAGCTCGACGATCCGACGGCCGGTGACTCGGGCTCGACCGAGGGTTCCGCGGCCTGACCGGGTCCCGCACCCCTCCCTGCCGCGCCCCGATTCGCGCGGCTTGACGACGGGGGCGGCGGTCCCGGCGGATCCACAGTGATCCGCCGGGAC